>NZ_JAMPKC010000005.1:0-311267 GCF_039961975.1 Trichocoleus sp. DQ-A3 | reverse complement strand
CTGTGCGGCTTCACTTTTCTTCATGCCGTCTAACTCGATCGCTTGGATCACCTTCTGACGCAGGTCATAACTATAGGGGTTTGCCATGAGCAGCTTGAATAACTTCAGGACAACAGGTGATCTCTACTCTACGTCCTAACTATCTTGGCGGTTGCTATACTTTCCAACCGTGCTGATTGAGTTCAGTTCTCTAGAAAGGAATTGAAGCAGCAGGGGTTGAGCTGATTGCACAAAGAAATGGTCGCCGGGAAGCATTTGTAGCGAGAATTTAGCACTTGTCTGCTGTCGCCAAGCCTCAAGACGATCGACGCTGACTTTGACATCCTGTAAACCACCAAAAGCAGTGATAGGACACTGAAGCGGCGGTTCAGCAGCATAAACATAAGTTTCGAGAACGGCAAAATCTGCCCGCAGGATGGGCAGAAGCAGTTCCATCAGTTCCACATTCTCTAGCACTGCTTTGGGAGTCCCGTTAAGACGGCGCAGTTCCTCGATAAACGCGGGTTGTGGCAGGGAGTGGATGGGCGGCTCTTGTAGCGGGAGTTGAGGGGCGCTGCGACCGGATACAAACAGATGGACTGGACTCATCCCGTACTCTCTGCGGAGTAGACGAGCCACCTCGAAGCTGACGAGTGCCCCCATGCTGTGACCGAAGAAGGCAAATGGCTTGTCTAAGTATGGCAAAAGGGCGTGCGCGATCGCCTGCACCAGAGGTAAAGCCTGAGTAAATGGCGCTTCCAAAATCCGCTTTCCTCGTCCGGGAAGTTCGACAGCACAAACTTCGACACCCACAGGTAGACCCTGAGACCAGGTGCGAAAATTGAGCGCCCCACCACCAGCATAGGGAAAGCAGAACAGGCGCAGGCTGGAGAGAGGATTTGGCTTAGGACAATACATGATTGTTAAGGGTTGTTGCAGCGAATTCACCCACTGGGGGAGCATCCAGCAAACCGTTATCAATTAGGTAGGAAAAGTAGGGCGCAAACAACTCAGCCTCTAAGGGCGGACAAACAATAGAAGAACCGGCAAGCCCGTCTAGGGTATTCTGACAGTCAAACTGTAAAATTGCCGGAGTGGAGGCTGGTTCTTGTGATGTTGGTTGATTCATAAAATCCACTAGCGGAGACAAGGCATTTCCTGAAGATGTTTTAGCCGCCTCCAATAGTTCGCCGTGCCACTGATCGTATGAAATTTCCCGAAGGGGATAGCCAAACGAGCGAACCCAATTAATAACCTGGTTCCAATGGGCGGGATAGGGATTGACGATGTGAAAATCCTTGTTTAAGGATTCTTGCTGCTTGGATAGATAAGCGATCGCTCTACTCGCATAATCTATCGGAACTAAATTCACCATTGCATCACGCTTGGGAACGCTACCGAGTTGGATACAACCTTTTACCCATCTGAAGGTATTATCGCTTTTGTTGCAAAGCCCAGTTTGGCTATGCCAGGATATCCGTCCGGGTCTGTAAATACAGACCGGAATTCCGCGATCGCGTGCAATCGTTGCTAACTTTTCGGCAACCCATTTACTCTGAGCGTAACCAGTATCTATCACTTCCTCAGGATTGATAGAATCCTGTTCTCGAATGACCCTGACTCCAGAACCGCCCGCCGGAGAAACAGCATTAGTGCTAGAAATAAAATGCACTGGCTTAAGTTTAATTAAACTTGCCAATCTCAAAACTTCCTGAGTTCCCAGTACATTGGCAGCTTTAAGGGCAGAGTATGGGTAGGTAAAATTAACTAAGGCACCATTGTGATAGATGACATCGATTTGACTAGCCATGTCTCGAAATTGTTCATCCGAAAGCCCTAAAAACGGTTTAGACAGCTCTCCCATAATCGGGATAATTCTGGAGCTGAAATTTTCATCCCAAAGTGAGTAGGATTCCAGGCTATTTTGTAGCCGTTCTTTCCCAGACTCTGCATTAGTAGCACGTACCAGACAATAGATATCTGCTTGTGTTTGTTGCAAAAGTTCGGAGAGTAAAAAAGCTCCTAAAAACCCAGTTGCTCCAGTTAAAAAGATGCAACTTGGTTCAGTGACTAACTCAACAGGTATAGAGTCAGGGCGAATTGTCGGATCTAGGACAGCTTCAGCGTCTAGATTTAAATTCGAGGTGGGAGAAATAAAAGGAATGACTCCCTGTTTCATTTCGATGTTTTTCCCTAAATCGGCGATGGTAGGAGCATCAAAAAAATCGCGCAAGGTCAGTTCTATCTGGAAAGTTTCTCGCACCTTGGCAAGTAACTGAGGGATGAGTAAAGAGTGTCCCCCTAGGTCGAAGAAATTGTCATAAATCCCGACCTTTTGAAGTTTGAGAAGGTGAACCCAAATTCCGGCAAGTACCTCCTCAACGCTGTTGCGAGGAACTACAAACGTATCTGCTACGGGTTTTATTGTCTCCGGTGCTGGCAATGCCGAACGGTCTATTTTGCCATTTGGGGTGAGTGGCAACGCTTTCAGTATCACGAAAGCAGAAGGCACCATGTATTCGGGTAGCTTCTCTTTGAGGAAGGAACGCAGCTCGTTATCGTTAATGAGTGCTGAATTTGAAACGATATAAGCTACTAAACGCTGTCCCACATCCTCTCGCAGCAAAACAATACTCTGGCGTACCCCAGGATGTTGCGACAGTACCGTTTCAACTTCCCCTAACTCAACGCGGAAACCCCGAAGCTTCACCTGGTCGTCAATTCGTCCCAGAAACTCGATATTTCCATCTGGCAAATAGCGAGCCAAGTCTCCAGTTTTGTAAAGGCGGGATTCAGACCTCTCCTCCAACCCCTCCCCTACTAGACGAGGGGTGTAACTCTCCCCCTTCTCTTGCAGGGAAGTCTGTTGGGGGGTTAGGTTTTGATTAAACGGGTTGGCAATAAACTTTTGCGCTGTGAGTTCCGGTCGATTCAGATAACCACGCGCCAAACCAGCACCGCCGATGTATAACTCACCCGGTACGCCAATGGGAACTGGCTGAAGATGAGCATCCAAGATATAAATCTGCGTGTTCGGGATTGGACGACCTAGAGGAACTGTTTCAGAATTCCGCTCCGCTTTCTGACCCTCTAACTGATAAGTTAATACGCCTACCGTTGCTTCTGTTGGTCCGTAATGATTGAAGATTTGGCAGTTGGAAGCTAGTTTTTGAATTGTCTCAATCAAATTCCAAGTTAAACCTTCACCACCTAAAATTAATCGCTTTCTAGGCAAGATATGCGCGGAATTAGAAGTCAGTAAAGCCGATAGGTGGGAAGGGACAATTTTGAGACAATCAACTGGATGTTGTTGAAAGTAATTTGCCAGTGCTTCTGGGTCAGTTGCGCGTTCTTGGGAGATTATATGGAGACACCCACCCGTACACAACGCTGGGAAAACAACGGTATGACCTAAATCGGCAGCGAAGGTGGAAATAATGGCATAACTGGCACCTGCTGGCAAATCTAGTCTGTTAATAATCCCGTTGAGATAATTCAGCAGTTGTTGATGCTCAATCGCAACTCCTTTGGGTGTGCCAGTAGAACCGGAGGTGTAAATTACATAAGCGAGGTTTGAGGGCTTTTGGATGGAATTTTGACTTTCAACTTCTATGGTTTCCCAATCTGTATCCAGACATACGACCTTGGCGCTGTGTTGGGGAATTTCTAAAAACTGTTTTTGAGTTAACAACACTGGCACTTGAGCATCTTGCAACATCAAGGCGAGGCGTTCTTTTGGCATTGCCGGCTCTAGCGGTAGATATGCACCGCCCGCCTTGAAAATGCCTAGCATTCCCATCACCATTTCTAGAGAACGTTCAACGCAAATACCAACGACGACCTCTGGTTTAACTCCCAAGTTTTGCAGGTGATGCGCTATTTTGTTGGCACGATCGTTGAGTTCGCGGTAGGTTAATTGTTGATTTTCAAATACAACGGCAATGTTGTCTGGCGTGCGTTCTACTTGTTCTTCAAACAGTTGGTGGATGCACTTGGATTGGTGGTAATCAGTTTGAGTGTTGTTGAATTCAACTAATAATTCGTGTCGAGAGCGATCGCTCAGTATATTTAACTGACCAATTGCGGTTTCTGGGCTGTTAGCAGCGCTTTCCACTAAGCTATGAAATTGTTCTGCCAAGGCTTGAATCGCCTCTATACCGATGATGCCAGCATCATAGTCAAACTTGGCACTCAGCGACTCATCCCGACGCACGCAAGAGAGTTTGACTTTGAAGCGATCGCAGCAGACGTACTGCTGGTAAATCGAAAATGATAAATCGCCAGTAGAATACGTGTTTAGCTGTTCTTCAAACTCGAAACCGAAGGGAAAGCCGGATAAGGTTGCAGTGCTAATATTTTCCTGGCAGAAATACTCTTGCCAGTTATTGGCATCGTTTACAGACTGCTGAACTTGCTGTACGATTTCACTAAATCTCAAGCTGTCTTCTAGATGAGTGCAAAGCGGTAAGAATTTGGCAAACAGTCCTAGTGCTGGCTCCAATTCTTCATATTTTCGACCACTAAAAGCAGTGCTAACGATAATATCTGGTTGTCTAGTTAGTCGCCAAAGTAGAGTTTTCCAGAAAGCGAGTAAAACGGCTGAAATTGAAATATTGTATTTTTGCGCGATCGCTGTAATTTTGGTAACTAAATCTGGCTCAATCTGGTACTCAATTGACTTGGGTTTAAACTTAGCTGATAAAGCAAGCAGTTTTTTCTCTAAAGGTAGCTTCAAATTAGCTAAGTTAGAAAATTGCTGTTTCCAGTATTTTTTACCCGTTAAATCATCCTCATCCTCAAGCAATTGATTCTGCCACTCGGAAAATTGCACGTATTGCACAACTTCTTCCTCGGCTATTTCCTCACTTTGAAGATTTGCAACATATCCTTGACTAATTTCTTTTACTAGATTCTTCAATGTCCAACTGTCGGCGCAAAGAGAAGGTAAAGTGGCAATTAAAATATGTTTGTCATCCGACAGAGTTATGAGGGATGTACGCAGCAGCGAGCCGCCTGGTTCGGAAGTAGAAATTGAGCGCCTTTCTTCTTGAAGAATTGCCTCGATTTTTGCTTCTTGTTCCAGGGGATTGTAATTAGTTAGATTGCTAGAATGCCAAGAGGTGATGTGGAAGCGATCGCTGATAACTTGGATCGGTATTTTTATCCCTGGTTCTCGATGAAAACTTGTTCGCAGGATTTCGTGCCGATTGATAATTTGCTGAACAGCTTCTTTTAAAGCTGTTGTCTTGAGATTGCCTTCTATCAAAATTGCACATTGGGCGCAATAAGCGGCGCTATCTTGTTGCAATAACCAAAGATATTTTTGCTGAGGCGACAACCGAAATCCATTTATAGTTTGCATTTTTTAATGTTCTCACTACGTATGCTGCTTGCTTAATTTGTAAAAAAAGTTAGACTTTTTACCAAACAATATTTGGTTATAAAACCGCAAAAAATATTTGAATTTTTTGCCAGACTCTACTTAGGCGTCAAGATAAAAACGCAAAAGTCGCTAACTTTTTTTTGCGTTTTTTTGCGTTAAAAAGCCTCTCTCTTAATTTCTTGGTCAGTTGTCATTTCCCCCATCGCTACTACAATCTTCCGCGAACCTATAAATGGGTTACGGCTGTGTGCAGCCAACATATTGTCCAACATTAAGATGTCTCCTTCCTGCCAAGGAAAACTAACAGATGCCTGTTGATAGACCTCTTGAAGTTCTGCGATTACAGAATCCTCGATGGTAGTACCATCTCCGTAATAGACATTCCGGGGCAGGTTTTCTTCTCCAAATACAGATAATAAAGAGGCGCGGACTGCTGTATCTAAGCAGGAGACATGGTGCAAGAAAAGTTGATTAAAAAATACCGTTTCTCCTGTTTTTGGATGCTTGGATATCGCCGAACGAATTTGGCGAGTTCTCAACCCATTGTCTTCTCTCCACTCAAATTCGATTGCCGCTTTCCGGCAATAATCTTCCACGACATTTTTATCGGTGGTTCTAAAAAACTCTTGCCAGCTAACATCTAATCCGTTTGTATAGTTTCGGACGTACATAATTTGCTTTTCGGCAAATCTTTCTTTAAGTTGGGAATCGAGTAGCTGGTACACTTTGCGACAGTCGATAATGGGAGTTTCTCCGCCTTGCTGTGCAGCTTTGACACAGAAAAACCAAATTTTCAAAGGCCAACGGTGTAAATGCGAACTCTCGTTATGAAACAAGATAGCTTTATCCGCCGGATAAGGAGTCGAACCGTAAACTTGCCCGCTAACTCCTTCACGGGGTAAGTCTCCATATTCTCCGAATAACTGGGGACAAATAGCTTGGGCAAATTGCTCAAAGACAGAAACTAAAGGTTCGTTAAAGCCCCGAAACAGAATTCCTCCATGTTGTAATAACTTGGTTTGGATTAAGTCTTGGTTGTTTTTTGCCCAGTCAACGATATCAACCTCGTTTACGGCAGGTTTGAGAACTAAGGGGAATGTTTCCCCGGCTTGCAAATATTCGGTTTTGACTAATTCGCCTTTGGGCAGAGTAACTGCTTTAGGCTTAATGTTCTTGAACTTGCTGAAGTTACTCTTTTCGCGTTTAGTTTCTTGCATGGCTTGTTGTTTCTTTTCAGCTTCGGTGAGTATTTCTAAACGATTGAGGCGCGTATCCGGCTGCGTGACGATGCTGTTGAGGAGGGTTTCAAAATGAGCGGACAGGCGCGCGATCGCATCCGCATCAAATAAATCGGCGTTGTACTTCCAACTGCCAACAATGCCATCCTTTGTTTCTGACACGAACAGCACTAAATCAAATTTCGCTGTCCCGCCCTCTACCTCAATTGGGGTTAAAGTTAAACCCGAAACTTTTAAAGTAGGTACGGGTGTATTTTGCATCACGAACAACACTTGAAACAGGGGAGTGTGGCTCAAAGTCCTTTCAGGACGCAGTTCCTCGACCAATTTCTCAAAAGGCAAGTCTTGATGGACATAAGCTTTTAAAGTGATGTCGCGCACTCGCTTGAGCAATTCGCGGAAACTGGGGTTGCCACGCATATCGGTGCGTAAGACCAAAATGTTGACAAAGAAACCAATCAACGATTCAGTTTCAACTTGAGTGCGATTGGCGACATCGGTGCCAACAATGATGTCATCCTGGCTAGTGTAGCGGTGCAGCAGCGTCTGAAAGGTTGCTAGCAGTGTCATGAAGAGGGTTACATCTTCTTGGCGGCTAAGTACATTTAGTGCCCCAGACAGTTTTGGAGATAGCTCAAAGGATTGAATGCCAGCTTGAAAAGTAGAAGCAGCAGGTTGTTTTGCGGGTAGTTTCATCTGGGACGGATTGTGACCTAACTGCTGCTTCCAGTAATCAAGCTTGGCTTCCAAAACTTCCCCTTGCAGCCATTGTCGTTGCCAAACTGCATAATCTGCGTACTGTATGGGCAATTCCGGTAGTGGCGAGGGTTTCCCGGCACAAAAGGCTTCGTAGAGGGTTGCCACTTCCCGAATCAGTACCCCCATAGACCAGCCATCAGCAATGATGTGGTGCATGGTTAGCAGTACCGCATTCTCTGCCTCATCCAGTTGTAATAAAGTGACGCGCAGCAACGGCAATTGAGTGAGGTCAAAAGGTCGTTGCGCTTCCTCCGTAGCAAGTCGCAGCACCTCAGCTTCTCGTTCGGATGATGGCAATCCCAGGTCTATTACTGGCAGTTTAAAAGTCGCAGAGGGGATAATTACCTGAATGGGTTGTCCTGCTTCTGTCGCAAAGATTGTCCTTAAAGCTTCGTGACGCTGGATAATCGCCTGAAAGCTTTGCTCTAGCGCTATGATATTGAGCGCACCGACCAGACGCACTGCTGCCGAAATGTTATAGGCAGAATCGCCAGGATTTAATTGGTCGAGGAACCACAATCGCTGTTGAGCAAAGGAAAGGGGCAGTTTCCCCTCCCGCGCAACTGGCACTAGAGGCGGAACCTGAAGATTTGCTTGGGCGCGACAAGCTGTTTCAATACGTTCTGCCAAACCAGCGACTGTAGGCGACTCAAACAGATAACGCAGGGGAATTTCAACTTGAAAGGCTTCCCGGAGGCGAGAAATTACCTGAGTTGCCAGCAGCGAGTGTCCGCCTAAGTCAAAGAAGCGATCGCGCATACCGACTTGCTCTAAACCGAGAACTTGAGTCCAAATCCCTGCGACAACTTCCTCAATGGCGGTGCGGGGAGCAATATAGGCGCTTTCTAACTCTGGTCTAGCGGTGTCGGGTTCTGGCAATGCGCGACGGTCAATTTTTCCGTTGGGTGTTAGAGGAATTGCCTCTAGCAGTACAAAGCTAGAAGGCACCATGTAATTAGGTAGCTTCTCCTTGAGAAATGAGCGCAGTTGTACGGGTGTCGTTGCAGCTTCTTGCTTCAGTACGACATAAGCAACCAAACACTTGTCGCTAGAATTGTCTTCTCTAGCAATCACGACAGCTTGCTGCACGCCTGGATGTTGGCTCAGTACCGCTTCAATTTCGCCCAGTTCGATACGGAAGCCACGCACTTTAACTTGGTGGTCAATGCGTCCCAAATATTCCAATTCACCATTCGGCAGATATCTCGCTAAATCTCCAGTTTTGTACAGTAATTCAGACTTTTCTGACTTCTCTAAAAATGGATTGGGAATGAACTTCTCGGCTGTCAGTTCAGGTCGATTTAGGTAGCCTCTGGATAAACCTTTGCCGCCGATATACAGTTCACCCGTAACACCCACTGGGACAGGCTGTAGATGGGTATCGAGTATGTAAACTTGCGTGTTGGCAATGGGACACCCGATGGAAACGCAAGCGTCGCTACTTTCAACTGGATGAATAGTAGACCAAATCGTGGTTTCGGTAGGGCCGTACAAGTTCCACAAGCGATCGCCTCGTACGAGCAATTGAGCGGCGAGTTGTCGCGGTAAGGCTTCGCCACCACAGAGGATTTTCAAGCCCTTACTACCCTGCCATCCCGCTGCCAAAAGCAGTCGCCAAGTAGCAGGCGTTGCTTGCATGATGGTCGCCCCAGAATTGGTTAATGTTGTTAACAACTGTGCGCCGTCAGAGGCAATTTCACGGGGTACTACGACAACGCGAGATCCTACAGTTATGGGGAGGAATATTTCCAGCGCCGCAATATCAAAAGATAAGGAGGTGACAGCTAATAAAATATCTAGCTCGGTTATTCCTAATTTCTGACCCATAGAAATTAGAAAATTGACTACACAGGCGTGGGAAATTTGTACACCTTTGGGTCGTCCGGTTGAGCCTGAAGTGTAGATAACGTAAGCTAAGTTGGAGGGATTTTGAACTAAATTTGGACTGCCCATTTGTAGGCTTTCCCAATCGTCCAAGCATACAACCTCGGCATTATGCGAGGGTAGGGTATTTAACAGCCGCTTTTGGGTTAATAACACCGAAACTTGAGCATCCTCTAACATGAAAGCAAGACGCTCTGGGGGATAGGCTGGATCTAGGGGTAGGTAGGCTCCACCTGCTTTGAGAATGCCCAGCAATCCCACGACCATTTCTAGGGAACGTTCTACACAAATTCCCACTAAAACTTCTGGCTTCACGCCGAGTTTTTGTAGATGATGCGCTAGTTGATTTGCCTTGGCATTGAGTTCGGCATAGGTGAGTTGCTGGTTTTCAAAAATAATGGCGATCGCGTCTGGTGTTCGTTCCACTTGTTCTTCAAACAACTGGTGCAGACAGCGATCCGTCGAGTCGTTCGTGTGAGTATTGTTCCACTCCACTAACAACTGATGCCGTTCGGGTTGCGTTAAAAATGGCAAAGTGGAGATAGAGCGATCGCTATTGGCAACAATACTTTCTAACAACGTTTGAAAATGTCCTGCCATCCGCTGTACGGTGCTGGCATTAAACAATTCTTTGTTGTATTCAAATACTCCTGTAAGACCTCCTGCTTCCTGAGATAAGTTGAGTACCAAATCAAATCTTGCCGTTTGACTCTCCATCTCTTCAAGACTGAGAGAAACTCCCGGCAATTCTAAAGTTTGTGTCGGCACATTACGGAGAGCAAATAACACTTGAAACAGCGGATTACGGCTCAAATCCCGATCCGGCTGCAACACTTCTACCAGTTTCTCGAAGGGCAAATCCTGGTGGCTGTATGCTCCCAACGCCACCTCGCGCACCCGTCCTAACAACTCCTTAAAAGTAGGATTATTCGATAAATCAGTCCGCAGAACTAAAGTATTCGCAAAAAAGCCAATAATTCCTTCTAGTTCGGCACGGTTGCGGTTGGCAATTGGCGAACCAACTAAAATATCCTCCTGTCCGGTATAACGATAAAGCAACGTTTTGAACGCCGCCAGCAAAACAATGAATAAAGTCGCTCCTTGCTGCTGACCTAGTTTAGTCAGTGCCTCAGTCAGCGCCTTGGACAAAACAAATTTTTCCTCTGCACCTTGGAAGGTTTGCACCGCAGGTCGCGGTCTGTTTGTCGGCAAATCTAGTACGGGAAGATTGCATCCTAATTGCTTTTTCCAATAAGCAATCTGGGTTTCTAAAACTTCTCCTTGTAGCCACTGTCGCTGCCAAAATGCAAAGTCTGCATATTGAATACTTAATTCAGGAAGGGGTGAAAATTTGCTACTAGAGAAAGCTTTATAAAAGGTGACTAACTCTTGAATAAATATCCCCATTGACCACCCATCTGAAACAATGTGGTGCATCGTAAATAACACCACATACTCGAATTGGCTCAGATGCAGCAGGCTAACTCGCAGCAAAGGTGCCTGTGTGAGGTCAAAGGGTTTTTGCGCTTCTGCGGTGGCTAATTGCCGTACTGCTTGCTCTCGTTCGGTGTTGGGAAGTTCCCGCAAATCGACGAATGGAAGCGTTAATTTCAACTGTGGGGTAATGACTTGAACGGGGTGTCCATCAACTGTCGTGAAGACAGTTCGCAAGGCTTCGTGACGCTCGATAATTGCGTTGAGGCTGTGTTCGAGAGCGATCGCATCCAACGTTCCCTTAACCCGCACAGCCGCAGGGATGTTATAGCTGGTATTTCCCGGCTCTAATTGGTCGAAAAACCACAACCGCTGTTGAGCAAATGACAAGGGAAACAAGTTAGAATCCCGGTTTTGGCGGGGGATTTGGGTTGATACGATCGGCTCTTTTTTCTGATTAAGCCGTTTTAGCAGCAATTCGCGTTTTTCTGGAGAAAGTCCGGCGATGCGAACGACGAAGTCGTCGCGCTTCGCTTCGCTTAAATTACTCATTTGCCTACTCCTTCCTTAGCCAAAACTTCTCGAACTTCTTCCTCCGAGATTTCCTCTAACTCTGCTAACATTTGAGCCATCATTTCCTCATCGGTCTGTTCAGCGAGTTTTTGCGCGATCGCGACTGCTAAATCCGCGACAGTGGGAGAGTCGAAAAACTGCCGCAAGGGAAACTCCACATTAAAGGCGTCACGTAATCGGGAAATCACCTGAGTTGCTAGCAGCGAATGTCCTCCTAGCTCGAAAAAATTGTCGTAAATACCCACTTGTTCAATCCCGATGGCTTCAGCCCAAATTCCAGCTAATATCTCCTCCACATTGGTGCGGGGAGCAACAAACGTTCCTGCTAACTCTGGTCGAATTTGCTCAGGTACTGGCAGTTTTTTCCGATCCACTTTCCCATTAGCAGTTAAAGGCAGAGTCTTTAAAATCACAAAAGCTGAAGGCATCATGTATTCCGGCAACTTCGCTTTTACAAAAAAACGTAAGTCACCCATTAGATTTGATTGACTGGCTTCTTCTCTACTCCCCTGCTGCTGACTCAAAACCGAATAAGCAACTAAACGCTTGTCCCCAGGCAAATCCTCGCGAACTACAACCACAGCCTGTTCTACGGCGGGATGCTGCCTTAGCACTGCCTCAATTTCTCCCAATTCGATGCGGAAGCCCCGGATTTTTACTTGATGGTCAATTCGTCCCAGAAACTCAATGTTTCCATCCGGTAAATAGCGAGCCAAGTCTCCAGTTTTATAAAGTTTTGAGTTTTGAGTTTTGAGTTTTGAGTTTTCTTCTGACTCCTGACTTTTGATATCAAATCCGTTTACCGCATCAGGAAAGCACCCCACCCCCAACCCCTCCCCGCAGGCGGGGAGGGGAGCCGGAGCCGTAGGCTGTGGCGAGGTGGGGTTCAGAGGAAATGCTGGTTCATGAAGGGGACTTGATATGACTCCTGAATTCTTTAAAAATGGGTCCGAAATGAATCTTTTGGCGGTTAGTTCCGGCTGGTTTAAATAACCTCGCGCTAAACTCTCTCCACCAATGTAAATCTCGCCAGATACACCAATAAGCACAGGCTGGAGATGATTATCTAGGATATAAATTTGGGTATTTGCTAAAGGACGACCGAGTGGAACTGTCTTTGAAACATTAGCTACGTTCCCACTCTCCACCTGATAGGTAAGTACGCCGACCGTTGTTTCTGTTGGCCCGTAGTGATTGAGAATGCGACATGAGGGAGCTAAGTTCTGGACTTTCTCAATCAAACCCCAATTAGATGCTTCTCCACCCAAAATTAATCGCTGGCGAGGCAAAACAAATTCTGGTTGAGAGGATGCCAGTAAAGCCGATAAATGAGAAGGAACTATCTTGAGGCAATCAATTGGATGCTGTTGAAAATATTGCGAGAGCGCTTCAGCATCCGCAGCGCGATCTTGGGAGATGATATGCAGACATCCTCCCGTACACAAAGAGGGGAATAAGACTGTATTTCCCAAGTCGGCAGCAAAGGTAGAAACCATTGCAAAACTGGCACCATCGGGAAGATCCAATCTTTCCAAAATGCCATTGAGATAGTTGAGAATTTGTCGATGTTCTACCGCAACGCCTTTGGGGGTTCCGGTAGAGCCAGAAGTGTAAATTATATAGGCAAGATTTTCTACGGTTGCAACTGATTCTAAGTTGCGATCCGAAGGCTGCGCGCTAGCGCGATCGCTCTCTGGTTGCATTTCCGAGTCGGAATCTAAGCAGAAAACGGTAGCTCTCGAGTTGGGAAGGTTGGTGACTAACTGTTGTTGCGTTAACAACACCTTTGCCTGAGTATCTTGCAGGATGAACGCTAGGCGATCCGATGGCAAGGTGGGTTCAAGGGGGACATAAGCTCCCCCAGCTTTCAGCACTCCCAACAGTCCAACAACCATCTCTAGGGAGCGTTCTAGATAAAGACCGACTAAAACTTCTGGTACGACACCCAGCTTTCGCAAGGAATGAGCGAGTTGATTGGCTTTTTGATTTAACTGCTGATAAGTGAGTTGTTCGCCTTCGTAAACCAGTGCGATCGCGTCCGGCGTTTTTTCAACCTGTTGCTCAAATCGTTGATGTATTCCCTGGAATTGAGAAAAATCAATTTCTGTGTTGTTGAACTCAATTAGAACTTGCTTGCGTTCTACCTCGCTGAGAATTTTTAACTCAGTAATCGCAACCTCTGGAGTTTCGAGGATACTATCAACTAAAGTGCTAAAATTTCCAGCTAAACGCTGAATATCCGTTTCAGCGAATAAGTTTGCGTCGTAGTGGAACTCGATACTCAAAGAGTCATCCCGCTCAACGCCAGCCAGTTTGATTTTGAAGCGATCAATACAAATATACTGCCGTTCAATTGAAAAGGTAACGCTATTAGCAGAATATTTATCAGCCGCTTGATTAAATTCAAAACAAACTGGGAAAAAGGATAAATCAGCCGAGGCGTTAAAATCCCAGCTAAAGTATTCTTGCCATTGGTAAACTTCTTGTTGCGCTTGATGAACGTTTTGCAATAACTCCCCAAAGGAAAGCTTTGCTTCTAAATTGCTCTGAATCGGTAAATATTTGGCAAACAATCCCAGCGCTGATTCCAATTCCTCGTATTTTCGACCATCGAAAGCTGTCCCAATTACCAAATCTGGCTGTTTGATGAGCCGCCAAAGCAAAATTGTCCAGCAAGTAAGCAGGAATGACGACACAGTTCCATTCTTACTCACGAATGCTGTTATTTCGGCTACTCGGTCGGAATTGATTGTCTTTGTAATAAATCGCGGTTTAAAATTTGCTGGTTCTGAAACTAATTTTTCCAGCGGAAGGGCGATATTTAACAGTGCAGAAAAATCTTGCTTTTGCCAATAGTTTCGTCCGGCTTCCGTATCTTCTCCTTCTAGCAATTCATTCTGCCATTCGGAGATATCGGCATACTGCATTATCTCATCGTCGAGTTCCGTACCGAGACAGCAAGCAGCGTAGGTACGACTAATTTCTCTTGCTAAATGCTGTAAAGTTGCAGCATCGGCACAAAGAGCCGGTAAATTAATCAGCAAGATATGCTTCTGCTCTGACAGAGTAATTAAGGATAGGTGTAATAGCGAATCTCGCTCAAAATTGCAGTCTTCATCACTTATTTTGTTAAAAAGCGCTTCCAGTTGATTCTTTTGCTCTTGGATATTGCTAGAACTCAAATCAATAGATTGCCAGTTAATACTGTTGCTATCTGAAATAACTTGTAGGGGAATCGTCATTCCCGGTAGACAGCGAAAATGGGTGCGAAGGATTTCATGTCGAGTGACAATTTGTTGCAGGGATGATTCCAACATCTCTACATTAAGAACGCCTTCAAGTAAAAGATAGTACTTCGCTTGATAAGCTTGAAGTGAATTAAGTTTTTGCAAACCCCACAGGCGCTTTTGTTGGGGAGATATTTGAAAGCCTTGAATGATTTCATTTTGCATTTCTAGAACTTTATTATCCATTTTTAAAACTCATCTATTCTGGATTAAATATGTTTGCTGCTAAAAGGTTCAGCCATACCTACAACAACTTTCCGCGAACCGACGAAGGGTGTTCTTCCGTGAGCCGTTAACATATTGTCGAGTATCAGAATATCTCCTGTTTGCCAAGGAAACATCACAGTTTCTTGGCGATAAGCAGAACGAATTTCCTCTAAAAATTGGGGTTCAATCGGGGAACTATCTCCGTAATAAGTGTTGTAGGGAAGCTCAATTTCCGAAAACGCTAACAATGCTTGACGAACTTTTGGTTCTAGAGTTGATACGTGAAAGAAAGCTGCATGATTAAACCAAACTGTTTCGCCAGTTTTCGGGTGGTTAACTACCGCCGGACGAATTTGGCGAGTTCGCAGCTTGTCGCCTTCTTTCCACTCCATCTCAATACCGTTCTCATGACAGTATGCTTCGACAACGGTTTTATCTGAAGTTTGAAACGCTTTTTGCCAGGGAAGTCCGAGTCCACCGCCAAAGTTGCGAACGTACATTACTTGTTTTTGGAGAAAGCGATCGCGTATTTGGACAGGAATGCGATCGCAGACTTTCCGAATATCCGCTATTGGCGTTTCTCCACCTTGTTCCGCAGGCTTTACGCAGTGAAAGTAAACTTTTAAAGGCCAGGTATTAGCGTAGGAAAGTTCGCTGTGAAGAAAGATAGTTTGGTCGGCTGGATAGTCGGTGGAAGTATAAACATTGTCCTTCACCAGAGTCCGCGGCGACGAACCATCTTGATACGGTAAAAGTTTACCATCAGAAGTGGCTTTGACGAACTGCTCAAATACTTCAATCCCCTGAATTTTGAAGTTGCGGAAGAGTATTCCCCCGGAATTGGAAAGTTGAGTTTCAATGAATAAACGATTCTTTCGCGTCCAACTAATTAAGTCAAAGCCGTCTACTATTGGTTCGATAATAAGCGGCAAAGGTTGGTTAGGTTGTAGGGGTGCTACTTTAATCAATTCACCTTCCGAGACAGTAATTGATTTTCTCTGGGAAGTCCCTACTTTTTTAAGGCTGAGTTTGGGCGATTCTGGGGGTTTCATTAGATTTCTTACAAAAGTGTGCTTTCGTAATACCGCCAGGAATTTAAAATCCTGGCTCATAGCCAAAGTCGGTTGAAACCGACTAAATCTTGAATGTATTAGTCCGTTAAAACGGACTTCTGCTATTAGCCCTGAAATTGATGTCTGGGCGTTTCTATCCATGCATAGCTTTGCGTTTGACTCGCTTTAACTTTTGCAAGCTAGTTTGTGCGAGTTCTTTTTCTTGGGCGATTTGCTGTTGTTGTTCGGCTTGCGCGATCGCACTTGAAAGTTGTTCTAATCGAATGTCTGGTTGTGCCACGGCTTGTCGCAGAATAGCTTCTAAATGTCCGACGATTCGAGCAATGGTTGTGCCATCAAATAACTCAGCTTTGTACTCTAATGAGCCTCTTAAACATGCGGCTGTTTCAGTTAACCCCAGCCTTAAGTCGTATCGCGCGATACCGCTGTAAAAGTCAACTGGACTAAGCGTTAATTTCGGCAGTTTCACATTTGGGATGGGGGCATTTTCCAGCGCAAACCAGACTTTAAATAAGGGAAATTCACTTTGTTTTCGGCTGGGTTGTAGCGCTTCTACTAGCTTCTCAAAGGGCAAATCTTGGTGAGCATAAGCGCCTAAAGTGACTTCGCGCACCCGCGCTAATAATTCTCGAAAGCTGGGATTTCCAGATAAATCAGTGCGGAGAACTAAAGTATTGACAAAGAAGCCAATTAGTGATTCTAGTTCAACGCGATCGCGATTAGCAATCGGCGAGCCGATGAGGATATCTTGCTGTCCCGTGTAGGCATAGAGCAAGGTTTTAAACGCCGCCGAAAGCGTCATAAATAAGGTAGCTCCTTCCCTCTGACTGAAAGCTTGAATTGCATCGCTCAAATCTTTGGGGAAAGCCAAATAATGGATAGCACCTCGATTTGACTGAACGGCGGATCTAGAGCGATCGCTCGGTAATTCTAATGGTAAATTACCGCTTAATTGCTGTTTCCAATAACTTAAATGTTTTTCCAGCACCTCTCCTTGGAGATATTGCCGCTGCCAAACCGCAAAATCGGCGTATTGAATCGGTAATTCAGGCAGCAAAGAAATTTCCCCAGTCGTAAAAGCTTTGTAGAGTTCAGTCACTTCTTGCAACATCACTCCAATTGACCACAAATCGAAGATGATATGGTGCAGAACTAAAACTAAAATATGTTCTTCCTCACCGAGTTGCAGCAGTTGAATCCGAAACAGCGGTGCTTGAGTTAAATCGAAGGGTTGTAATGCTTCTTGGGCAATTAATCGTTGAATTTTTACTTCTCGATCCGCCTCTGGAAAAGCTTGCAAGTCGATAATAGGAAATGTCACTTTCATAGCAGGAGCAATTTCTTGAATCGGTTGCCCTTCCATCACAAAACGGGTGCGTAATATTTCGTGTCGCCGCACAATTTCGTTAAAGCTTTGCTCTAGCGCCGCAACATCTAATTGTCCTACCAGGCGAACTGGTGCAGGAATATTATAGTCAGGCGAACCGGGTTCCAGGTTATCGAGAAACCACAGCCGTTGTTGAGCAAAAGATAGCGGTAGTGGCTGATTGCGGGAAATAGGCGCAATAGAACTAGAATCTATTTGTTTTGCTTGCTGAGCTGAGGAAATTACTTCAGCTAATTCCGCAACAGTTGGTGACTCAAATAAAGTCCGTAGCGGTAATTCGACTTGGAATGTTTCTCGCAACCGGGAAGTTACTTGCGTAGCGAGTAGCGAGTGACCGCCTAATTCAAAGAAGTTATCAGAGGAACCTACCGGCTGCAGATTTAGAATTTGGGCATAAATATTGGCAACTGCTTGTTCAATTGGTGTACGTGGCGCAACAAAGGTTTTTTCTAGTTCTGGGCGGAATTGGCTGAGAGTAATAAGCGATCGCCTATCGATTTTACCATTCGGAGTTAGAGGAAATTCTTCCAGCAGGATAAAGTTAGAAGGCACCATATATTCCGGCAGCTTCTCCTGCAAATAATCGCGCAATTGAGGAACCAATTCACGAGTTACTTTTCCTTGCAGCGGATTATTCGCATAGTTTCTCCAAGGTTTTACTTTGACACTTGTTTCCAAGAATGCTGGTAATTTCGCTGGAGATGCCAAGGTTTTATGCACAACTACTGCATCGTAATGATCGCCAGAATAATTAAGCTGAATGCAGTAAGATAAGTCTTGACCTAGAGCTAGAATCTCTTCAGATTCAATCCCATCTTCTGTATTGCTTTCTTGCAGTGATTTTCGCAAATCGGCAACAGTTTCTCCTCCATCATTTTCAGCTAGCAATTCTAAAGTTTTCATCTCAGATAGCAGACGCGCATTAGGAATTCCCGTGATTCCCAAAATCTCTGGGTTGGTTTCTTCCAGTAACTGACGAATACCAAGAGTCGGATTTTGCTTCTGCCAATTTAGCCAAGGGAAATCTTGCAAACAATCGACTTCAGCACTGACTCGAAGAATCACATCGTAGCGAAACTTGGTCAATTCATTCTGGTATTTACCTGGTTTGGGTTGAATTTGGACGTGACTAATTTTGGAAAATTCATGCTTCAGTGCCCTGAAAAATTCCGGATCGATAATTAGTTCCTGCTCTTGTTGTAAGCGTTTTTGGATGCGCTGCCGTAATTCAGTTATAGAAAGGTTAGAGGGAGCTTGATGCAGTTGTACAGAAGTATGGAAAGCTTCTAATAGCGGCAAACTACGCACATCCCCAATGAAGATAGAACCACCTGGTTTCACAGCATTTACAGCGCCTTCCAAGACGCGCAACAGATAGTCAGTGCTGGGGAAATACTGAATCACGGAGTTAATAATCACCACGTCGAAGGCACCCGCTTCTATTCCCTCAAAGTTATCTGCCAGTCGTCTATCTAGCGTTACTTGGGGCAGGTTTTGCGTTGTTAATTGCTGCTGAATATAGTCAAGTGCAGATTGAGAGAAGTCGGTGCCCAAGTAATGGGAACAATGAGGCGCAATGGGGAACAAAAGTAGACCAGAACCACAACCAATTTCAAGAATGCGAGAGGGTTTTAAGGCGAGAATTTGCTCAACAGTGCAGTCAACCCACATCCGCATTTCTTCGGCTGGAATTGGTAAGCCTGTATAGCTACTATTCCAACCACTAATATTCAAAGTATCTTCCTGAATATTGGAATTTTGGTGATAAGTCTTTTCAAAGACTGTTTCCCATTCCGATACCTGCTCAGAATGCCATTGTGTTTCTGGCAATTTATCTGAATCTTGAGGAAGTTGTTTTGTTGTCAAATAAGCAACAAGACGCTGAGTATTCAGGTCGTCCTCTTGAGCTAAGACAACGGTTTTCTCAATGGCTGGATGTTTAGCCAATACAGCCTCAATTTCCCCTAATTCGATGCGGAAGCCGCGAATTTTTACTTGATGGTCAATTCGACCTAAAAACTCTAGGTTGCCGTCAGGAAGATAACGAACTAAATCTCCTGTTTTATAGAGGCGCAACCTCTCCCCCAACCCCTCGCTTACGAGGGAAGGGGCGTCAGACTCCCCCTTCCTTCGTAGGGAAGGGGGCAGGGGGGTTAGGTTTTGATTAAATGGGTTGGCAATAAACTTTTCGGCTGTCAGTTCTGGACGATTGAGATAACCTCGCGCCAGTCCTGCACCGCCAAGATAGAGTTCGCCAGCAACGCCGATGGGGACAGGTTGTAGAGAGTTATCCAATACATAGACTTGTGTATTGGCAATCGGGCGACCAATAGGCGGAGTGCCTTGGCTACCGCGTTCGATTAAGGCGTATGTTGAATAGGTAGTATCTTCCGAAGGCCCGTAGAGATTAAATACCTGCTGGATGTGGTTTAGCTGATAGAGTTGCTGCACCAGATTATTTGGCAGGGGTTCGCCAGCAAGATTCACGGTGCGGACTGTTGCGGGGATAGCGTTATCTCGGAGTAAGGACGCGATCGCACTGGGCACAGTATTGATTAACGTCACCCGATCCGCCACTGGTAAAGTCGGCAAATACAAGGCGTTTTCAGCCAGAATGACCGTACCACCGCAGCTTAAGGGCACAAACAATTCAAAAATTGACAAATCGAAGCAGATAGAAGTAGAAGCCAAAACCCCTGCCATATCCGCTGGTGTAAACACTGTTTTCGCCCAATCAATTAGCGCCACAGTGTTGTAATGTGCGATCGCAACCCCTTTCGGTTTGCCAGTAGAACCAGAAGTATAAATGATGTAGGCGAGGTTATCTGCGCTTACTTGAGTGGTAGGATTTTCCGGGTTTGACTGAGCAATCATGTCCCAGTCAGAGTCTAGAGAAACAACCTTCGCATTGTGTTTAGGAAGACTCTCAATCAGTTGCTGTTGCGTCAACAATACCGATGCTTGCGTATCCTCTAACATGAACGCTAAGCGTTCTTGGGGATACTTGGGATCTAGCGGTACATAAGCACCACCTGCTTTGAGAATCCCCAAAAGTCCAATCACCATTTCCAAAGAGCGTTCCATGCAAATGCCAACGAGAACTTCGGGTTTCACTCCAAGTTTTTGCAGGTGATGCGCTAATTGATTCGCTCGACTATTGAGTTCGGTATAAGTTAGCTGTTGATTATCAAAAATTACCGCAACCGCATCAGGTGTCTTTTGTACCTGTTGTTCAAATAACTGATGAATCGATTGTATAGATGCGATTAATCGTGTCTTTACATTATCCTGCGCCTGAATATTGTTCCAGTCCAACAACAACTGATACCGTTCTGCGGCGGTCAAAATTGGTAAGTCGCCAAGACGCTGATTAGGATTAGCGGCAATACTTTCCAACAATGTTTGGAAATGTCCCAACATCCGGCTAATTGTGGCGGTATCAAAACGGCGATCGTCGTACAAAATTCTGAGCGACAACTGGGTTCCCGTTCCTGCCATGATCGTTAGGGGATAGTTTGTCTTCTCAAAAACCTGCAAATTGTATATCTTTAGGTTCTGATTTTCTTCCCATTGTTCCGGTTCAACGGGATAGTTTTCTAAGGTGACAATGCTCTCAAAGAAAGATACGTTGGCAGGAATTTCACTCCATCCCTGAATTTTGACGAGAGGGCTATACTCGTACTGACGCATTTCTGCTTGTTGAGCCTGAAAACGATTTAACCAGGGCAAAAGTTCGGCTTCGGGATTGACATATACCCGCATTGGCAAGGTGTTGACAAACATCCCGACAATCGATTCAACCCCCACTAAATCGGTTGGACGCCCAGAAGAAATCGCCCCAAAAATTACATCCTGTTCGCCACTGTAGCGACTCAGCAGAATCGCCCAGGCTCCTTGCACTAAAGTGTTAATGGTTAAGCGATGCTGACGTGCTAAGGCTTCCAGAGCAGTGCTGACAGCCTGCGATAGCTTCATTTGCTGCTCGTTGTCGTTGTTTTCTAGACTCGCCCGATTGTGCATCCGGTCTAGCCCTAGAGGAGTCGGTGCGGTAAAGCCTTGCAGTGTCTTTCTCCAGAACGCTTCCGCTTTCGACAAATCTTGCTGCTGTAGCCAAGTAATGTATTCCCGGAAGGGACGGGGGCGTTCCAGGTGTAATTCTTGACCTTGGCAGAAGGCTTGATAAAAGGCGTAAACTTCCTGAAATACCAAGGGACCCGACCAACCATCTAAAAGGATGTGGTGATGGCTCCAAACCACTTGATAGGTATCATTTGCCAACCGAATCAAGCCGAGACGCATCAAGGGGGCTTGGGAAAGGTCGAAATCGCGATCGCGATCTGCCTGCAAAAACATTTCTAACCGTTCTGCTTGCAACTCCTGCGAATGCCGCCAATCTTGTTCCTCCCAAATTAGTTCAGCTTGGCGGTATACCACTTGATAAGGCTTTTCCAAATCTTCCCAAAAGAAGGCAGTTCGCAAAATCGGATGTCTGTCGATTACGCTTTGCCAAGCTTGCTTAAACGCCAAGGCATTAAAATCTCCTTGCACCGTCCAGCTATACTGCTCGAAATACATTGCCGATTTTGGGGCATACAGCGTATGAAACAGCAACCCCTGCTGCATCGGTGAAAGTTCGTAAATGTCTTCTAGATTTTCAACTTTCATGGCGGCTGCCTTTGGTAGATTGACTAATTTGGGCTAGCAACTTGTCAAAGTCGCTGGTACTGGCTTTGGCGGCGATAAAGTCTGAAGGAGTGTAGCCGCCTGCTTCTGGAGATTGACAGTGGGCAATAAGCGATCGCAACGCCTCTATATATCCCTCTGCCAGTCGCTGCACTGTTTCCCGGCGATGTACTGATTCGCTAAAACTCCATTCCAGGCGCAGTTGACCGACTGCAACTAATCCATTAATTTCTAATAGATAGGCTCGGCTTCCCCGTGGGCTGTAAAGGTTTCCAGTAGATTCAGAGGCGATTTTAAATAGCGAGGATGGCGGTAAACTTTGGTCGAATTGACCAAGATAGTTGAAAGTTACCTCCGCTTGAGGCAATGCTTTTAGTGCCAAGGCGACTTCTTCGCTGCTGAGGTAGCGCAACACACCATAGCCAAAGCCACGATTGGGAATCCGGCGGAGTTGTTCTTTAACTGCTTTTAAAGCTTCTCCGGGTTTGCAATTTTTACCTACATTCAGCAGCACAGGAAAGACTGAAGTAAACCAGCCTACAGTGCGGGATAAATCGATTGATTCTGAGAACGTCTCTCGTCCGTGTCCTTCCAGATCCACGAGAACCGAATCCATCCCCGTCCATTGTGAAAAAGCTTGTCCCAAAGCGGTTAGTAACACATCGTTTATTTGGGTGTTATAAACCTTGGGAACCTCTTGTAATAGAGCTTGAGTTTCTTCTTGACTCAAGCTAACGGATACAGTTTGAGCCGTAGCCATTGTATTGATTCCGTTAGCATCTATTCCGTTAGCATCTATTCCGTTAGCATCTATTCCGTTAGCATCTATGGGTAAGCAAGAAATCGGTTTTTGCAATTCTGTTAGCCAATAATTTAGTTCTTGCTTTAAGGCGGCTGAATTTGCATATTCTCGTAGTTGTTCAGACCACTGTTTAAACGAAGTTGTTTTAGGCGGAAGCTGAATTGATTTGCCTTGACTGATTTGTTCGTAACTTGTCTGTAAATCTTCAAGTAAAACTCGCCAGGAAACACCATCAACTGCTAAGTGATGGATGACAATCAACAAACGGTTCGGCTGATTGTCGCCAAGCTGGAATAAAACAACTCGAATCAGTGACCCTTTAGATAAATTTAAGCTAGCTTGAAGTTCATTAGCCGTGTCTTCAATCGCTTGCTTTTGCTGATTTTCTGGCAGGTTAGAAAAATCAAGTTTGATGAGTGGTATTACTTCATCAACATCAGCGTAAAACTGTTGCCAACCGGATGCATCCTTGACAAAATGTAATCGAAGGGAATCGTGATGCTTCAGTAATGCCTGTACCACCTTTTTTAACTGATTGACATCCAGGCGTTGCCGGGTTTCCAGCAAAACTGCCTGATTCCAGTGGTGAACATCGAGTAAATTTTGTTCAAAGAACCATTGCTGAATTGGTGTCAGAAGTACCGATCCAGTGACGATACCTTGTTCGGCTTCAATCGTCGTCTGCGTCGTCCCTGCTACCGCCGCTAACTCTGCGATTGTTTGATATTGAAAAATTTGTTTTGGACTTATCTGAAGTCCTGCATCACGCGCTTTAGAAATTATCTGAAGACTCAGGATAGAATCTCCACCTAACTCAAAGAAGTTATCGTAAATGCCAATTTTATCAACTCCCAGAACCTGCGACCAAACTCTTGCGAGAAATTCCTCGGTGATGGTTTGAGGTGCGGTATAAGCTGCTTCGACTTGGGAACGGGTGGGATCGGGAACTGGAAGCGATCGCCTATCTAATTTGCCATTAGGTGTTAGTGGTAAAGTCTCCAACACCACAAAAGCCGATGGCACCATATAATGCGGTAGCTTTTCCTTAAAAAAACCACGCAATTCTTTAATTAATTCTGAATCTTGTAGGGACGTGCAGCCGTGCGTTTGCCTTAATTCAACATTACTAATATTCCTCACTATATAAGCAATCAAGCGTTGGTTTCCAGGTTCATTCTCGCCAGCTAAAACCACAGCCCCACGCACCGCAGGATGTTGACTTAACACCCCCTCAATTTCTCCTAGCTCAATCCGGTAGCCGCGAATTTTTACTTGATAGTCAATTCTGCCAATAAACTCAATATTCCCATCAGGCAGAAACCGCGCTAAATCTCCAGTTTTATAGAGACGGGACTCTGGCTCATTACAAATTTTTTGTCCCCTTACTCTGCTTGCGGAGAGAGGGCTAGGGGATGAGGTTCTTACTCTAAAAGGATTAGAAATAAACTTCTCTTGTGTCAACTCAGGACGGTTGAGATAACCCCGCGCCAAACCAGCACCGCCAACGTACAATTCGCCAGGAACGCCGACAGGTAGTGGCTGTAAATGGGAGTCTAAGATGTAAAGCTGAGTGTTGGTAAAGGGACGCCCAATTGGTACTAACTGCTCACTAGATAAATTAGCCGTTCCTTCAAAATAAGAACTATCAATCGTGGCTTCTGTCAAGCCAAAAGAGTTAATCAGTCGCGTCTGACTTCCACAAAACTTGCGATTTTTTTCATACTCTCGTACATACCAACTATCAGAGCCGCAAATTAGCAGCCGCATAAAATCGAGACGTTTTTTGTTATCCTCTACATATTGAACTAAACCCCTTAAAACAGCCGGAACAAATTCCGCACAATTCACTTTTTCCTGGATCATCAACTCATAAAGCTTTGGCGGCTCTAGTAAGAATTCGCGGGGACACAGAACCAACTTCCCACCAGAACATAAGGCGCGAACGAAGTCTCCTGTAAATACATCGAAGGAGAAATTCGCCATCTGAAGGTGACAACTTTGTGCAGCGCGAAGTTGATAAGTTTCTTCCCAAGCTAGATAGATACTAACCAGGCTGCTATGCTGAATCATCACTCCTTTCGCTTTGCCAGTAGAACCGGAGGTATAGATGATATATGCCAGGTTCTCGGCAGTCACTTTGGTAAGTGGATTCTTGGTACTATTTTGTGAAATTACCTCCCAGTCTGCATCGAGACACACAACTTTTGCTTTGTGTTGAGGCAGACTCTTTAACAGCAGATGTTGAGTCAAAAGCACAGGCACTTGGGTATCTGACAACATGAAAGTCAAGCGCTCTGAAGGATAGGCAGGGTCTAGCGGTACATAAGCCCCACCCGCTTTGAGAATGCCTAAAATTCCGACAATCATCTCTAGGGAGCGTTCTACACAGATGCCTACCAAAACTTCTGGTTTTACCCCTAGCTTTTGCAAGTGATGCGCTAGTTGATTCGCCTTGGCATTGAGTTCTGTATAAGTTAGTTGTTGGTTCTCAAATACAACGGCAACTGCATCTGGGGTCTTCTCTACCTGCGCTTCAAATAACTGATGAATACAGTGATTTTGAGGGTAATTCGCTTGGGTGTCATTCCAGTCAACTAGCAACTGATGCTGTTCGACTTCTGTCAACAACGGCAAATGTGATAGGTGGCGATCGCAATCAGCGACAATGCCTTCCAGCAAGGTTTGAAAATGCCCCACCATGCGAGTAATCGTGGTCGCGTCAAACAGGTCAGTATTGTACTCAAACGAGCCAATCAATTCTTCTCCCCGTTCGACCATATCCAGGCTCAAATCGAACTGTGCCGTCCCGCTATCCACTTCCAAGGGACTCAAAGTTAGTCCCGACGCCAGTTGCATCGCTGGCATGGGAGCGTTGTTCAAGGCAAACCACACCTGAAATAGAGGATTTTGGCTCAAATCCCGTTCTGGTTGGAGTTCTTCTACTAGCTTTTCAAAGGGCAAATCCTGGTGAGCATAAGCACCTAACGTTACTTCCCGAACGCGATTCAGCAACTCTCGGAAAGTGGGATTGCCACTGAGATCGGTTCGCAGCACCAAGGTATTGACAAACAACCCAATTAGTCCCTCAACTTCCTCTCGATTGCGATTAGCGATCGCGCTCCCCACAATCAGGTCATCTTGGTTTGTGTAACGGTGTGCTAGCGTCTTGAATGCCGCCAGCATTGTCATAAACAAAGTCACACCCGTTTGCTGACTTAGAGATTTAAGCGCTGCTGTTAAAGACTTGGAGAGGGTGAAGAATTGTTTTCTACCCGTGTAAGACTGAATAGCAGGTCGAGGGCGATCGCTTGGCAGTTGCAGCACTGGCAAAGAACCACTCAATTGTTGTTTCCAGTAATTGAGCTGAGTTTCCAAAACTTTCCCCTGAAGCCAGTCACGCTGCCAAACAGCAAAGTCTGCATACTGAATTGGAAGTTCCGGAAGCGGTGAGGGGTTGCGATTAGAAAAGGCTTCGTAAAGTGCTGCCATTTCTCGCAGAAATACCCCCAAAGACCAACCATCAGAGATGATATGGTGCATGGTCAGTAGCAACACATGATCTGCTTCATCTAGTCGTAACAGCGTGACTCGCCACAGAAGAACTTTAGTTAAATCAAAAGGTTGTTGGATTTCCGCATTTGCTCTTGCATAAATCTCAGCTTCTCGCTCACTTGCAGGTAGCGCTGTTAAATCTACAATCGGCAAGTTTAGAGTCAAGCTGGCTCGGATAACTTGCACTGGCTGACCATCTTCAACCGCAAACGTCGTCCGCAAAGCTTCATGGCGTTGCACCATTTCATTGAGACTTTGCTCCAAAGCGACAACATTCAGCTTCCCTGTAAGGCGGACAGCGGCAGGAATGTTGTAGAAAGGACTGCCTGGTTCAAATTGATCCAGAAACCACAATCTTGCTTGTGCAAAAGAAGTTGGAAGAACGAAAATATCGTCTTCTTGAATGTCTGTTGTAGCGTCCCAGGAAGAATGCAATGTCATTGTTTACTCTCCCTTTTTTGATTGATTATGGGAACCGCGATGAGCCGTTCTGGAAATTGGCTGAATCGCCGCTTTCTGAGCATCAGCGTTACTCTCTTTAGTTTGGGAAATGCTTTCAGCAAGTCCAGCAATTGTTGGCAACTCAAATAAATTTCGCAAAGGAATTTCTACTTGAAATGTGCGACGCACCTTAGAAATCAGTTGAGTTGCTACTAAAGAGTTACCACCCAACTCAAAGAAGTTGTCGTAAATGCCTACCCGTTCAAGGTCGAGGACTTCAGTCCAAAGTTGCGCTAGCTTTTCTTCAACCGGATTCCGGGGAGCGATATAAACAACTGCCGATGAAGATAGATTTTCCGGTACAGGTAATGCTCCACGCTCGATTTTGCCATTTGCAGTTAAAGGTAAAGCCTCTAAAAACATGAAGGCAGATGGCACCATATAACTCGGCAGTTTCTGCTTCAAGAAGTCGCGTAGATCGTGAATGCCGGTTGCTTGTTCTTTCGGCACAATGTAAGCGACTAAACGCTTGTCACCTGGGTTATCCTCTCGCAGCAAAACTACTGTTTCTCGAATAGCTGGGTGCTGCATTAGCGCTGCTTCAATTTCTCCCAGTTCGATGCGGAAACCCCGCAGTTTTACCTGATTATCAATCCTGCCGAGAAACTCAATGTTGCCATCAGGTAGATAACGCGCCAAATCTCCAGTTTTGTATAAGCGACTCTCTCCCCTCCCCTCCCCTACGAGGGGAGGGAAGCAATTCTCCCCCTTCCCTCGTAGGGAAGGGGGCTGGGGGGTTAGGTTTTTAAACGGATTAGAAATAAACTTCTGGGCTGTTAAATCAGGACGATTGAGATAGCCTCGCGCTAAGCCAACGCCGCCGATGTGAAGTTCCCCAGCCACACCTACTGGAACGGGTTGCAGGTGGCGATCGAGGATATAGAGTTGAGTATTCGCGATCGCGCGACCAATCGGAACGATAGGGAGTTCGCTTTCCCGTTGACAAGCCCAATACGTGACATCAATGGCTGCTTCCGTTGGGCCATAAAGATTGTGTAATTGGGCGTCCAACCGCGCAAAGAAGCGTTGCTGAAGTTCGTAGGATAAAGCCTCGCCACTGCAAATCACTCGTTTGAGACATTGACATTTTTGTACTTCCAATTCTTCTAGGAAAACCTGAAGCATTGGCGGCACAAAATGAATGGTAGTGATTTGCTCTTGGGCAATCAGCTCCACTAAATAAGCGCTATCTTGATGTCCTCCTGGTCGAGCCACAACTAGACGAGATCCAGTTAGCAAAGGCAAGAAAAATTCCCAAACAGAAACATCAAAGCTGAAGGGAGTTTTCTGTAAAACTCGGTCTGTTTCTGTTAGTTGATAAGTGTCCTGCATCCACAGTAAGCGATTGCAGATACCCAGATGGGTATTCATCGCCCCTTTGGGAGTTCCTGTGGAGCCAGAGGTGTAAATAACGTAAGCTAAATTTTCCGCAGTCACCCTGGTAGAAGGATTTTCTACGCTCTCTTTGGCAATGCTTTCCCAATCTGCATCGAGGCATAAAACTTGAGCATTGTGTTTGGGAAGATTTTCGACTAAATGCTGTTGAGTTAGCAGCACGGGAACCCCAGCATCTTCAAGCATGAAAGCTAGGCGCTCTTGGGGATAGGATGGATCGAGTGGAACATAAGCTCCACCGGCTTTCAGAATGCCAAGTAATCCCACCACCATTTCTAGGGAGCGTTCCATACAAATACCAACCAAAACTTCTGGTTTTACGCCTAGCTTTTGCAAGCGATGCGCTACTTGGTTGGCTTGTTGATTTAATTTTTGATAAGTTAATTGTTTGCTTTCAAAAACAACAGCAATATTATCTGGTATTTTTTCTACCTGAGCTTCAATCAGCTGATGAAGACACGCATCTTTCGGGTAATCAACCTGAGTCTCGTTCCACTCTACGAGTAACTGATGTTGTTCTGGTTCAGAAAGCAGAGTCGATAACTCATAACGTGCCGAAGGTTGGCTTGCCATGACTTCAAGAGTCTTAGCGTAATATCCCCTAATCGCCTCTCTTTCTTCTTGAGAAAATGAGGCTTGATATTCCAGCTTTACTTGAACGCGATCGCTTACTGGATTCAAAACAAAATTAGCAATTAAAGCAAAGTTTGTCTCTTCAAAGAAGGTCGCGTCTAATATCTCAATATTTTCCAACCCTAAAACACTTTCATAAACATGAAAGTGCGTGAAGTTAAAAGCCGTTTCAAAAAGCAATTCTCTATTTAGCTCTTTCTGCAACTCTGGCAGGGGATAGCGCCGAAAGGGTAGCAATTTCCCCTCAGAGGCAAAAGTTTCTTTTACCAAATCTATCCAGGTTCCTCCTGGCAATTCTTTGCAAAATGGTAACGTGTTCAGGAAAAGTCCTAGAACCTTTTCCCCATCTTTTTTTTCTAGCCTTCCATTGGAGACTAAGCCAGTTAAAACTGTTGATTGACCACTCAATAAACTTAATACTCGTAGATGTGCTGCAAGTAGAACAGTTTTTAGGGGAACGCTTGCAAATTCAGCGAGTTGCTTTAAATTTGCGGAAGTCTCAGAAGAAAGGAAAATTTCCTCTACGCAAAGTTTGTTTTGATGCGTTTCTTCAGCGCGAGGAAACCAGCGAGGCAGTTTGGTAATGGTACTGTCTTTTAACTTCTCGCACCAAAAATTGCGACATTCCTCGGAAGCGATCGCTTGACTTTCTAAAGATACAAAATCTCGGAAATTACTAACAGGTGATGGCGTTGCCAAAGTTTTTTCACCTTTCAGCAACGCAGAATACTGTTGAAACAACTCGGAAAATAAAGAAGCTACGCTCCAGCCGTCGAGAATAGCATGGTGGAAGCTGAGAGTGAGTTGAAATGTTGACTCCCTACGGCGATGTACCTGGAATTTCAGAAGAGGAGGAAGA
The DNA here is from genome assembly GCF_039961975.1 of Trichocoleus sp. DQ-A3. Taxonomy (NCBI): domain Bacteria; kingdom Bacillati; phylum Cyanobacteriota; class Cyanophyceae; order Leptolyngbyales; family Trichocoleusaceae; genus Trichocoleus; species Trichocoleus sp. DQ-A3. Next base: position 281,638 of record NZ_JAMPKC010000005.1, on the reverse strand, counting down.
GTCCAATCAAAGTTTCGGCTTTTTTCAATTTCAAACCAATTCGTGAGTGCGTCTACTTGTTCAGTGTCAGAAAGATGACGCCAATCTTCTACTTGCAGAGGAACTGGGAGCATTCTAGTTTTGTCAGAAGGGCGAATGGAATTCGTTTCTACACAGGCTAAACCCGCCTGCGCGAGTTCTATAGTCCGTGCAGGCGGACTTTGTTCGTATAGCCGCGATTTGCAATCGCCAGGGATATTTGTCTGATGAACAAGTTGTAGGGGTTCCTTGAAGCTAGTTAAATCGAAGCTGGTGCGTAACACTGCATGACGACTGATTAAATGGTGAATCGCTGTTTGCAGTGCTTCGAGGTCAAAAGTTGCTTGCACCTGGAAGCTTACAATGTCGTGATAAACTGCTGTTTCTGGACTGTATTGGCTATGGAACAGCATCCCCGCTTGCAACTTGGTGAGGGGATAGGCGTCCTCGATTTCATTGGGTAATTTTTGGCGATCTGCTTCGGAAATGAGGCTAAAAGGTGCAACGGGAGCAGTCTTTTCAATTTCACTCGCTTCTAGATGTGGTGCAAGTTCAGAAATCGTTTGATATTGGAAGAGTTGTTGAAGAGAGAAGTTTAAGCCTCGGTTTTGGACAAGCGATCGCACTTGTATACTCCGAATCGAATCACCACCCAAAGCAAAGAAGTTGTCGTGGATGCCAACTTGCTCCAGCTTGAGAACTTCGCGCCAAATCTCTGCCAACACTTGCTCTGCGGGCGTTCTAGGTGCCACAAACGCATCGTCTAAGTTGGGTCTGGCTATCCCCGGAGATGGCAATCCTTGACGATCTATCTTGCCGTTGGGAGTTAGCGGTAAAGACTCCAAAGTTACAAAGGCAGATGGGATCGAATACTCTTGCAGTTTCTGTTGTAAGTAAGAGCGCAATTCGTTAACTGTGGGGACTGCTGCTGACTTAGGAACAACATAAGCCACCAATTTATGTCCCGGTTCATCTTCCCGAATTAGCACCACCACGTCTCGAATTTGGGGGTGTTGTGCTAACACCGACTCGATTTCTTCCAGTTCAATCCGAAAGCCTCTGAGCTTGATTTGGCGATCGCATCTTCCCAGATACTCAATCGTGCCATCAGTTCGGTAACGCGCCAAATCCCCCGTTTTATAAAGGCGCGACCTCTCCCCCAGCCCCTCTCCTGCTAGGAGAGGAGAGCCGGACTCCCCCTTCCCTCGCAGGGAAGGGGGTTGGGGGGTTAGGTCTTTAAACGGATTCGGAATAAACTTCTCTGCTGTCAGTTCTGGACGATTTAAATACCCTCGCGCCACTCCTGCACCGCCGATATGTAGCTCACCAATTACGCCAATTGGAACAGGTTGCAGATGCCGATCCAAAATATAAAGTTGCGTATTGGCAATCGGACGACCAATCGGAACCGAGCCTGATTGATGCTTGCCTAAAGGAACTTGATAAATGCAGCATCCCACAACCGTTTCTGTAGGGCCATATTCATTTACCAACACAGTATCTGGAGCAAATTTTCGCCAAAATTCAAGGCTTTGAGCTAAAAGATTTTCGCCGCCAATAATAAAGGCTTTGGTTCGACCTGCGACTTCCTCAGGTACTAACTGATGGCGCAGCAAATCCAACTGAGCCGGGGTGATTTTAATTAAACTAAAGTCACCACCTTGACGCAGCGCAATACTCAGAGCTTCGATACCCTGCGCTTCAGAAAGCAAGATTACCCGATTCCCCACTAATAAAGGTGAAAATAATCCGGTAATCGTCATATCGAAGCTCAAGGAAGAGTGAACTGGAGCGCCTTTTCCGGCTTCGACGGCATAAGCTTGCGAACACCAACTTAAGTAGTTCACCAATCCCCGATGGGGAATCAAGGTTCCTTTTGGCTTACCCGTGGAACCAGAAGTATAGATGACGTAGGCGAGATTATCAGCGTTAACTTCACTGGCTGGACTGGCTATACTTTCTTGGGCAATCCAATCCCATTCTGCATCTAAACAAATAACTTTAGCGGTGTGGTAAGGGAGCTTTTCGACCAAATGCTGTTGAGTTAACAACACGGGCATCTGAGCGTCTGACAGCATGAAAGATAGGCGCTCTTGAGGATAAGAAGGGTCTAACGGCACATAAGCTCCCCCCGCTTTAAGAATGCCAATGAGTCCGACCATCATCTCCAAAGAGCGTTCTACACAGATGCCAACCAGAGATTCGGTTGTTATCCTCTGTTTTTGTAGATAATTCGCCAGTTGGTTCGCACGTTCATTTAATTGTTTGTAGGTGAGATGTTGTTCTTCAAATGTGAGGGCGTTCGCGGAGCGTGCGGTTAGCGCGATCGCATCCGGTGTTTTCTCGACCTGCTGTTCAAACAACTGATGAAAGCAGCTATCGGCGGGGTAATCAGTCTGAGTCTGATTCCACTCCACCAACAACTGATATCTTTCCGCCTCCGTCAATAATGGCAAGTCCGACAAACGGCGATCGGGATTCGCCACAATGCCTTCTAGCAGCGTTTGAAAATGCCCCAGCATCCGAGTAATCGTGGCTTCATCAAATAAATCAGTGTTGTACTCTAACGACCCTGTCAGTCCTTGCTCGGTATCCGTTATCTCTAGCGTCAAATCAAACTTCGCTGTGCCAGTTTCCACCTCCAAAAGGCTCAAACTCAGACCTGGTAACTGCAACGCTGTTTTAGGGGCAGTGTGGAGGGCAAACATCACCTGGAACAGGGGTGTATAACTGCGATCGCGACTTGGCTGTAGTTCCTCTACCAGCTTTTCAAAGGGCAGATCCTGGTGAGCATAGGCTTGTAGTGCCACTTCGCGCACCCTCGCCAGCAATTCTCGAAAACTGATGTTTTCAGACAGCAGCGTGCGTAAAACCAGCGTGTTGACAAAGAACCCAATCAGAGGCTCGGTTTCCTTTTGGGTGCGATTGGTCATGGGAGTGCCAATCGAGATATCTTGCTGCCCCGTATAGCGGTAAAGCAGCGTGTTAAAAGCCGCTAATAGCGTCATAAATAGCGTACTTTCTGACTGCTGACTCAACGTTCTCAGCGATAAGGCAAGCGGTTGGGAAATGGTGAAAAATTGCCTAGCGCCCTTAAAAGTATTAACAGTTGGTCGCGGTCTATTTGTAGGCAGTTCCAGAATTGGGGAAGCACCCGTTAATTGCTGCTTCCAGTAGTTAAGCTGAGTTTCTAGAACTTCTCCCACAAGCTGCTGTCGTTGCCATGCCGCAAAGTCGGCATACTGAATTGGAAGTTCAGGTAAAGGTGAGGGATTTCCTTGACAAAAAGCTTCATATAATTCTGCCAATTCTTGAATAATCACACCGCGAGACCAACCATCAGAAACAATGTGGTGCATCGTGAATAGCATCAGGTGTTCTGTCTCACTCAGATGCAACAGCTTCACTCGCAGCAGTGGTTCTTGTGATAGGTCAAAAGGTCGTTGCGCTTCCTCCTTTTTCACATCTTCTAATAACTGCTGCCGTTCGTTTTCAGGCAAATCCCGCAAATCAATTACGGGCAGATTTAACGCCAAATCTGAAAGCTTTTCCTGCACGGCTTGCCCCCCCATCGCTATAAAACGGGTTTGCAGAACTTCGTGACGCTGCCGAATTTGATTTAGGCTTTTTTCTAGTGCTTTTACATTCAAAAATCCTGTCAATCGGATAGCAATGGGAACATTGTAAATAGGGCTATCTGGCTCTAGCTGATGAAGAACCCACAGCCGTTGTTGATGAAAAGATAAAGGCAACGAGTTGGAATCTTTCCGTTGAGAAATTGCTTGAGTTTTAACAGGACTCAAACCCTTTTGTTTAAGTCGTAGTTCTAGTAGCGCCCGTTGTTCCGGAGATAAAGCAGCAATTCTTTGAGAAATATTATTCATAATTAATCACCTATAAAAGCTTAGTGCTTGAAAAAGAAGTGAGAGTATATAGCATTTCCATTTGATTCGTGAGATTTTTTTAACGAACCGCAGAGGACGCCGAGGGCGCAGAGGAAAGAGAAGATGAGTTCGCGAATCAAATAGGATTGCTATATAGCACCATAAACAATTTGTAAGATTTTCCATTTCTCTTCCTCTCTTCCTTGGCGCTCTTTGCGTCTTGGCGGTTCGTTCACAAAGATAATGTTCGCAAATCAGATATAACCGATCTAATTTTTATGCTTGCTAACGAAAGCTTGCTTGTGATTCTTTAGCAACCAGCGCTTGTATTTCATCCAAAGAGAGATTTTCCACCTCCACTAACATCTTCTCAATCTCCGCCATTTGTTCTAGATTAGGCTGCTTTTCGGCAATCACAGTAGCGAGTTCAGCAATTGTAGAAGCTTCAAAAAGCAGAGTACGCAGCGGTAATTCCACTTGGAAGGCTTCACGCAGCCGGGAAATCGTTTGTACAGCCAGTAAAGAGTGTCCGCCTAACTCAAAGAAGTTATCGTAAACTCCTATTTTTTCAATTCCGATGAGTTCTTGCCAGATATTCGCAATCCCTTGTTCAATCTCATTGCGAGGAGCAACATAGGCATTTGCTTGGAGAGGTTGGGGATGTCTAGTTGCCGATAATTGACTAGACTCATCTGATGTTTGAGCGTCATAACTTGATAAAGAAAAGTTAGAAGCTTGCTCAATGACATCGGATAAATTTTGCGTAGAAAGGATAACTTGAGGAAGGGGATTTCCCAAAATTCGGCTCAAGGCATCTACGCCTTCTGTGGGTAAAATCCCATTTTTCAAACTTTCTTCGCGCCACTGTTTGAGCTTTTCAGGAACAGCAGTATTTACCGCCATACCGACTTCTTGCCACGCATCCCAATTGATTGAGATTGTGTGACCAGATTTAAAAGGATTGCGGTGAGCAAAGGCATCTAAAAAGGCATTGGCAGCACTATAATCTACCTGTCCAAATCCGCCTTGGATTGAGCTAAGAGATGAGCAGAGAACCACGAAGTCTAAATTGACATCCTTGAGGACATTATTTAGTACCAAAGTTCCCATCACTTTCGGAGCAAAAACACTCTCAACAATTTCTGGTGTTTTGAGTTGAATCATGCCACCACCCGCAACTCCGGCAGCGTGGATAACCCCGTGAATCTCACCAAAGCGTTCTAGGGATTGCGCGATCGCATTCTGCATTTGTTCATCATTCGCAACATCGGCAGCAACTACCAGGACATCAGCACCTAATACTTCTAATTCCTGCAATTTCTGAATCTTACGGCTGATAGGATCGAGCGCATCATGGGTTGCTAGCCATTGCTGCCACTGCTCTTTTGCAGGCAGTGCAGAACGTCCGATTAGAATTAACTTGGCTTGTACTGTCTTGGCGAGGTATTCGGCGAAGACTAAGCCCATCCCTCCCATGCCACCTGTAATGAGATATACTCCCCCTTGTCGTAACCGGGTTTGGCTGGCTTTTTCTAGCGGGACTGGCTCAAATGTCTGAACCCAGCGATGATTGCCACGGTAGGCAATCATGGAGTCTTTTGAATCTGCCCCTAATTCTGCTATCAGTTGCTCGACTAAGTTGTTCGTTCCTGATTCCGAGATTGCCACATCCACTTGACGACAACTGATGTGAGGATACTCTTGAGGAATGACTTTGCATGAACCGATGATGGTTGCTTTTTCAGGACACAATAGCTCGTCGCCAATAATGTCATGAAGATTGTTACTGGCAACTAGAAGTTGAATGGAATTGCTAACAGGTTGTTGTCCTAGCGCTGGCGCTAAATAAATCAAACTGTAGAAACCGAGATTTTGGCTAGTTTCCAAGGACTGAGGCGGTGATTGGGTGATACTCCAGAGATGCGCGATCGCATTCGGGGTTTTCCCTTGTTCTCGCACGGCTCGAATCAAGGCGTGATAATCATCCTGGCAAGCCGGATTAATCGTGTAAGCGTTGCTATCCAGTTGCTTAAATTGCTCTCCAACCCGAACAGAAATCGTATCCTGTCCAGCTTGTTGCAATCGTTGGACGATTTGAGAACCGACCCCACACTCATCAACAAAAACCAGGTAACAAGCAGACGAAATCTCTCTTGTTTTGACTAGGGGAATTTGCTTCCAAGAAGGAACATAAAACCAGTCAGTAATCTTCGATTTCCCTAGCTTGCTTTCATCTGTACTGGTTGCTGGGGCTTGGGTTTCTGAAATTTGGGTTTGGGGTTCAATCCAGTAACGCTGACGTTCAAACGGGTAAGTCGGTAAAGGTACGCGGTGACGTTGTTCGCCAGCATAAAAAGCAGACCAATTCACCGAAACGCCTGCTAGCCAAAGCCGCCCTAAGATATTGAGTAAAAAGGCAATATCTGAGTTTTGCTCCTGGGGGTGGCGTAACGAAGGCAATACCACTTGCCCAATTGCTTCATGGGAATGCTGTTTGGCAAGGGTACATAAACTACGCCCCGCACCAACTTCTAAGAGGATGCGATTTGGCTGTTGCAGTAATGTAGAAATTCCCTCAGAAAAACGTACTGTCTGCCGTAGATGCGTTGCCCAATAATCGGGATCTGTGGCTTCTGCTGCTGTAATCCAAGTTCCCGTAACGTTGGAGATAAAGGGAATCTGAGGAGGATTCAGCTGAACTTTTTTCACTTCCTCAATGAATGGCTCCAATATAGAATCCATCATCTGAGAATGAAAGGCATGAGAAGTATGCAACCGCCGACACTCGACCCCTTTAGCCGTAAGTTGCGCTTCAATTGCATCTACAGCGTCAAGGGTTCCGGAAACGACGCACAAAGAAGGTGCGTTAGTGGCGGCTAAAGATAACTTCTCATTCAGCAGGCTGTTAATTTCCGCTTCTGGCAAGGAAACGGCAAGCATCGCCCCGGCTGGCATTTGCTGCATCAGTCGCCCACGAATCGCCACCAAAGCTAAAGCGTCTTCAACAGACATGACACCCGCAAGGCAAGCCGCTACATATTCGCCAATACTGTGACCCAGCATCGCTTGGGGAGAAATGCCCCAGGACATCCACAACTGAGCTAAGGCATACTCAATCGCAAACAATGCAGGTTGAGCAAAGCAAGTTTGTTTGAGTTTTTCTGCGGCTACTTCAGGATTCGGCTGGTTGGGATAAAGTAGCGATCGCAAATCCATCCCGATATGAGGTTGAAGAAGGGCAGCGCAACGGTCTACTTGCTCTCGAAATATCGGCTCAGTCTGGTACAGTTCCCGCCCCATATCCACATACTGCGCTCCCTGTCCGGGAAACATGAAGGCGATGGAGCGTTCAGTAGGCTCTTGGAAGTGAGTTAAAACTTTTTGAGGGTGAGGGGTTTCCAATTGGTTTACTAACTCCTCAACCGTCTGGCAAACCAAGATCCGGCGATGTTCAAAAGCCCGACGACCTACTTGCAGGGTGTAAGCAACATCCGCCAAATTGAGATCGGGGTGCTGCTTGAGGTGAGCCACCAAATTTGCCGTAGCCGTCTCCAGTGCCGATTCCGTTTTGGCGGAAAGCACCAATAATTGCCAGGGACGCGAAGAACCCGATGCTTTTACCGTTGGCGCTTCTTCCAGAACCACATGGGCGTTGGTGCCACCAATCCCCAAAGAACTGACTCCGGCACGGCGCGGGGTTGAAGCCTTCCATTCCGTCAGATGGGTATTGACGTAAAAGGGACTATTGACAAAATCAATCTCAGGATTTGGCTGTTTAAAATTTAAGCTGGGTGGAATTAACTTGTGTTTTAGTGCCAAAACCGTCTTAATGAGTCCCGTGACTCCGGCAGCTGCATCCAGATGACCGATATTGGTTTTGACGGAACCGATGGCGCAGAAATTCTTTTTCTCGGTATTGGCACCAAAAACATTAGAAAGCGCGGTAATTTCAATCGGATCGCCTAAGACGGTTCCAGTCCCGTGAGTTTCGATATAAGTGATGGTTTCCGGATCGACTCCAGCGAGGGCGAGTGCTTCTGCGATCGCGTCTGCTTGTCCGTTGACGCTGGGTGCTGTATACCCGACTTTCTCAGAACCATCGTTATTGATGGCGGAACCTTTGATTACCGCCTGAATGCGATCGCCATCTGCGATCGCATCCTCTAATCTTTTTAAAACGACCACTCCCACACCATTCCCAATAATGGTTCCCTGTGCATCAGCATCAAAGGCGCGGCAATGACCATCAGGAGATAATATTCCCCCTTCTTGATATAAATAACCTGTTTTTTGCGGTACCCGAATCGAAACTCCACCCGCCAACGCCATATCGCATTGGTAATTTAATAAACTTTGGCAAGCCAGAGTTGTCGCCACTAATGAAGTAGAACAAGCTGTTTGAACGGTCAGGCTTGGCCCTTTAAGATTTAATTTGTAAGAAACACGAGTCGTGAGGAAATCTTTATCGTTGCTAATCAACTTTTGGAAACTGTCCGCCGACCCAATTTGGTCGCGATTTAAATTAAAAGATAAATAATTATTCAGGCTGGCACCTGCATAAACGCCAATGCGACTTTCACATCTTTGGGTGTCGTAACCAGCATTTTCCAGCGCTTCCCAAGCACACTCTAAAAATACCCGGTGTTGCGGGTCGGTCATTTCCGCTTCTTTGGGGTTAAAACCAAAGAAAGAAGCATCAAAAAACTCAACATCTTCTAATACGGCACCAGCTTTTACATGATTGAAATTATCGAGTAAACCTGGAGCGATTCCAGCATCTATTAATTCTTCATTGGTGAAGACCGAAATTGATTCGACTCCATCGCGTAAATTTTGCCAAAATTCTTCGACATTCTTAGCACCGGGAAAGCGCCCACTCATGCCGATAATGGCAATGCCTTCCAGAGAATCGTAATTTGTAGCGCTATCCATGAATCTTTCTACCTTGCTTGCTCAATAATTCTTTTTGGCGATTGATAGCCTCTATTTGCTTTCGAGCGCGCTGGACACTATCGCGTCCAACTTCGCGATCGCGCATCTCTTCAAAAGCAGGCTGTTGTTGGCTTAAATATTGCGCCAGCGAATAAATGGTTGGGTTTTGAAATAAAGTAACGACTGATATCTCTCGGTTAAAAACTGTCCGCAGTTTGTGATTCACCTGAAGCATCAGTAATGAATGTCCCCCGATATCAAAGAAATTATCGTGAATCCCGACTTTCTCTAAGTTCAGTAACGTTTGCCAAACAGTCGCAATTGTTTTTTCAATCTCCGATTGAGGAGGTTGATAAACCGTTAACTCTAAACACTGATTTTCCGGAACAGGTAAGGCGCGACGATTGACTTTTCCATTGGGTGTCAGCGGTAGAGTATCTAGAAATACAAAAGCCGAAGGCACCATGTATTCAGGAAGAGTTTGTTTTAAGCGATCGCGCAATTCATTAATCGAAACAGCATCAGGATTCGGAACTACATAAGCGACTAAGCGGCGGTCGTTGGGCATATCTTCTCTGGCAAGCACCACCGTTTCTCGCACCTGGGGATGTTGTAACAACACCGCCTCAATTTCTCCCAATTCGATACGGAAACCCCGAATTTTTACTTGGAGGTCAATTCTCCCCAAAAACTCAATGTTGCCATCTGGCAAATAGCGGGCTAAATCTCCGGTTTTGTAAAGGCGGCTCTCCGCTAACCCTTCTCTACCTCTCCCTAACCCTCCCCTACAAGGGGAGGGAAAAGGAATAAATTCTTTTTGCGAGAGAGGGACTTCCGGCTCCCCCTGCCCTTGTAGGGAAGGGGGCTGGGGGGTTAGGTCTTTAAAAGGATTCTGAATAAACTTCTCTTGGGTTAACTCTGGTCGATTCAGATAACCTCTAGCCAAACCAAAACCGCCAATGTGTAACTCGCCCGGAACGCCAATCGGGACAGGTTGTAAATGCGAATCTAAGAGATATATCTGTGTATTGGCAATCGGACGACCGATGGGAACAATTCGCCGTTTGCTGTTACGCTGACAAGCCCAAAAAGTAACATCAATTGCCGCTTCTGTCGGCCCGTAAAGATTATGTAATTCTACTGCGCCTAAACGTATAAAAAAGCGCTTTTGCAAATCAAAAGGCAGAGCTTCACCGCTACAAAATACCCGCTTAATGCTGTTACATTTTACTACCCCCAACTCCTCTAAAAATACTTGCAGCATGGAGGGGACGAAGTGCAGTGTCGTGATTTTTTGCTTGGCAATCAGTTGGACTAAATAACCGCTATCTTGATGACCACCTGGTTTAGCTAAAACGAGGCTAGCACCCGTTAACAAAGGCAAGAAAAATTCCCAAACTGACACATCAAAGCCGAATGGAGTCTTTTGTAAAACTCTGTCGGTTGTTGTTAATTTGTAGGTGTCTTGCATCCACAGCAAGCGATTGTTTAACCCCAGGTGGGTATTCATCGCTCCCTTGGGCTTTCCTGTGGAACCAGAGGTATAAATTACATAAGCCAAGTTCTCTGGTGTAGCAGATGAAATAGGATTTTCTGTACCCTCTTGGGTAATCGTTTCCCATTCGGTATCTAAACAGATAATCGCTTGATGTTGCGGTAATTGATTAACCAAATATTGTTGAGTTAGCAGTAGTGACACTTGGGCATCTGCCAACATGAACGCTAAGCGCTCTTTCGGATACGTGGGGTCTAAAGGTACATAAGCACCACCCGCTTTTAAAATGCCTAAAAGAGCGACTACCATTTCCAGCGATCGCTCCATGCAGATGCCAACCAAAACATCTGGCTGCACGCCCATCTGTTGCAGGTGGTGCGCTAACTGGTTCGCTCGGTTGTTTAACTCGCGGTAAGTTAGAGACTCACTGAATCCTGTCTCTACATTGTCGAATATTAATGCGATCGCATCCGGTGTCTTTTCTACCTGCTGCTCAAATAATTGATGGATACACTTTTGGGGGTAATCAACTTGAGTGTCATTCCATTCCACCAGCAAAGTATGATGCTCAGATGCATTTAATAGCGGCAAATCTGATAAACACTGCTCTGGATCGGCAACAATTCCTTCCAGTAAGGTTTGGAAATGCCCTAACATTCGGGTGATGGTGTCCGCGTTGAACAAATCGGTGTTGTATTCCAGCGTCCCGCTCAATCCTTGTTCCGTATCTATCATTGATAGGAATAAATCGAACTTGGCGGTTCCACTCTCAATTTCCGAAGTTTTTAAAGTTAACTCTGGTAATGAAACCGTCGATAATGCGGGATTCTGGAGGACGAACATTACCTGAAATATCGGGTTATAGCTCAGATCCCGACTTGACTGTAATTCCACCAGCTTCTCGAAAGGCAAATCTTGGTGAACATAGGCATCAATTGCTATCTTTCGCACTCGCACCAATAATTCTTTAAAGCTGGGATTTCCCGCCAAATCGGTACGCAACACCAAGGTATTAACAAAGCACCCAATCAAGGATTCCAGTTCTGCGCGATCGCGGTTGGCAATCGGCGAACCGACTAAAATGTCCTCCTGTCCTGAATAACGGTAAAGCAACGTCTGAAACGCCGCCAGCAAGGTCATAAATAAGGTGACACCCTCCTGCTGACCTAGCATTTTGATTGCCTCAGTCAAGGCTTTGGGCAGCACTAACGTTTGCTGCGCCCCCCGAAAAGTCTGTATTGGCGATCGCGCTCGGTCAGTCGGCAACTCTAATACGGGAAGTTCTCCCCCTAACTGCTGCTTCCAATAATTCAGATGAATTTCTAGCCTCTCACCGGAGAACCACCGTCGTTGCCAATCGACATAATCAACATATTGGATGGGAAGTTCAGCGAGTGGCGAAGGCTTTCCGGTCGAGAAAGCTTCGTAAAGTGCTGTCAATTCTCGGACTAAAACTTTAACCGACCAACCATCGGCAACAATGTGGTGCAGTGTGAGCAGCAGCATCGACTCTTCTGCGGTTAGATGCAGCAGTTTTGCCCGGAATAACGGGGGTTGTGCCAAGTCGAAGGGCGTTTGAGCCTCTGCGATCGCAAATTGTTGCGCTTGCGCTTGTCTCTCAGCATCGGGCAATTGCCGCAGATCCACCTCTGGTAAATTTAAGGTGACGCAGCTTTCCCCAGAAATCGCTTGCACGGGTTCGCCCTCCACTAGGGCAAAGCTTGTCCGCAAGATTTCGTGTCGCCGGATAATTTCGTGAATACTGCGAACCAGCACTGGCACATCCAACCGTCCTGTCAGGCGAACCGCGATGGGAATGTTATAAGCCGGAGTTCCCGGTTGCAGTTGATTGACAAACCACAATCTAGCTTGAGAAAAAGAAAGCGGATACTCGTCAGTAGTTTTCTCAACTCTGCACAAAGGTATCGATCCAGACGGAATCGCCTGAGTCAGTTGGTCGAGTATCTGCGTTGCCAGTTGGGTAATGCTAACCCCCTCAAACAAGTCCGCAATCGATACAGCTACCCCTAAATCAACCTCGATCCGATTCTTCAACTCGAAAACCATCAACGAGTCGAGACCAAAACTACTCAAAGGCTGCTCAATACTAATATTTCCTCGATGATTCTTCCTCTGCGTTCTCTGCGTCCTCTGCGGTTCGTTCCCAAAATCTAATTCAAACGACGCAACACCCAGCACCCGCGCCACTTGCCTTTGCAGATAAGCCTCCAATCGCTGCTGACGTTCTTCCGACTCAACAGCCAGCAACTCCTCGCGGGTGAGATTATCTTCATTTTCGACAGGATAGGAATTCTCTAAAATACTGCTACCAATAACATCCAATTCACCTGCAAGATACTCCGCACGAGTAGCGCGGCGTTGAATCTTCCCGCTAGAAGTCTTGGGAATGCTGCCACCTTTAATCAGAACTACCGCATAAACTTGTATCTCATGTTCTTCTGCAACTGCCTGACGAATGGCGGCGGTGACTTCCTCAACATTCGGTTTCGCGCGAAATTCTACCTCTTGCACCACGACCAGTCGTTCTTCATTGCCGACTTCTACCGCAAAAGCTGCACCACTGCCTGCACGTAATCCTGGATGGCAGCATTCTGCCGTTCGTTCAATGTCTTGCGGATAAAGGTTGCGACCCCGGATGATAATTAAATCTTTGGCTCGACCTGTGATGAACAGTTCCCCATTGTGCAAAAAGCCCAAGTCGCCTGTTCTTAAAAAAGGCTTTTCGTCTGTATCTACCAGGTAGGCGCGGAAGGTTTGCGCCGTCTCCTCTGGTCGATTCCAATAGCCGTGACCGACACTAGGACCTGAAACCCAAATTTCACCGATTTCATCTGGCGCACATTGGGTTAAAGTTTCAGGATTTGCGATCGCAATCTCCTGTTCTGGTAAGGTGTTCCCGCAACCGACGAGCGGCTGGGAATTGTCGTCGTCATCAGCATCAATGACTTGGTTGCGTTCTAATGCCGTTTTTTGAACGGTTTTCGTTACCGCGACTGCTGCCTTAACGCCACCAGAAACGATTAGGGTTGCCTCCGCCATCCCGTAACAGGGATAAAAAGCGGTTTTTAAAAAGCCGCAGGAAGCAAAGGCATCTGCAAACCGCTCTAAAGTATCTTGGCGGATGGGTTCTGCACCGTTAAAAGCGACACTCCATCTGCTTAAATCAAGGGTTTCTTTTTGTTCGGGGGTAATTTTCTGAACGCACAGTTCATAAGCGAAATTCGGGCCACCGCTAGTCGTCCCTTGGTAGTCAGAAATCGCTTTCAGCCAGCGATACGGACTTACCAGAAAAGACGCAGGTGACATTAAGTAGCAAGGGAACCCGCCATACAAGGGTTGCAGGACACCGCCGATAAGTCCCATGTCATGATAGATCGGCAGCCAGGAGACAAATTTGCTACTGGGCGAATGTTCCATGAGTCGGTAAGTCATGGCGGCATTGTGCAGTAGATTGCCATGACTGAGCATGACTCCTTTCGGTATCCCTGTAGAACCGGAGGTGTATTGCAGAAAAGCTAATGTGTCTTGATGAATGCTTGGCGGTTCCCAATACTCTTCGATGCCGTTGGCAATGTTGTCTGTGGTGAGCCAATTTAAAGCATCTGAGTCAGTTTTTTGAGCGAGAAGCGATCGCACTTTCGCAAAAATCGCTGTTGTGGTGAGCGCGATTTTCGCCTGTGCATCTTGCAAAATTGCTTGAATTCTCGGCGTGTTGCGTTGGTTGCGAGGCGGATAAGCGGGAACTGCGATCGCGCCTGCATACAAACAACCGAAAAATGCTGCTAGATAATCCAAACCCGGTGGATAAAGCAATAAGGCACGTTCGCCACTTAAACCCATCGCTTGCAGATGGGATGCGATCGCTCTACTGCGCCGATCCAACTCTCGATAAGTCAGGTTCTCGCCTGGTGTTTCCCCATCCTGCAAGAAGGTAAACGCCAGTTTTTCCGGTTCGTTTACGGCTCTGTAGCGCAGAATGTCTGCTAGAGTGGCAATTTTCTTGGACGGGTTTTCTGGAAAATCTTGGCAAAAATCGACCATGTTACTTTTTCTGCTTTTTCAACCCTGAACTGTTGAATCCGACCACAAAGTTCAAACTCTCTAGTTCAAACTCTCTCGTCAAAGATTCGCATTGCCGAACGGAAACCGCCCATCTCTAGCTCCAATCCGGGTGGTTGGATTAAAAACTGAGCGCTTCATCTGTATTTGCTGTTAAATCGACGTTTTTGGGAGTTTTAGGAACCCTCGGCAGGGCAAAAAACCTCACAAATCCTGGTGTTGGCGTTAGGGTCAACGCTCCTCTTCAAGAGGGTTCTTAGCGGCAACTTTTCACTGCTATTGACATTTATTTTTAATAAGCTTGGATAACCTTAGTACAAAGCTTGCAAGTTTGGCAAGTAGCAATCGCAAAATTTTTTCAGAAATAAAATTCCGGCTTTTGCTCTTCTAGGGTTGCGGGAAGCATGACTTAAACTAGCCGGAAAGCTTCCCCCGACGCTTGTGCAGTAGAGTCTGACATAACCCCAGCCCTTCTCCTACAAGGAACGAGACTTGCTCCGCTTCCCTATCACGGAATGCGGCTGGGGGTTAGGCTTTGTATATGAGCGAACGGAAAACCGTTATGGTTTCATGCTCTCCCGGTCAAGGCGTGCAAATTTTTCTGGACGCTGAACTGGGTATTTTCAGAAAAAACTGACATGAGTTCTCAATAGACTAATTTTTTTTATACCCTTGACATTGGCAGATAAGACGTTATATGTTGCTGACCTAGTGATAATAACTTTCAATAACCAACTAGG
This sequence comes from Trichocoleus sp. DQ-A3, assembly GCF_039961975.1. NCBI lineage: Bacteria > Bacillati > Cyanobacteriota > Cyanophyceae > Leptolyngbyales > Trichocoleusaceae > Trichocoleus > Trichocoleus sp. DQ-A3. The sequence continues at coordinate 266,489 of NZ_JAMPKC010000005.1, read as the reverse complement.
TCGTAGTGAGCGCATCGATTGGGCGTGAGGAAATTTGAAGCAAACAAATTGTTACACCGCAAGTAATCAAGCGATGAATGGATTCTTTTGCGCCGAAGAGTCACGCCAAGCGGGAGAAGAGATTATCGGGTGTGCAACGAATCACAAAATCTATGTACTGATTGAGTGTCCACCGCCTTGGACACCCGATCCACTTGATTCAAAATTCCTCCCGGCTAATTTAAAAGCCTTAAAGGAGGAAATTGATACAGAGGAACTTTTTGTTCGGGTTGTATTGATTCATAGCGACCAAACTAAGCGCGATCGCTCCAAACGCCTGATAATTTTCCGAGCAAACACCGGGCTTTCGGCAGGTTACACGAAGCAAGAGTTTCTGGTTTCAGATATTAATGATATAGCCTCTTTACTGAAGGACTGTTTAACAGGAAACACTCCAGAACAGGAGGCGATAGATATTCAAACCAGAGATATTTTAGTATGCACTCACGGTAGCCATGATAAATGTTGCGCTAAGTATGGAAATCCTTTTTACAAAGCTGCCTTAGCCACTGTCTCTGACTTATCACTCGATCGTGTCCGCGTATGGCAAGCCAGCCACATTGGCGGTCATCGCTTTGCCCCTACTGCAATTGATTTTCCAGAGGGAAGATATTATGGCAGGCTCAACCAAAAATCATTTGCTGCCATTCTGACCCGAACGGGTGACATTCAGTGCTTGAACAATGTCTATCGTGGTTGGGGACTTTTACCTTGGGCAGCTCAAATCTTAGAAAAAGAACTCATCCTCAAATATGGCTGGGATTGGTTTAACTATCAGGTTGCCTATCAGATAATTGAGCGAAGCGAAGATGAAAGTTTTAATCAAGTTGAAATAACTTTTAAAACTCCGAATGGAGTTCTGAGTGTCTATAGAGCCGACATTATTGAAGATAAACATAAAACTCTTCATTTAAAAGGAGAATGTGACCGCAATGAATTGTATGAATTCAACCAATATATTACGAAAAACCTGGTAAGCATTTCGTAGTAATAAGTGAATTCCTAAAGATATGCTTTTAAGGCATAGAGATTTTACTTGGATTTGCAAATTATTTCTATATCTTATTGTTTGGTGTTTTTAGCGTCTTTGTGGTTAAAAATTTTTTAAATTATTTATGTTTTCAATCAAAAAATTAGCTTGTTTTTTAAGTAAAATTGCTATTTATTTTTATTCTTTTATTCTCCACCGTTATCCAATTTGGAATTTAACGAATAACTATAGTCAGCGCAATATCAGACTATTATTAATAACAATTTTAACAATTTGTATCGTTTCTGCCTGTGGGAATAATGCCAAAAAGAATGGGACGAATAACAGTATTAATGTTTCTCTAAACTTGCCTTCTCAAGCTGTACGAGTAGTCAAGCACGCAATGGGAGAAACAAAGGTTCCCGTTAATCCGCAGCGGGTAATTGTGCTGGGAAACTTGGAGAACGTCTTAGCTTTAGGTATCAAACCTGTAGGTGCCACAACCTTAGGAGATGGGGAGTTTCTCTCCTATCTCCGAAATCAAACCGAAGGAATTACAAAACTTGGCATAAATGGGCAACCAAGCCTGGAGAAAATTTTGTTCTTGAAGCCAGACTTGATTTTGGGTTGGTCTTGGGATGAAGAAATCTATGAGAAGCTATCACAAATTGCCCCGACAGTTTTTGTTGAAGGGAGTATTACCTGGAAAGAGTGGCTGAGAACATTTGCCGAAGCGTTGGGTAAGACGCCAGAAGCCGAAAAGCTTTTAAGGAATTATAATCAGCGCGTCGAAACATTTAAAGAGCAAATGGGCGATCGCTTCTCGCAAATTCAGGTATCTGTGGTTAATTTTTGGGCAGATAAAGTCCGAATCTACATGAAGCGTTCCTTCAGCGGACTCATTCTCAACGAGATTGGTATGCTTCGTCCATCAGCGCAGAATAAAGATAAAAACTCGGAAAATCTCTCATTAGAGCTAATTCCTAAAATGGAAGGTGATGCGATTTTCTTAGTACTCGGAGAAGGTAAGGAATCTAAGTTAAACCAATTTACAAATCATCCTCTTTGGTTCCAATTGAATGCGGTTAAACAAGGTAAGGTATACCAAGTCAATAGCGATGCCTGGATTAGCAGTTGGGGCATTATCGGAGCCAATCGAGTTCTCGATGACTTGTTTAAATATTTGGTAACAGAGAAATCAAGCAAGGGCAAGGAATTCCCTAAAGTTGCAGCTTTGACTCAATAGTTTAATCCCTAATCGGGATTCACCCAGAACCGCTCCCAGGACGTAAACACCACATTCAGCCACAGGAGGGATATTCCACTCGGATGGAAACCGCCTTAACAAAACTAATATGCGAACCTTCTTCATCATTTGGATCGGTCAGCTAGTCTCAACGATCGGTAGCTATATGACCAGTTTTGCCATCCAAATCTGGATGTGGGAACTGACTGGTCAGGCGACGGCACTTGCTTTAGTGGGTTTCTTTACTCTATTGCCGAGTATCTTAATTACACCCATTGCTGGGCTAATTGTAGACCGCTGGAACCGCAAATTCCTGATGATGATTGGCGACACAGTGACAGCTTTGTGTACCCTGGTAATTCTTTGGCTGTACCTGACCAACCATTTGCAAATCTGGCATCTTTATGTGAGTGGCGCGGTTAGCGGTGCTTTTAGCGAAATTCAAGCGCTGGCGTATTCAGTATCGATTGCAATGCTGGTGCCCAAACAGCATTACACCCGTGCTACCAGTCTGGATTCTGCGATTCATTACAGTTCGATTATTATTGCTCCCGCGCTGGCGGGTGTACTCTACTACACGATTGGATTTGCCGGGATCTCGCTCATCGATATCGTTACATTTGCGATCGCGATCGGCACCGTTCTCAAGATCCATATCCCCCAACCCACGAGTAGCGAGACATCCTCTCACGATAAAGGGATCTTCCAGCCGATTATCTTCGGCTTCCAGTATATTCTGGTGCGTCCCGGTCTGCTCGCCATTGTAGTCGCGGCGTCCTTGTTCTGGTTTGCCCACGATCTGGGCGCTGCCTTGTATGCACCGATAATTTTGGCACGCACGGGAAATGATGCCAGGGTCTTAGGCAGCATCGGTTCAGCAGCCGGATTCGGTGGGGTAACGGGAGCGTTTCTTTTGAGTGCCTGGGGCGGCTCTAAGCGCCGCATCCACGGTTTTTTACTGGCAATGGTGGGGGCGGGTCTGAGTAAAACCGTCTTTGGGTTGGGTCAGATGCCAATGATTTGGCTTCCTGCTCAGTTCTGCTCATCGCTGAATTTTCCCTTATTGAGCAGTTCCAACACAGCAATCTTGCTCAGCAAGGTAAGACCGGATGTGCAAGGACGGGTTTTCGCTGCCCGATCGGCAATTAAGCAAGTTGTTAGCGCGATCGCTCTATTAATCGCTGGGCCACTTGCCGACCACGTTTTTGAACCAGCGATGATGCCAGGAGGTGTTCTTGTACCCATCCTCGGCAGGCTATTCGGCACGGGATCGGGTGCAGGGATGGCGCTTTTGTATGTCATCACTTCCATCAGCTTATTGCTGATTGGTTTGGGTGGGTATGGCTTCCGCGTGTTGCGCGACGTGGAAATCAGCTTACCTGACCATGATGTTGAGCCAGAAGTTGAGGACTCCAGATGCGGAGGCTGAGGGTGAGGTTTTTTAGGTGCAAGCCAGGTAAGCGGAAGCGTTCATTAACCGCTTCCGCTCTCAGTATTGCTGCATTATTAGAACTTGTGGCGCTAGTCGCTAGCTGTTTACCTCAGCGCTACCCAGCGATCGGCGCTACTGGTCGCTCTTCTGGTTCTATCGAATTCAGCAACGTCTTCTTCGCTAAATATTTTTTACTTTCTTCAGGATCGAAAAACCACGGAGACAGATTGGGTGGATTGTTGATACCGTTCAAGTAATCCTTGGCAACTTCTGGATTTTGAGCCATTGCGATCGCAATCTCTTGCAGATGAGCTGGAGGCGTCAACAAGCAATCCGTTAAGGCGTGCCCATGCTGACAATATTGCCAGAATTCATCGAAGACTCCCTGCATCCATGACTCATCAAAGCGTTGGTTGCCATGTTCGACAATCCGTTGCGCGACCAGATGTGCCATCTTCGTCGCGTTATTCGCTCCCTGCGCTCCAACGGGATCGTGCAAAATCACTGTATCGCCAATCCCCATCACCGTTGCACCTGATGGCAAACGACCAATCGGCTTACGCACAGTCGGTGTAATTGCCCCACGAACCCATGCTTGCTCGTCGGTTAATTCCATATCCTTGACTGTTTCGTAGTTCCACGGGGTCAATTCTTGGATGACTTGTTTGCTGAGTTCCACTAATTCTTGACCGGATTGGACCTTGCCAAACCGATCCATTGCTCCACCAGGGTAGGCTTCAAAGGCAACAGTGTAAGCGGAATCTTTGCTGTTGGTATAAAACGGAAACTGGAGCATCTCTCCAGCGCCGGGTATATTACTGACCTGAAAGGTGCGTCCCTTCATCGGATCTCCCTTGAGTCCGGTGTAAATTCCGCCAGCTAAATGGCGCTTTGGCTGGTCGTATTGGGATTTTTGCTCGTCCCGCTCGAACAAGGTCGAGAAGGAGCCACGACCAGCAGATACCACGACCAGATCGTAGTTTTGAGCGTAATCCTCCAAGTCTTGTAACGTCATTGCCTGAACAACTAATTTGCCGCCTCTGCGGACAAACTCCTGCATCCAAACGGATAATTTGAGGCGTTGATCCACACCTCGCCAAGGCTTTTCTAGAGTGGAGGAGACAACTAAGGCAACATTGCCCTGTGGGTCGCACAGGTTGTTATGAAATTGGTCGCAACCCAGAAACTGCTCATCCCAGAAATTGAGTCCCAAGTCACGCTCAAGTTGTAGCGCATCTGGAAACAACAATGGCATTGCCATGATTTTGCCATTGAGGATAGCTTCTGGAGTGCGATCGCTAAATAGAGTCACTGCATAGCCTGCATCCACCAGACTAATGCCTAAGTAAAGACCTGCTTGACCAGCGCCAATAATTGCAATTCGTTTCATGGGAGATCCTCCGGAGTTGAGTCGGTCTGAGTTTAAATCGCGATCGCTTTCAAAGAGAACTCAGCAAGTTACTTTAATAAATTAGCCGATACGAATCTATCTAATATCGGGACGCAGGCTTCTAAAACGAAGCGTGGCAAACGCTTCCACTTCCTACGCAACTAATCGGTTTCCACCAAAACGGTAACAGCCGCAACCGCGATCAGCATTTCGTCATTCTTATCATTGAGTGAGGCAATTGCTCGACCTTGAACGACCATTCCGCCAGACTCGACGGTGAGAGTTTTGCGACCAAAAGGTAACACAGCTAATACCTCCGCTTCCCGCACTTGCTCTGGGTAAGGCACTGCCACCTTTACTTCAACGATCATTTGATCGGGGTCGCTTAAACCTGCAACTTCCCAGACACCCGGTAGAGCATTGTGAGCGATCGCATTCCTGACAGCTCTGGCTGCGGCGACAGTGGGTTCCTGTCCGTGCTGATCGATTCCCATCCCCATCTCGATAATTAAGCGTTTACGAGCCACCGTTGCTCCTCTGACGACACTTTATGTTTTCAACTGACCTGCAATATATTCTCTGACTTCTTTGGCTGACTCTAGCTGCAAGACAGCAGATGCGATCGCTTCCGCTTCATCCATCCTCAACTTTGAAATCGCTGCTTTCACCGTAGAAATGGCTGGGGAGTTCATACTGAATTCATCAACGCCCAATCCGACTAAAATGGGTGTTGCTAACTCTGATGAAGCTAATTCGCCGCACACTCCCACCCAAATCCCAGCATGATGAGCAGCGGTAACAGTTTGCTGAATCATTCGCAGCACTGCTGGTTCAAAGGCATCGGCGAGAGTCGCAACTTTGGGATTTGTGCGATCGCTTGCCATGACATACTGGCTCAAATCATTGGTGCCAATACTAAAAAAATCTACCTCTGCGGCTAGTTTGTCAGCCATCGTCACCGCTGCTGGCACTTCCACCATGATTCCGACTTCCATTGCTTCATCAAAACTCATCCCCAAAGAGCGCAATTCTGTCTTAGCGGCAGCTAAAATCTCTTTGGCGGCGCGGATTTCTCTCACGGATGCCACCATCGGAAACATGACCTTAATGGGGTGTTTGTGACTGGTGCGTAAAATTGCCCGTAGCTGAGTTTTTAGTAAATCTGGGGAATCTAGTAAAAAGCGAATTCCCCGCCATCCCAGGAAGGGATTGGCTTCTGGTGGCAAATCCAGGTAAGGGAGGGGTTTGTCTCCGCCAATATCGAGAGTGCGAATAATTAGGGGATGCGGAGATAGGATGGATGCGATCGCTTCATACGCTTCTCGTTGTTCTTCCTCAGTCGGGACGCTGACTCGATCGAAATACAAAAATTCACTCCGCAGCAATCCCACCCCTTCTGCACCCATATTTACAGCAATTTTGGCCTCTTGTATTGTCAAAATATTTGCCATCACCTTAATTTGATGTCCATCGTGGGTGATAGCGGGTTGCTGTGCAGCAGCTTGTAACGCTTGTTGTTGCGCCTGCTGGCGATTGCGTTTTGCTTGTAATTCCCGCAACTGCGTGTCGTCTGGTTGCACCCACACCTCGCCAGTTTCCCCATCCAAGGCGATGAGCGTGCCATTCTGCAAGCGCAGCAACTCAGCACCCACGCCCACGACCGCCGGAATGCCGAGCGATCGCGCTAAAATTCCACTGTGAGAAGTTGCACCGCCAGCAACCGTACAAATTCCCAAAACTTTGCCGGGATCTAATTGTGCCGTTTCAGAAGGAGTCAAGTCAGTCGCCACCAAAATCCCTGGTTCTGGCAAATTTATAGAAGCGGGTACCGTACCTGTAAGCGATCGCATCACTCGTTGTCCCACGTCAAAGACATCAGCGGCGCGTGCTTGTAAGTACGAGTCTGGCAATGCTTCGTAAGCTGCAACTGTCTCATCGATAACAGTCTTCCAAGCTGCGGCGGCACTAAAATTCCGATCGAAAATCAGCTGGCGCGTGCGATCGATTACAAAGGGATCTTCTAAGCAAAGCAAATGAGCATCAAAAATCGCCGCTTGTGCTTCTCCCGCCGTAGCAGATATTTGGTGGCGGAGGGTTTGAATTTGATGACGAGTTTGCTCAATTGCTGTGTGTAACTGTTGCCATTCTGCTTCGGGATTGTCTGCTTGCTGCTGTTGTACGTTGAGAACGGTGGGTTGATAGATCGCAATATTGCCGATGGCAATACCCGCAGAGGCAGGAATCCCAGAAAACTGAGAATTGGAAATAGGGAATTGGGGTTGCTCCGGAAGCGGGGTTTCCCCACCTCGAACGTCTGCGACTGATTCCCCGAAGTTGGCTTCTACTAGCTGTTGCAAGGCTGCCAAGGCGGCTTGGGCATCCGCTCCAGAGGCAGCGATCGCTATCTCATTCCCTTGGCGGATGACCAGCGTAACGACTTGATTGATGCTTTTAGCATTGACCGATCCGCTGCTAGATGTGATGTTTTGTAACGTAATCTCAGATTGAAACTGGGAAGCGGTAGCAACAAATTTGGCAGCCGGACGGGCGTGCAAACCCATCTGATTTCGGACGGTGAGATGGATTACCTGACTTTGGGCACTTATTGGGGCACTTACCAATGCCCCGGCGGACTCCGAAAGATTAATACCGGATAACTGGGAGGCTTTCGCTGCTAATGCTCCTCGTGCTTCGCGGATGACTTGCTCAATATTTGCACCGGATGCTGCTGTTACCGCTGCGGCGATCGCTCCCTCTACCAGCGGTGCCTCGCAGAGTCTCACCGGATGCCGCCGTTCTTCTGGCAGAAACTCCAATGCCATTTCCGCACTCAGTACAGCACTCCCCAAATCCATCAAGATGAGGACGCCATCCTCACTGTAAACCGACTCAATCGCTTGATAAACCTGCATTACATCCGTACCAAAGGGATTTTCCGGATCGTCAATTCCTGCGGCGAGAGCCAGCGACACGGCACCTTGAACCATTTGCTGCACTAACGCTTGCACTCCCTCTGCCAGCTTTTGACTATGCGATACGATGACAATTCCTACCATCTCTCCACCACTTCCTGAGATAACTCGCTCAATTATGTTAAGATTTATTAAAGAGCTTAGGATTTTATGACTCATCCCAGCTTAGAAAATATTGGTGCCCAGCTAGAAAGTCCGAATTCACGCGATCGCATGTTGGCGCTTGCCTCTTTGCGTGAAGTATCGGCAGATGACGCTGTACCCCTGATCAAAAAGGTTTTAGACGACGAAAACCTGCAAATTCGCTCAATGGCGGTGTTTGCACTGGGTCTTAAACCGACCGAAGAATGCTTTCCGATTCTCGTGAAATTGCTAGAAACTGACCCCGACTACGGGATTCGCGCCGACGCCGCTGGTGCCTTAGGTTACCTGTGCGATATCAGAGGATTTGAACCCTTGGTGCGAGCGTTTTACGAAGATACCGATTGGCTGGTGCGTTTCAGCGCCGCCGTTAGTTTGGGCAATTTAAAAGATCCCCGCGCTTTCGACGTACTGGTTCGGGCATTAGATAGCGAAGAAGTCGTGTTGCAACAGGCAGCGATCGCGGCACTCGGTGAAATTAAAGCAGTAGGAGCCGTCGATCAAATTCTTCGCTTTGCCCAAGCTGAGGATTGGCTTGTCCGTCAGCGGCTTGCCGAAGCTTTAGGACACTTGCCCAGCGCGAAGAGTATATCAGCCCTCAATTACCTGGAAAAAGACCGTCATCCCCACGTTGCTACCGCTGCCACCATCTCCCTGAAGCGGCTATCTGAAAACAATTAAAAATTAGAAATTAAAAATGGGGGATTCTCCATTTTTAATTTTTAATGGGAACATTTTTAATTGCTTACAGCCAGTGAGCGACGGAAAACAAGCCATCTTCTACCTGAATATGCTCCACACCGCGCATCTTGACGATGGGCTGACCCTGATAAGATACGCACAGCCAACCACCGATGACGAAATCAACCGTAATCTCATTCGAGAAGATTTCGTCTAATCGTAGGATATCGATTCCCGACTCATCCTCAATGGTGTCAAAACCATCGCCGGGAGCGTAAATATAGACATCATTGCCGGGACCGCCATCTAAGCGATCGTCCCCTTCGCCGCCAACCAAGACATCGTCGCCGTTGCCTCCGAATAAGCGATCGCGCTCCGAACCCCCCAGTAAAAAGTCATCCCCACCTTCGCCATACAGGGAATCCTCGTCCTCTCCCCCTTGAATCAGGTCATTTCCTTGCCCACCGTGGATGATATCGTTGCCTGACTTGCCAACCAGGGTATCGTCGCCAGCATACCCAAAAATAACATCGTCGCACTGGGTGGCTTCAATGTAGTCATCGCTGGGAGTGCCATGAATTCTAGACATGATGCAGGTTTACTCATCCGAAAACTCTTTAACCTTTTATAAAGTAGAGGTCAGCGGTTATCACTCTCTCTAGCGACTGGTCAATCTAAGATATTGAAAGTGATGTTAAAAATTATTAGTCCAGAAGAGTTTGATTCATGGATATTCAAGAGTTTTTCCAGCTGAGTGCAGGCAAATGGTTTTCCCAGCGTACTAGTCACCATCTGGCTTTCAAGCAAGCAGAAAGTGGCAAGTCAGACATCAAGATCGAGATGCTCTCGGCAGAAGATCCGGAAGTGATCAAGCTCTGCGAACAGTACGAAGTTGACCCAGGCTTAGCTTGGGGAGGCGCTCGCGTAAGCTGGGATGGCACGATGGAATGGGATCAAGAAAAGCACGCGGGTTCTAGCGTTCTCGTCCCGATTCCCGACCCAGAGAAGCCGAATGAAGGTCAGTTGCTGCGCGACATGGGCTATGCCGAGAAAGCATCGGTCGCCGGTCGCTATGTCATCGGTAGCGATAATTCATTCACGCTGATTACCGAGTATGAAACGATGTACTCGGAAGAACGCATCTGGTTTGCTAGCGAAAACTTGCGGCTACGAGCCAGCATTTTAAAGCGATTTGGCGGCTTCTCAATGGCTTCTTTTTGCTCGGAAATTCGCATGGGCGTCGCAAAACCACAAGAAAAAGCTGCTGACACCGTCGCCAACAATTAAAAATTAAAAATGAGGATTGTTCATTTTTAATTTTCTGTTTTCAAGGGCTTAAGTCTCTTCATCACTCTGGGCAACGGCTTTGAGTTTTTGGTAAAAATCTGAGTCATCTGCCGTTGGGATGAATTGGTGTATTGGTCGCTTGTTGACATCCCAGCGCGACCAATTTGCTTGATAATTTTTGTGGCTAGAACGCAGCGCAAGGCTGGCGTTGGCGTCTTCTGAATTGGCAACGTCCCTAGGGTTGTCCGTGTTTGTCGGTTCTGACAGGACGGAAGCAGCAGCCTCCTCTGGGGAAGGCGTCTGGGCGATCGCAATTGGGTGGGCGATCGCGATCGCCTCGTTACTGGCAGTGGCGGCTTCCGTTGAGGATGACTCAACTGAATTCATCGCCTCTTTAACCTTGATTCGCTCTAGACTCGGCTCCGGGTTAGCCGCGAAGGTTGCCGGTAGCGGCTCGGCTGCTTCCGTCAAATTTTGGGGAAAATTGCGGCAAACTAAGCGCTCAAAATCGTAGTTAAAGTGATACAGGGCTTGACCGCGCCGAGACCAGAAATTTAAGATTTGCTCGACAGAAATCGCTTTGTAACGTCCCTGATAAAGCGCCTCAATCACGGCTAGAGGCACCCAGTCGGCACCAAAGTCGCGAACCCAATGGGCTACCAATTCCTCAGCCGTGTAACCCCTAATCAGTTCAAAACAATAGTAAAGAAGCAGCGTCGTTGCGTAGGCAGTAGCTGAGTCTTGTGTTGACTCTGTCATCAGAAGTTAACTTGGCAGACCAGAAATAATATTAATCGCAGATTAGCGTTTAGCTGTCATCGGTCATTAGTCAGTGGTGATATTTATATCTTGCACTCTCAGCACTCGTTCAGGAGAAGTATTGGACAAAAAGGGCATTTGCCTACGGGCGATAATTTATGGCGATCGCCCAAGATTTTTTGTCCGAAGGCGAAAGCCCCTAGGAAGCAGGCAATCGCCCAGTGGCAACTAATGCTTGATAAACCATAGCAGCTGCCTCGGCTCGTGTGGCTTCTCGATTTGGGTTGAGTTGTGCGGGTGCCGGGTGGTTCACAATGATACCTCTTTGTGTAGCAGCAGCAATAGCAGGGCGGGCATAGGCTGGAATCGCTGCGCGGTCTTCGTACTTGTCTAATAGTTTTTCATCCCCAGAGGCAAAGCCCAATCCACTCACCAGAGAGACAATCAGCTGGACTCTCAGAACCGGCTGCTGAGGGCGGAAGGTTTGGTCGGGAAATCCGGTAATGAAGCCACCGCTATAAGCTTGTTGAATCACCGCCTGCGCCCAGAAAGTCGGGGGGATATCGGTAAACTGAATGCCTGGGCGTTTGGAAGTGGGGTTAAAGGCTTTAACTAATAAAGCCGCGAATCCCGCCCGATTGAGTCGATCATCTGGCTTGAAAGTGCCATCGGCAAAGCCACCCAGCAGGTTTTGATTTGCCAATCCTCGAATAGAATTCTCTGCCCAGTGTCCCTGAATGTCGCTGAAGCTGGGAAGGGAGGAGTCGGGATTCACTTCCGGATTGACAATATAGGGAGAAGCGATCGCCTTGACTTCCCCTGTGGTGACTAATGCCTGATAGATGAGTGCAGCAACTTCGGCGCGGGTAATGTCTCGCATCGGTTCGAGTTGTTGAACCTGGGGATAATTCACCACCATGCGCCTCGTGGTGGCAACAGCGACGGCATCTGTGGCGTAGCTGGGAATTTGAGCGCGATCGCCATAAACTCCCAAGACGCTAGAATTGCCCCCCGTAAGTGCCAAACCACTGACTAAAGATGCGATCGCTTGCACCCGCGTCAGATTTTGCCCCGGTCGAAAGGTGTTATCTGGAAACCCAGAAATAAAACCCATCGATGCCGCCTTTGCGATCGCCCCCGCCGCCCAAAAATCTGCTGGAATATCCTTGAAACTGCTCTGATTTCCCGGTCGTGGCGGCAAGTTAAAGGTTTTCGCGATCGCTGCGGCATATTGGGCGCGAGTCATTGCCGCTTCTGGCTGAAACGTCCCATCCGGAAAGCCACTCATCAGATTTTTCGCCACTAGCGCCTGAATAAACGCTTCCGCCCAATAACCGGCAACATCGCTAAACTGGGCAGGCCCCATTGTAAAAGTAGCGGCAACCGTCGCCGCCACAAATTCCACCGTTCCCTGCACCCGCACTGGATTCAGCTGATTTCCCGCTGAGACGACGGCGAACCGCGTCAGATTTTGCAGATCGACTTCCCCGTTATCCCGCAAAATATTACCTGCTGGCTCTTGACGGCTCCCTAGCTGCGGTTTTGCCCCATCATTGATAATTAGCCCCGCTTGTGTATTTTTCTCAATGAGATTGCGACGCAGCACCGGGGTCGCGTCACGAGACAGAAAAATCCCCGCCCGATTCGCAAAAATCTTATTATCGGTAATTAGGGGAGCCGCTTGATCTCCAATCAAAATTCCGTAACCCGTTCTCTCTGCCACATTCCGACGCACTTCCCCCTTGGCATTGCGGACGAGAGAAAGACCTGTGGAGGCATTTTGGGTAAATACATTATCTAAAATTGCCGGTTTCGCAGTACCCGTGACAAAGACGCCATCGCGACTGCAACTGGTAAAGGTATTATTCGCCAGCCTTGGCGATGTCGATTCTATCCAAACCCCTGTCCCCTTCGCCCCCCGATTCGTCACTGAGACTCCCCGCAGTTGGGCATCCGTTTCCAGCCGCAGGGTAATATTTTGGGAGCCAAAGCTTGGGCTAATATATTCCCCACTGCCTTCGATTTGAATTCCCTTGCCTTTGCTGGATTCATTCCCTACCACCGTCACCCCAGCCGGGATTACCAGAGGAAATACTTCTCCCCCTGCCGCATTGTAAATCCCAGATGCCAACTGAATCGAAGTTCCGGCTTGAGCCTGCTTCAGGGCACGAGTCAGCGTCTTCAGTGGGGCAGATGAGTTCCCGACACTGTTATCTTTGCCAGTTGCTGGGTTGACATAAAGCATTGGTTGACCCATAAAGTAAAGAGTTTTGAATTTAGTCCTTTGTCATTTGTCCTTAGTTGTTTGCTTTTGACCAATGACCAATAACCAATGACCAATGACCGATGACCCATAATGATCGAAGTTGAAAATTTAAGCAAAATCTATGGCGCGACCCCAGCCATTCAGGATGTCACCTTTAATGTGGAACCTGGGGAAATTTTGGGCTTTTTGGGGCCGAATGGTGCCGGAAAAACGACAACCATGCGGATTTTGGCGGGATATCTACCCGCTTCCAGTGGGACTGCCCGGATTGCTGGGTACGATGTGCATGAAGATTTAATGGCGGTACGGCGGCGGATTGGATATTTACCGGAGACGCCACCTTTGTATCCTGACATGAGCGTGGAGGGATTTTTGCATTTTGTGGCGCGGCTAAAGGGGGTTCCCGGACGCGATCGCAAATCCCAAGTAAATTCAGCAATGGAACGCTGCAACCTCACCGAAAAACGCAAGGTACTCATCCGCAAGCTTTCTAAAGGCTTCCGCCAACGGGTTGGCATTGCCCAAGCGATCGTCCATGACCCACCCGCGATTATTCTAGATGAACCCACGGTTGGTCTCGACCCTCGCCAAATTATCGAGGTTCGCAACTTAATTAAAAGCCTTGCCGGTAGCCACACAATCATTCTCTCTACCCATATTTTGCCGGAAGTTAGCATGACTTGCAGCCGAGTGGCAATTATCAATCGCGGTCGGCTTGTGGCAACGAATAGCCCAGAAAATCTGGTAGCACAGCTAGCGGGCGGATCGGGCTATGAGTTGGAAATCGACGGGGATGTAGAAGCTGTGCAACATATGCTCTTAGTTTTGCCCGGAGTTCGTTTTGTCGAATCCATCCCCAGCCAGGAATTACCGCCCAATCGCACTCTTATCCGTGTAGTATCAGAACCGGGTACAGAACCGGCGCGTGATATTGCTGCGGTTTTAATTGGGGCGGGGGTGGCATTGTATGAAATGCGACGCACTCGCGCTAGTCTTGAGGACGTGTTTATCGAACTGACAACCCAAGAAAAGGTCGTCGATATGGATACGGATGAAACCGATGGCAATGGGACATCCCCTCCCTCGCCAGCAGAAGCTGCTGCCATTGTTGCCACAGATGAGCAATCTGGAGGAGTTGAATAAATGGGCGTAATTATTAGTAATATTTTGGCGATTTATCGCAAGGAATTGCAGGGCTATTTCGCTTCGCCGCTGGCATATATCGTCGCGGGTGCTTTCTGGTTTTTAGCTGGATTATTCTTCCTCACTGCATTGCAAAGTGAGAGCGATCGCGCTTTGGATATTTATTTTCAAGGACAGCAAATTGGCGCACCCGTTCCCCCCATCGATGTCGCCTATAACACCCTCCAAAGCTTTCTGGGGGCAATGTTTTTTTTATCGTTATTTATTTTGCCCATTCTCTCAATGGGGCTGTATTCCGAGGAACGCAAGCGAGGGACTTTAGAGCTATTAGCCACTTCGCCAGTCACCAACTGGGCGGTGGCGGTGGGTAAATTGTTGGGGGTAGTGACATTTTTTATCACAATGGTGCTGCCGTTGCTGGCATACGAAGCGATCGCTTTTAATGCATCAAGCCCACCCCTACCCCCGGCGGTGCCGCTATTGGGTCATGCAGCATTAATCTTGGTTGCCGCTGCGATTCTTAGCTTGGGAATGTTTATTTCTTCCCTCACCGAAAGCACAATTTTGGCAGCAATTCTTACCTTTGTGCTAATTTTATGCTTCTCGCTGATCGAGCTTTTAGCGAAACTGACCGGCGGCGTGTTAGGAGAAGCATGGAATCATTTATCCTTAGTCAAACATTACAACACCCTAGTACAAGGTGTGGTTGATACCAGCAGTTTGATTATGTTTGCAAGCTACATTATCTTAGGCGTGTTTCTGACTGCTCAATCTATCGATGCCTTGCGCTATCAGCGTTCTTAAATTGACGAATGGCGAATCGCGAATGGAGTGGTTGCGATGAGAAGACCGAATGCGTGAGATGCAAGTAGCCCACACCTTAAAGGGTGGGGCTTGCGCCTACAAAGACCGCCTTCGAGGTTTCCTGCATCTCGATTGAACAGATCGGCACCCGCAAACCTATCATTGATGAACTGTTACCTAAGCTAAACACTTACCTAAAATCTATTGGCAGCAATTACCAATTACCAATTACTGATTAGCCAACATGAAAACCATTAATTGGAAGTATTTAAAATATCTCTTTTTGCTTGGCCCAGTTCTAACAATTACGGGTCTAGTTGCTGGATTGGTATCCAGTAGCTGGGGTTCTGTGCCCGTAGGTTTAATCGTTGCTGGAGTTGTAATTATTGGGTTATGGCTGCTATCTTTGGGCGGTTCGCCAAATGGCTTTTGGGGACGCCGGTCAACTCAGGCGGGAACCAATGCTCTAGCAGCAACACTGGCGGTTTTGGTGATTTTGGGGCTGATTAATTTTCTGGGTGTTCGCCGTGTTGTGCGAGTGGATTTAACGGAAAATCAGCTATTTACCCTTGCCCCCCAGTCGCAGCAATTAGTGCAAAATTTATCGCAGCCAGTCAAGTTGTGGGTATTTGAAGAAAATCCGAATCCTCAAGACCAACAATTGTTGGAAAATTACCGACGATATGGCTCTCAATTTAGTTTTGAATTTGTCGATCCGCAACTGCGACCCGGACTGGCTCAAAGGTTTAACCTTCAATCTCTAGGGGAAGTTTATCTGGAATCGGAGGGACGACGAAAGCTCATCCAGACAGTGAATCCGCAGCGCGGGGAGAGCCTTTCAGAAACAGTGGTGACGAATGCGATCGCCCAAATTACGAGCGATCGCGTTGGCAAGGTTTACTTCCTCCAAGGTCACGGCGAACGGCCCTTACAAGCGGCGCAAGGAAGCATCTCTCAGGCGGTGACTAGCCTAGGAGAGAAAAGCTACACCACTCAACCCCTAGATTTGGCGAAAACTCCAGGAATCCCCCAAGATGCTGACCTCATCGTCATTGCTGGCCCCAAACGGGCACTGTTTGCAGCTGAAGTCACCGCTTTGAGCGATTACCTGAAGCGCGGCGGTAGGCTACTGGTGATGGTAGACCGGAATACCAATCCCGGTCTGGATAACTTGCTTAAAGATTGGGGCGTGAGGCTGGATAATCGTCTTGCCATTGACTTGTCCGGCGGTCAGGCGGGACTGAGTCCGGCGGTGATTATGGTGACGCGCTACGGTCAACATCCGATTACTAAAGATTTTCAGGATGGTCGTTCTTTCTACCCGTTTGCACGACCGATTGAAGTGACTCCCATCGCCGGTATCCAGGCGACGCCTTTGCTGGTGACAAATGACCAGAGTTGGGCTGAGAGCAATCCCGAAAGCGATCGCTTGCAGTTTGATCCCGAAAGCGATCGCCAAGGGCCTTTAATTCTCGGCGTCGCCCTAAGTCGCGTCTATCCTCCCCAAAGTGTGTCTGCACCATCCCCAACTCCAACAGCAACTCCAGGGGCGACTCCAGGAGCAACCGCTAGCCCCACCCCCAGTGCGTCCCCAAGCCCAACAGCGACGACATCAGCTTCTCCCAGCCCAACCGCAACTGCTAGCCCCAGCCCGTCCCCAACTCCAACGGCGACGACATCAGCTTCTCCCAGCCCAACCGCAACTGCTAGCCCTAGCGCGTCCCCAACTCCAACGGCGACGACATCAGCTTCTCCCAGCCCAACCGCAACTGCTAGCCCTAGCGCGTCCCCAAGCCCAACCAACTCACCGGCAAAGACGGCAAATGCTGACCAAAAACCAGCAGAATCCCGTCTAGTTGTCCTCGGTAATTCTGATTTTGCTAGCGATGGTTTATTTGAGCAGCAACTAAATGGAGATGTCTTTCTCAACTCCGTCAGCTGGTTAAGCAAACAGGATGAGCAACTTTTATCCATCCGTCCCAAAGAAGTAAAAGACCGTCGCATCAACTTGTCCCAAGACCAAGCCAATCTAGTGGGTTGGATAGCTGTGTTGATTATGCCCTTAATCGGGTTCCTTACAGCCGGACTGGTTTGGTGGTTCAGACGTTAGTAATTTCAGATTTTGGATTTAATCTAAAATCAACTCGCGTGTTGATTATGAAGCTAAAACGAACAACTTGGATTCTGATACTATTGGCGCTGAGTTTGGGGGGATTCGTTTATTTTTATGAAATTAAAGGTGCCCCCCAGCGAGAAGCAGCACAGGCAAAACAAAAGGAAATCTTTTCTTTTGAAAAAGACCAGATACAGGCTTTGACAGTTAAAAGTCAGGAACAAACGTTGAAGTTTGAGCGAGTCACGCAGGAAGCTGTGGACAAGACGAGTATTTCTCAATGGCAGATGAAATCGCCCAGCGACGTCCCAGCCAGCGATCCATCTGTTTCATACCTGCTAAATTTACTGGTAGATGGCAAGAGCGATCGCACCCTCTCCATCTTCCCTAACCAGCTACAAGAATATGGACTCGACAAACCCCAAGCGACGGTAGAAGTAAGGCTAAATAATCAGCAAACTCATCAGATAATTTTGGGGAAGCCTAACTTCAATAGTAGTTTCTTGTATGCTCAAGTTGACCCCCCCGCCCAGACCCCTCAGCAGCTAGAGGTGCTTTTAGTCCCGATAGACTTCGAGTATGGTGTAAAACGCCCTCTGTCAGAATGGAAAGCCAAGGAAGCGGTTCAAAAAAATAGTCCGGATAAAACCTCTGACAAAGCAACACCCTCTCAGTCACCTCAGCCGAGTCCTTCTCCTTCCCCAGCAAGTAAAAAAGATACTTCCGGCAAAAATTCTGACAAAGCAACACCCTCTCAGTCACCTCAGCCGAGTCCTTCTCCTTCCCCAGCAAGTAAAAAAGATACTTCCGGCAAAAATTCTGACAAAGCAACACCCTCTCAGTCCAATAAACCTAGTCCCTCCCCCTCTCCAAAAACTACTAAAAACCAGCCTGCTGAAAAAGCAACACCGTCTAAGTCAGATAAGCCGACTCCTTCTCCTTCCCCAGCAAGTCAGAAAGATACTGCGGACAAAAATTCTGACAAAGCAACACCTGCTAAGTCACCTCAGCCCAGCCCCTCTCCTTCACCAAAAAATAGTAAAACTGAGACTTCAAAAACCGAAAAGTCACCTCAACCTAGCCCCTCTCTCTCACCATGAACAGCCCCACCGCAACGCTGCTAGTTTCCTGCCCCGATCGACGAGGATTGGTGGCAAAAATTGCTAATTTTATCTACGCTAATGGCGGTAATATTATTCATGCCGATCAGCACACCGATTTTGCGGCTGGGTTATTTCTCACCCGAATTGAGTGGCAGTTAGAAGATTTTAATCTACCGCGTGAGTTGATTGGCCCAGCATTTAACGCGATCGCGCAACCTCTACAAGCCAACTGGCAGTTGCACTTTTCCGACACAGTACCCCGGATTGCCATCTGGGTAAGCAAACAAGATCATTGTCTCTTTGACCTAATTTGGCGTCATAAAGCAAAAGAATTCTCCGCCGAAATTCCACTAATTATCAGCAACCATCCCGATTTACAAGATGTAGCCGCTCAATTTGGCATCGACTATCATCACATTCCGATTACCAAAGAAACAAAATCACAGCAGGAAGCCAAACAATTAGAATTACTGCGGCAATACAACATTGATTTAGTTGTGCTGGCAAAATATATGCAAATCGTCAGCCCTGATTTTATTAGTCAATTTCCGCAAATTATTAATATTCATCACTCATTCTTACCTGCATTTGTAGGAGCTAATCCCTACCACAAAGCCTACGAACGCGGCGTCAAGATTATCGGGGCAACGGCTCACTATGTCACCACCGACTTGGATGCAGGCCCAATTATTGAGCAAGATGTAGTGCGAGTCAGTCACCGGGATGAGGTTGACGATTTGATTCGCAAAGGCAAAGATTTAGAGCGAGTGGTATTAGCGAGAGCAGTGCGATCGCATTTGCGAAATCGTGTGCTGGTATACGGGAATCGGACAGTAGTGTTTGAGTAAGATATTGCTTACTCAAACACCATAATTTTACTGTTTATTCCCAGATTGAGGCTTTTCAGGAAGACCGAATCTTGACTTCCGTTCTACATCTCTGATTCCTGTAGGATCGAAGCCAATCGGTACTTGATTCAATTCTGCTAATTTTTGGTCAACATAAAGAATAAACCGACTGGTTTCTGGGCGACTAAACTCATTCGGCTTTTCCGGTTCTGCACCAACTGTTGCACCAGTTGCTAAATAGCTGAGTACCTTATTTCTTAGAGAGACGTGTGCGATATATAAATCCCGGCTTGCCGTACTATTTTCATTTTGCCTAAAAATTCCCGGTAAATCACCAAAAAATATTACAGAACCAGAGGCGACAATAAAGACGTTAATCACAGCATTATTGACTCTATCCCAGCCCTTTTTACTAATAAAGAACAAACAAATTCCTGCAACTAAAGCTGAAGCCGATGTCAAGGAAATTGAGACGTAGTATTGCTGGTAGAAAAAAGTCATAATAGTCGCGTATCGATGACTTCGTGCCTGAATTTCTTCAAATTGCTGCTTTAGCCTCGTTTTTTCATCTTCTGAAGCATTTTTTATTCCTTCACTAAGTGGAGTAAAATTCTGTGTAGCTCCCAGCCATTCATTTGCCTTTTTACTCGCAGACCATTGCATTGAAAAGTAACCAATGCCAATTAGCATTAGCAAGCTACTTGTGAGCAAGAGATGTCCCAAGAGAGTTGGTTGTTGATTTGCACCGGTTTCAAATTTTTTTAAAAAAAATTGCCGGAAACGGTTTCCTTTCTGCGTTGAAATTTTTTCTTCGTTTTGTTTGATGGAAGTTGCTTCTAGCTGTTGATTGTCTAACTTATTAGTTTGTGTCATTTTTAAAACCTCTGTAAAAGTATAAGGTATCGTGCTTAAGTTACCTGTTTAAACTTGTAAATTTTGTGTTAAAGGCGATTGAATTTTTCTCGCTCTTATACTGTACAAAAGATACGATCGCGTTCCTACAAGCGGTTTCCTGGCAACGTTTTGTGCCTGAAACTGTTACGCTGGTCGTTGCTTGACAACAGTTTTAACCTGGTTTAGGTAAGAAGTCTACTGATAAAAGTAAAGAATAAGCTTGCAGCAAGTTAGCTATCCACATACAGGCAAGACCGATTGTGGTTGAATAAACAACCAGAAAGAGTAGGTAAGAAGTCTACTACCAAAGGTAAAGAATAAGCTCGCAGCAAGTTAGCTATACAGCTAGCCAGTGGCAGTGATGACTGCACTGTAAAGTTATGGGATGTCAGTACGGGGCGCTGTGTCAGAACTTTGCAAGGGCACGCGAGTCAGGTTTGGGCACTTGCCTTTAGTCCCGATGGTCGCACCTTGGCGAGTGGCAGTGACGACCGAACGATAAAGCTATGGGATGTCCACACGGGTCAAGCTTTGAGAACTTTGTGGGGGTATACAAATCGAGTGCGGTCTGTTGCCTATTGACCTGGGAGTAAGATTCTAGCGAGTGGCAGTGGGGATTCTACCGTGAGATTGTGGGATGTTTCGGACGGTAATTGCCTGAAAATATGCCGATACCAACTGGGTGTTGTCGGTTGCCTATAGTCCTGGGGGTAAGATTCTAGCAAGTGCTAGCTGCGATCGCACTGTGCGGTTGTGGGATGTTAGTAGCGGTGAATGTCTCCAAACCTTACAGGGATCTCCCAATTGGGTACTGTCAGTCGCGTTTAGTCCAGATAATCAAATTTTGGCGAGTAGTAGCGATCGCACTGTCAGGTTGTGGGATGTCAGTAGCGGTGAATGTCTCCAAACCTTACAGGTGTCTACCAACTGGGTTTGGTCAGTTGCTTTTAATCCGGAAGCAAAGACTTTGGCGACTGGCAGTGGCGATCGCACTGTGCAGTTGTGGGATGTTAGTAGCGGTAAATACCTAAAAGCTTTCCAGGGATATATCTAATGGAGTTTGGTCAGTTGGCTTCAGCCCAGATGGACAAATACTCGCGAGTGCTGGACAAGATGAAATGATTAAGCTTTGGGATGTAGCGACAGGCGAGTGCCTGAACACCTTGACAAGTGAAAGACCCTACGAAGGCATGAATATTACTGGTGTTACAGGTTGAACAGACGCGCAGAAAGCGATGCTGAAAGCGCTGGCGGCAGTAGCGTTGGAATGATATTTTCCTCATTCTCTGAAATACTGCGTGAATTATATTCGCCTCTAAACCCAATTAGAAATGACTTTCTCCTAAATCGCCCCTGTCCTTCTGCCAGTTTGCCCCTCTTTTCCGGATGAAGTGTTACAAGTTCGTATTTATATGAATAACTCCCGACGTTGTATCCTTCGATTCGCTAGATTGGTGTAGAACGCCATTTAGCATTCCGCCGCAAGCGGGAACCATTGTCAAAGTGGCAGCGTCTTGGAGGGTTAGGATGTTTTAACCCCTATATCCATCCATGACTCAATCGATTCCTGTATCCTGGTCAACAGCTGAAGCAACGGTTTCTCAAGCGCCGGTGCAACCTGAAAAACTGTCAAACTACGATCTAATTCTGCATTGTCAGGCGGGGCTGCGTCCTGACCGCGCTGCCTTTGCCGAACTTTTGCGCCGGTATCAGTCTCATGTCGATAAGATTTTGTACCATCTGGCTCCAGATTGGCAGGATCGGGCAGATTTAGCTCAAGAAGTCTGGATTCGGGTTTACCGCAATATTAAGCGGTTGCAGGAGCCAGTCAAGTTCCGGGGATGGTTGAGCCGGATTGCCACGAACCTGTTTTATGATGAGCTGCGTAAACGCAAACGGGTGTCTCATCCGCTGTCGTTAGATGCACCTCGCATGATGGATGACGGCGAAATGGATTGGGAAATTGCATCTGACAATCCAAGTCCCGACGAAGACATGACGACGCGGGAATTTTATGAACAGCTGCATGAAGCGATCGCCGATCTGCCAGAGGTGTTTCGCACTACCATCGTCCTGAGAGAAATCGAAGGCATGGCTTATGAAGAAATTGCCGAAATCACAGGTGTCTCCCTGGGAACGGTAAAATCTAGAATTGCTAGAGCGCGTCAGCGCCTGCAATCTCAGCTGCAAAACTACCTAGACGGAAATTAATCTAACTTAGGGATAGAATCTGGTTTCAGCTATTCGGTGGATTCGTACCTCCGGGGTTGCCGATTATCTTTAAAGCAGTAGGATAGCCTTCCTTGTTCGCTGAAGTGCTGCAAGGTGTGGCTTCCAAGAAACGATTTCAGATAGGTCGTGAAAAAAGGGTAGATTTTTACTGGGTGCGATCGCTTGCTAAAAACTAGACTAAGCGTAAATCGTTAAGTTCACCCTTGGTTGTCACGGATTAAGTCAGCTCCCCATTACTTGTGTTTTACTTCTTGGCAAAACAGTTAAGATTGTAATGAAATACAAGTTTCTACGTATATACTGAATGTGGCAAAGATTAGTGACTGCTCTGCTTTCCTATTGTGTGACTTGCTGGTGATGTGAAAATGACCTCTGATTTGAACAATCGTAAGGATTCTGGACAGCGGTGCCCTGCAAACGCACAAGTCTCTAAGGAGATGGATATTTTGCAACGCGATCGCTTTGAATTGCTCAGTGCCTACTTAGATAGTGAAGTAACCGCTGACGAGCGCAAACAAGTTCAGGAATGGCTTAAAAGTGACCCCAAAATGCAGTGTTTGTATACCAGACTGGTGAAATTACGCCAGGGTTTACAAACAATTCCCGTTCCAGAGTCCGAGCAATCAGCAGAACAGGCTGTTAATCAAGTTTTCGGACGCATCAACCGCCGCCGCTCCCAACGGGTTGCTGCATGGGGTGGCGCAGCGATCGCAGCTTTGTTTGTCGGCGCTTTGTCAGGAATTCTTCCGGGTAATCACTCCCTGAGTCCCCAACTAGCAAAAGCTCCCATTTCAGAGACAGCAGCAGAGCCTTTGATGGTTGCCCTGAATCATCCCGCAGTGGAGATTCCCAAAGCAGCAGTCGCGGCTCCAGAAAAATTTGTGAAGCCATCAGTAGATGGATCTGACGCCAAGGGATATCAGAATTAATCCGCTTTGACTTAAAAAATATTGAGCAATGAGTGATGAGTTTTGGAATGAACTCATCACTCATTGTTTTTTAAGCGGCTCCACCATCCAGAGGTCAGCAGAATCCCTTTTTGGCGTCTAACCCGATCAACGCTCATCAAGTAAGCCCAAGCTATTGCTAGTGGCTGCCCAGATGGTTTATAGGTCTCAATTTGATGCCGGTTATATTCATTTTGTGCCTCTGGACGGCTAGGGTCATAGCCTTCCAGATTATCCAATTTCTGTAACACAGTTGAATCGGGAAAAGTGAGTACAAACCCGTGAATTTTTGCATTGCCAGGGATCATTGCGGGATACCCTGCTGGGAGGGAAAAAAGTTCGCCGAATGCGATCGCTCTTTTTTCTTCCACCACCTTTCCAGCACAGTATCGCTCGTAATTGCACTCTCCCGGTTTCAAAGTGCCGTAAACAAAAACTTGTAAATTATTCAAAATGTACTTGTGATAGATATGTGAAAGATTGCTGCTAAAAAAAATATTACTCTTCCTGGATATCACAATCTCAAATGATTGATTAAATTCTATTCTTTCTCTTTCTTGGCGTTCCAGAGCGCTAACACGCATGACTATAGCTCTTCGAGCATGGCAACGCGATCGCTAGTGGGTTCTAAGGGCAAAGCGCAGGCTCTGCAAACACAGTTTTTTCAAAAAATCTCCACTCAATCAAATAGGATCGCGATAAACACTGATTATCCTTAGTACAGTTCAGCTCCTATCTGCGTAGGATGTGGATATCTTCGGCGTCAGCAAAAAACAAAAAAATTTAAATCGATAGTGTAGCCTACCGTCCAGACTATGGTGAACAATTATGTCAGAATATTGAGGCAAACACGATTACTAATCCAGCAGGAGTTTTTTCCGTGGAGTCCCGTTACAACCCAGCAGCAATCGAGGAAAAGTGGCAACAGACTTGGGCAGAACAAAGCTTAGATCAAACCCCCACAGATAGCACTAAGCCCAAGTTCTATGCTCTGTCCATGTTCCCCTATCCATCGGGCAGCCTGCACATGGGACACGTCCGCAACTACACCATCACGGATGTGATTGCCCGACTCAAGCGGATGCAAGGGTATCGCGTACTCCATCCGATGGGTTGGGATGCCTTTGGTTTGCCAGCCGAAAATGCTGCTATTGACCGGGGCATTGCTCCCGGAAAATGGACTTATCAAAATATTGCTCAGATGCGGCATCAATTGCAGCAGTTAGGGCTTTCAATTGACTGGAACCGGGAAGTTGCTACCTGTTCGCCGGATTATTACAAGTGGACGCAGTGGCTCTTCTTGCAGTTTTTAAAAGCCGGACTAGCTTACCAGAAAGAAGCCGCCGTCAACTGGGACCCCATCGACCAGACGGTGCTGGCAAATGAACAAGTCATCGACGGCAAATCTTGGCGTTCCGGTGCCAAAGTCGAACGGAAAATGTTGCGGCAGTGGTTCCTAAAAATTACCGACTACGCCGAGCAATTGCTCAACGATTTGGACAAATTGAGCGGATGGCCCGAACGAGTCAAGTTGATGCAGGCGAACTGGATTGGTAAATCCACTGGCGCTTACCTAGAATTTCCGATTGTCGGGTTGGATGAAAAAATTGGGGTTTTCACCACTCGTCCCGATACCGTCTATGGCGTGACTTACGTGGTGCTAGCGCCAGAACATCCTTTGACTGCCAAAGTGACAACTCCAGACCGAGAAGAGGCGGTAGAAGTATTTATCCAAGAAGTAGCCCAACAAAGCGAATTGGAACGCACCGCAGAGGATAAGCCAAAGCGCGGTATTCCGACTGGCGGGAAGGCGATGAATCCTTTTACGGGAGAAGAAATTCCCATCTGGATTGCCGATTATGTATTGTACGAGTACGGAACTGGCGCGGTGATGGGTGTTCCAGCCCACGACACGCGGGACTTCCGGTTTGCTAAGGAGCAGAATCTCCCCATTCAGGTTGTAATTGTGCCGCCAGGGGATGATGTAGAGACGGGAAATTTTGGGTCTTTACAGCAGGCTTATACCGAACCAGGAATTGTGGTGAATTCAGACCAATTTAATGGGATGGATTCAACGGAAGCGAAAACAGCGATTGTTCAATACGCAGAAAAACAGGATTGGGGGAAAGCGCGGGTGCAGTATCGCCTGCGGGATTGGTTAATTTCGCGGCAACGTTATTGGGGGGCACCCATTCCGGCAATTCACTGTCTCAACTGCGGTACGGTGCCAGTTCCGGATGAAGACTTGCCGGTTCGATTGCCGGAAGAGGTAGAATTCACGGGTCGCGGGGCGTCTCCATTGGCGCAGATGGAAGCTTTTGTTAATGTTCCTTGTCCCTCTTGCGGCACCCCAGCTAAGCGGGAGACGGACACGATGGATACATTTATTGATTCGTCGTGGTATTTCTTGCGCTATCCCGATGCGAAGAACGAACAGCAAGTTTTCGACCCAGCAAAAACCAATGACTGGATGCCCGTAGACCAGTATGTGGGCGGGATTGAACACGCGATTTTGCACTTGTTATACTCGCGGTTCTTTACCAAAGTTTTGAGAGACTGCGGTCTTTTAAACTTTGACGAACCCTTCCAACGCCTGCTAACTCAGGGCATGGTGCAGGGCACTACCTACAAAAATCCTGCCACTGACAAATACATTCCAGCGGCACAGGTAGATCCAGCCGATCCAAAAGACCCAGAAACGGGGGAACCGTTGCAAGTCTTCTATGAAAAGATGTCCAAGTCGAAGTACAACGGCATCGATCCAGAGGAAGTCCTCGGCAAGTACGGGGCAGATACAGCGCGGATGTTTATCTTGTTCAAGGCACCCCCAGAAAAAGATTTGGAATGGGATGATGCCGACGTTGAAGGACAATTTCGCTTCCTCAACCGCGTCTGGCGACTAGTGGCAGAATTTGTCGCGCAGATCCCCCTTAGCTCCCCTGACAAAGGCGGGGAGATGAATAAGGGCGAAAAAGACTTGCGACGGGCAATTCACGGTGCGATTCAAGCCGTTACGGAAGATTTAGAAGGCGAGTATCAATTCAATACAGCGATTTCCGAGTTAATGAAGTTGAGCAATGCTTTAGCTGACGCCAAATGCAAAGACTCGCCAGTATATGCCGAAGGGATAGAAACTCTGATTCACTTGATGGCTCCCTTTGCCCCTCACATTGCTGAAGAACTGTGGCACACAATCGGTCACAGCGATTCGGTACACACCCAAACTTGGCCTACCGTCGATCCGGCTGCCTTGGTGGTCGATGAAATCACGCTGGTGATTCAAGTCATGGGCAAAACCCGTGGGGCGATTCAAGTGCCCGCTGATGCGAATCGGGAAGCTTTAGAACAGTATGCCCGCGAGTCAGAAGTTGCTCAGCGGTTCATCGAAGGCAAGGAAATTAAAAAGGTGATTGTAGTGCCTGGAAAGTTAGTGAATTTTGTGGTCGGTTGAAAAGAGAGGCTACGCGATCGCCCTCTTGCCATCTCGGTTCAGAAAAAGAGTGCGATCGCAATTCCATTCAATTATCAAAGCTTCCAGTCTTCTTCAATAATCTTCGTGCTTGAACTGCTCAAAGTCTTTGGGTGAAACTTGTTCTTCAGCAGCTGCCTGACCAATCTTGCTCTGGACTAGATTGCTCTGGAATCAGAAGAAAGTTTTGATAACTGGTTGCAAGTCTAAAAATCACCCATTCAGGTAAGTCAGCTGGGTGAAGTACTCGAGTGTCTGGGATAAGAGAATTTGGTGTTACGCAAGGCACGATGTCACATCAAATGTTTTGGTAAGGTTTATTAGGAGTTGGGGTAGCGATCGGGATGAAAAGCGTATGCATTTTTTGCGGTTCCAATAAAGGCTTACGACCCGCCTACGCGGAGGCAGCCCAGCAAATGGGTGAAGCGCTAGCACTCCGAGGAATTAGTCTAGTCTACGGTGGTGGAAATGTTGGATTAATGGGAATAGTTGCCGATGTGGCACTAGCAGCAGGAGGTGAGGTCATTGGTGTGATTCCTAAAGCCTTAGTGGACAAGGAAATTGCTCACAGGGGTCTAACCGATCTGCGAGTTGTTGGTTCAATGCACGAGCGCAAAGCCTTAATGGCAGAACTGTCGGATGCTTTTGTGGCACTACCAGGAGGCTATGGAACGTTTGAGGAATTTTGCGAGGTGCTGACTTGGGCACAACTAGGCATACACCAAAAGCCATGCGGTCTGCTGAATATCGAGGGTTATTATGACCACCTGATTGCGTTCTTCGATCGCGCAGTTGGCGAAGCGTTTTTGCGTCCTCAGCACCGTTCGCTTGTGCTGGAAGAGCAGGAACCGATGCTACTACTTGATACGCTGGCTGGATATCAACCGCTCTTAATCGATAAGTGGATTGGTCTTAACGAGACTTGACCAAGAAGGCGCTAGTGCAGCGACAGCAAAGTAACTGACCACTTCCTGGAAACGAGGGGATGAGGGGGTGAGGGGGTGACTATCAACTGATCACTTACTTCTGCCGTGATGCACTAGGGAGTGGGGCTAGAGCGTTGGAAAGAGAAGACGACTAGACCAAGGTGGCAGAAATAACCCAGAGGGTGAAATTCTCCTCCTCACCCTCTCACCCCCTCACCCCCTCATCAGCGCTGGAACTGGGAAACTAAGGCTTCAACTTGATCTACGCAGTCGATAGATGTCACTGAGTTTGGGTCGATGTTTGGCGGTAATTTCAGCTGCTTGAAGCGTTTCTTTGTAAATGAGGTTGTATAGCGGTGATAGGTGAGCAACTTGCGGTTGAAGTCCTCAACCGCCTGGGAGGGTGACGTTTCAGGACTTGAGCTACCTGTTTCTAACGGTTGCATTCCGTTAATGGAAGGTACGGAAACATCTGACAGCTCACGATTAATCTGCTCGGATCTAGGTGTATAGCTAATCAGCTTCATTAAAACGTTTTGCTGTACGTTTGTGTCTTCCATTAAGTCTCCGATTGCATAGCCCGCCCAGTTGAGCATCGTATATTTTTTTGCCTCACCTAACTTAATCGACTGGTTACTGAACCCTGTACCAATTGAAATCAGCAAGAGGTTATCGGTACCCGTTTCCCAACCAATTCCATATTCTTTTTGAGTTGCTTCCACAAACAACTGGAATGATGGGTTGTTAAACATACTCACAGCACCATCAACAAATTCATACTCTTGATTGCCGACAGCAAACATATGAGGCGGGAAAAAAGTTGGTGCAGCAGAACTTGCTCAAACGATATGCCAGAGTGGAATTTTGCTATTACTCTTGAAGAATTGGTTATTTGGATGGTTAACGAGGAACCAGGCTCCATCAGTTGTTACATTCTTGGAAACAATCATCAAGAGTGTTTTCAGTTGATCCGATCCAAGGGTGATGTCACCTAGAATAGACTTTATATTTTGCTCTAGCGGCCCTGAATCGTACTTTGACCACAGTTGCCCGAGCAGCCAACGTTTACTAAACATTGTCTGAGCATCGTTATAAAAAATATCACGCAATGCTCACGCTGACATTCCTTTAGCGAGTCCTGCTGCTAAAATTGCACCTGCACTCGTGCCGCCAATGAAGTCGAAGTAATCAGCCAAACACTTCCAAGGCGAGTTAGGTTGGTTGCAGAGTATGTCTTCTAACTTAATTAGAATTTCAGCAACGATCAATCCGCGAATACCGCCACCATCCATTGACACTAAGCGCTTGGGTCGTTTTAAATTCAATTTGTTCAAGGTTATTGCTTATTCCTTATTTAAGGATTTTTTTTAAAAGTCAAGTGAAAAAAATAATATCCCACGGCTTTAGATTGCATATGTATTCGGTTATAATTGGTGTTTTTAGAGCCATTAAATTATCAATTTTCAACGTTTTAACTGAGTCCTAAAAAATATTTTAAATTAAGTTTATCTCGGCTTATACCTTGTCTCTTGTTGCTAAAAAGCATTTCCTCTTGAGCGGTAACTAAACATCACTTCTGGATGTTGGTAATCGAGAATAGGTAATGGGTCATTAAGGAAACCAATTACCTATTACTAGCCACTAAAAGAAGGATTGATTTTAACCACATTGCAGACCTGCTCTGGCTATGCCAGTCAGATTAAAGTTCGTTGAAGTTATCGTGTGACGGTGGCGCGATCGCAATTTCTACCAATCATGGAACGAGGGAAGAATTGCGTCGCAGGTGGTGTTTGAAATCCTCTTCAAGGGAGCCGATCGCCTGAAAACTCGACCACCGAATCGCCCGTGGGATCGACATATTTGCTTGAGACAAGACCACGGATGAGGTCGGATGTCTGGTATCTGAAGTGTGGCACATCGGCGGTGGCAGCTTCGGTAATGACTTTTGCGATATCGTCACCTGTCTGCCCTATTGTGGCAAAGACTTGCTCCGTTGCCGCGAGGTATGCATCGAGCATCTTACTATATGCTTCGGGAACGGGTTGCTGCAAATTTGCCCTAGTCTCTAGGACGGATGCGACGAACTCCGTGTTAATCGCGCCCGGTTCGATCAGCGACACACAGATACCGAGGCGTTTAACAACGGGAGCAAGACTCTCCATAAAACCCTCGACCGCAAATTTAGCGGCGCAATACGCATCGTTGAATGGGTGCCCAATGAGACCGCCGACGCTGGTAACTGTAATGATTCGCCCCGAACCGGCAGAGCGCATCAGCGGTAGGACAGCTTGGGTGACACGCCAGACGCCGAAAAAATTGACATCCATTGTTTGATTTAGATCGTCAATCGATGTTTGCTCAAGGGTTCCCAGGTAGCCAGCGCCCGCGTTATTGACAAGCACATCGATCCGACCGTAATCGCGGACAACAGAATTTACGCACTCGGCAATGGAGGCTGCGTCCTGAACATCCAGTCTACGCACGTCGAGCGTAACATTCTCCGTCTTCGCTCGCGTTTCAAGAGGATTACGCTTTTCAAGGTTACGCATGGTTGCAACGACGGTGAAGCCTGACTGTGCCAGCAACACCGTCGTACTCAATCCGACGCCCGATGATGTGCCTGTAATGAGTGCGATCCGATTCATTATTTTCCTCCGTGAATCCGTAATACTACTGCCCGTTTTGTTTGCCAGCTAACGATAATAATCAAACTGACTTAGTTAGTCTAATCTCCCTAATCCAGTTCGACATAGCTTCATTGCACAACTTAGTAGAAGGCGCTTAAGTGCCTTCTACTAAGGTTTTGTGCTATTTACCTAAGTTCTAGATATCGATACTGGCAGCAATTCGCTTGGGTGACAGGTAGGGATAGGGAGTTTTGCCTTCCTTTTGCAACCGATGGTTCCGCTGCTCAATCTCCACGTCTATAAGATTGAGCTTCGCCATAAAAATAGCGTGGATATCCGAGAACTGCTCGTTTTCTAACGGTAGTTGGAACAGTGGATTTAACGATGGGGTTGTGAGCAGGTAAGAGAAAGAAACTTCAAAGTGAGAGATTGCAAGGTTCTGTAAAGCATCCATCACGTATTCCATTGTGATGTCACCTTCAGTCTCAGGCATTGGCTTATCTAGGACGTTGGGTCGGTTGGGGATATACGATAAGTATTGCTCTTGAGAGAAGTTGACTGCCGAATGCTGGGCGCTGGCTAGAAAAATAATGTTGGTTAAGGTTTTCACCAGCAGCTCCCGCGTTTCAATAGCAACCGGGAAACCGGGAACATCTCCACGTGCCGGATCGGCAGTTTCCTGTGCCCAAGCTTGGATAACTTTATCGGCTGCGACTGCGGCATCATCCTGATATACAGCTGCTACGACATCACCAACATACTCAGTATAGGCATTCCAAATTTTAAAGCCATCGTCGCGGAAATAGTAGTTTTCAACGCCGTCCGAACCCTGCTCATCAAATCCGCGTGATAAGAGTTCTTGCGGGAAGCTCATCCCAAAAAAGTCCCACTTCTTCAATGCCTTCAGAAATAGCTGCATCGCTCCCGCCGTGCCCGTGGCGAAGGTTTCATTGGTAAAAGCAGCAGTGTAAGAAACTAAAGTTTGACGAGCAAAGAAGTTGATGCCGATGGTGTCTTCAAAGTGGGGCTTCAGCAGTTGACCAATCGGGTGATCTTTAGGGAAAGCGTTGTGATAGCTGATAGCAAAAGGCTCTACAACCAAGTGCGTGAAGCCCAAGTGGTAAATAAACTGGTGGTACTGGTTGTCAGCGCAGGTTGCATGCATCTTCGCTAACAAATACTTGTTGGGATTAGACGAGTTAGGAGTGTAAACCTCGTTTTTACGATCTTTGTGGCGCGTCAGTTGGATACCGAGAATGTTAAGTCGGGACTTACCATCTTCCAATAGTTCCCGGTATACCAACACGAATGCGGGATAGAAAACTTTACTGCCAAGTTGAGGGATATCTTCTAGATATCCGTAATCCAGCAAGAACAACCGTTTTTGGGCGATCAGCTCCGGGATAGTTTTTCCTTGCGCCGTCAGGTGTGCCATGTCTTTGGGGATAACACTTTCGTCCGTGCAGAGTGTAATGCACATCGGGTTAACCCCTTGGATCAGCTGGCGGCAGAATTCCAGATCGTCCTTCCAAGTTTTGGGAAGGTTATATGGGGACTTGATCCAGCCATCGTAGAAAGCTGTCCAGGGATCGCCGCCCTCCTGCTTGATCTTCTGTAGCCTTTGTAAAAATCCTACCTGCGAATAGAGGTATTCGTGGGCACGCTGCGTAATTAATCCCAGTTTCTGTGGTGGTAGTGCTTCTCCTGGCGGTAGACCTTTCACCATCCGTGGCAAGTTCTCCATTGCCACATCTGGTGCATCCTTCCGACGAGGATACCTTTGATATTCATACTTTTGATCTTCACCGCCAGCATACTGCTGCACGATTTCCAAAGCTTGGTCCTTAACCTCGTTCAAAATGTTGGTGAGGAATGCGATCCAGTGTTGCTGCTCCATCTCTTTGGTGTCGGGCAGTTTTTCCCCTGATTCCAGGTTCATCTGCAAGGAAACAACAATCTCTCCACTCTCGGTACGCTGTAGTGGTAGCGTTTTGCGCGTTACTTCACCGGATTTCAACTCGTGCAGATTAACTTCGGCATAGCCAATAAAGTCATCTTTACCGAGGTTGGCGTCCCAAACGGTGAAACGCAGCATGCCCTCAATGCTCACCACGTCCAAGGTGAACTTTTGATTCCATGAGGGGTTGCAACTCTGGAAATGAGTCTTGGATGCTTGTGGCTTTGCCTCGTCAAGATCGATTACGACATAAGGATCGGGATTAAACAAGCCTGTTTTATGCAAATGTTTGCCGCTAATCAGTTCAACTTCCAGCTTGCCAATACTGGGATTAAAGAACTTATCGAGTGATTTAATGGCTTCGGAGTAAGTTTTCTCCTGACCGCTGGTGATTACTCCGGCAAACAAGGGGTTGCTAATTTCACTTTGGGCAGACCAATGAACCACAGTCTCGGTCGGACTCTTAGCTGACATCTCGACAGTGGTGAGGGCACTTGTGATGGGGAAACTGGGTTTGACTTCGACAAAGGAGTATTTCAAGATGTGGTTTTGGTCGTCGCGCATCTCCAGACGCTCTTTATATTCGCGGTTTGTAAAAGTCTTGAAGGAGCGGACAGCCCCGACTTCATCTTTGCCGGGGGCATCCAATTTAACCCATTCATAAATGGGCCACCATTTCATAATCTCCTCACCAAAGGATTTGAAGACATCCCAGACTTTGTCGATGGGGGCGCGAACTATACCTGTTACATCTGCGCTGTAAGTCATTTTTTTAGTGTCTTCCTTGTTTCTAGTGTCAAATTGTGATTTGATCCACTCAAATCGCTGGTTGAACATTTTCTCGATGTTGGCTTTGAGCTGCTGAGCATCTACCCCCTCTTGTGGGATAAAGATGTTGTCATAGTTCACCTTAGTGACTTCGGCATTCACCTTAGTGAGCTTTACCGTACCCCTGTAGAGATTGACAGGCATTGAAACACTCTTAGTCATCTCGTAAACCAAGGTTCGCTCTTCGTCCGAGCGAGACACAAGGGTCTCCTCCACAACTCCACCGTTCGGGAAGAGGATCTGCCGCTTATTGCCCGGTCCCATGTTCACCCCGGTGGCGTATTGTACCCACGAGACATCCTGCCAATTGCCAACAACAGCCCACAACTTATCTACGGGGCAGTGGACATCAAACTCGAAGGAACATTTAATGCCGTCTCTTTTTAGAACGAAATTGGTGACTTCAGGAATGCGGGTTGGCAGAAAGTGCTCCATGATTTCGAGTGCTTTTGCCCGCTCTTCTCGGTTCTCGCTCCGCATCACGACGTCGAAAGTCAGCGACGCTTCTGGACCCGTCTCAGTGTCGTAGACACGTGCGGTAGCTTCGTAGAACGTGAACAGCACATTCGGCTCTGGAATTTCGATCTTCCACACGTGGTTTTGATCGTCCTTGACAACCAGCCGTTCGCGAGTGATCCCACCCCCAAACTCGAATCGGATGATGGCTCCTACGCCGTTTTGCGGTTTTCCATTATCAGTTTCCAGTTCGGTATTCTCGTGTGCGCCCAGAACTTTCTGTAACGAGAGGTAGTCGTCGAACCCTGACCAGAACTGGTTTACCGAAAGGGGTATTTTCTGGACACTTGTTCGCGAGACGTGTTTGCCGAACTCTAGGTCGTCTGTTGAATTCAAGTTGCTTGCTAAGGTCATGGTGATGTCTCCATAAGCGATTGCGATGGGCTGGTTATAACAGCAAAGGTCATAATTTCAACATTCTTGAGGTAGCTACACAACCTGTGATTTGGTTTTCGCTTTTCTTACACACTTATTCGAGCGCACCAACGAGGAAACTATAAGTTTCCTTGGCTACGATCTATACTGGGAGGTTGAAACAGTTGATTTATCCTCTTTTGTTCTAACTCCTGTCTTTTTCAAAGGTCAGCACAACTGTCTGGGTTTAGTACTAGTTTCCCGATCTGCTAGGGCATTCATTTGTAAAGCAAAGTATCGCGGTGATGAGAACAGATGCGGGTACGCAAACGAAGTTGATATCGTTTCCAGACTCGCAACTACAATACCCACTTAATAACTTCTGCGAGCCTAATCAAGCAAAAATTTCATATTTTAGGCAGATGCGGCTTGCGTTTAGGTTAAGTTCAGCATGGCTTTTCAAACCAGTCTGTGCAACCGAAGTTTAGGAACTTAAGTACCGAACTTAAGAATTTTTGGGAATAAACTTTCAAAAGCCAGATCCAGTATTGATTTCAGCTTTTTCAAAATTGAGCAATTAGCAAAGGTTAACTGGTTAGAAGCTTAAAAAATCTTTAAGTTTTTAAAATTCTTAAATAACTTTGCTGAGCTTGTAGTCAGTATGGTAAGTTATTAACTTTTATAAATCATTAGATAGATTTTTTATTAATTTTTTTATAGTTAACAAGAGCTGCTGCTAACAAATCCCTCCGACTCTACAGACAATAGGCGGAACTGGGGTTTTTTATTATACTCGCCCCGCATCTTTTTAATTAAGCTTTTGTATTGGCTCTAACAATTGAGTCAGTCCGGACAGAAAAACTAAACCCTATTTTTCCTGCTATTCTTATTTTTTTGAGATGAAACTTGAGGAAAAGTATTACACCAATAATATTTGAGCCACTTACTCTTCCAACTGATTTAAAAGTTACACGTTAGGGCGTTTGTTATTATATTTTATGTTGTCAGGAGAATAAAACGTCTATCTTCTAGCCATATCTATCGTTTATCTCAAGCTAGAGATAAGCGCGAACAGTTGTGTCAGTACCCTGCATATCTGATTCGGGTAAATAGACTTGGCATTTTGCAGCAATAGCACAACCACTTCGTTTCCCTTGCCCGATAGATATATAGCCATAACAAATGAGCATGAAAAATTCAGTGAAACAGAAACGCAAGCGCGGCGTAATTCTAACCGCTCAAGGCTTTGAGAAACTTGTGACCGCAAAATCTGAAGCGGAAAGTTGCAAAAACTCGGACAAACATTACACCCTCGAAGCTTTAAGTCGTCGCACTGGCTTAGATTCAGATACGCTGATGAAAGTATTTGCTTGTGAAGTTGGAGTTGACAAGAGAACCTTGAGTCGCTGCTTCAGAGCTTTTGATTTAGAGCTGGAACAAAGTGATTACTGTTTAGCAGGTTCTCAGATTGAGGCAGTTGAGGAGAGAGTAGGTGCAACTGCTAATGTTCGACAAGATTGGGGCGAGATCCCTGAGTGTGGCGTTTTCGCAGGACGAGAGGAAGAACTGGCAACCTTAACGCACTGGATTTTGTCGGAACGCTGCCGACTGGTAACGCTGTTAGGAATCGGCGGAATCGGAAAAACCTGTTTGTCGGTGAAACTAGGCCATCAAATTCAAGATCGATTCGAGTTTGCGATCTGGCGAAGTCTACGCAATGCTCCGCCCATCAACGAGATGCTAGCAGAGCTAATCCGATTTCTATCAAATGAGCGGGAAACTGATTTACCGGCAACGGTAGACGGGAGAATTTCGCTACTGATTCGTTATTTAAAGCTTTCTCGCTGTCTATTGGTATTCGATAATGCTCAGACAGTTCTGCACGGGGGCGATTTGCCAAAGACTTCCTGGCGCTATGGCGCTGGACACTATCGCGAAGGCTATGAGGATTATGGTGAACTTTTGAAACGGGTAGGAGAAACACCCCATCAAAGTTGCTTGGTGCTGACGAGCCGGGAGAAGCCAAAAGGTATTGGATTCCTGGAAGGAGAAACTTTACCCGTTCGAGTCCTGAAACTAAAAGGCTTGCAGGTAGCACCAGTACAGGAAATATTGAGGGGTAAAAGTTCTTTATGGGGTTCGCCGAGCGACTGGAGCCAGCTAATTGAATACTATGCAGGCAATCCATTGGCATTAAAAATTGTCTCGACGACGATTCATAAGTTATTCCACGGGAATATTTCTGATTTTTTAAACCAAAAAATTACAGTGTTTGGTGAGATTCGCAATCTTTTAGAGCAACAATTTAAGCGGTTGTCCGAGACGGAAAAGATAATTATTAACTGCCTCGCCCTGAGTAACCAAATCCTTTCATTCTCACAATTGCGGGAGAAGATACCGCCCTCGATATCACCGCAAAAACTGCTAGAAGCCTTGGAATCATTGGAAGAGCGATCGCTAATCGAAAAAAAGGCTGCATTTTTCTTTTTGCAGCCTGTGGTTATGGAATTTGTAAGCGACCAATTAATCGAAGAAAAAATTACCCAAGTGCCGCTGCGAATCGTGTCTAGTGACGAGTATCCCAGATTTGCGGCTAGGAGCTAAAAGCGATCGCTAGTTGGCACCACAGAACTTGCGATCGCGGTCTACTTCCGGTTCTTGCCAGGAAAAGGCAAAATGGCTGATTGAATTGACTTGCGGTGCCCCAGCGCGGATCGCTTGCATCTGCTGTTCTAAGGACGGACGAGAATTGAAAGACTTGCCCCAAGCCCCCGCTAGTACGGGTGAAACCTGAGTGCCGGGTGGCGCAAGACTCAAAACCCGCTCAACTTGCGGGACAATGCAGCTGGTGTTGCCGCAGGTTGCATAGGACATCGGATGCCATTCCATATAACTGGGAAACCGATCCCACGGTTGCACTCTCGAATCATACCCCCCTTGACCGACGGTTTGATTCCCCTCCGGGAAAAACACTGCCCCCGTGCGGATTCTTTGTCGCTGGGCGGGGAGGCTGGCTAACGCCACAAAGTCTACAACGCCTTGAGCCGCATGGGCAACACTCAGTTGCCACAACTCCCATTGCAGCCGGGCTTGGCGCTGTGAGGCGGTTGCTTTCATTTCGTCGGCAGCGGGGTTGCGTCCCTGCCAGAGGGGCGATCCCTCATCTGGGTAAAGTTTATCCACCCCTGCAACATCGCCAGCGCTAATGAATCCCTTGGTAATATATCGCTCGATCAGTTCTCGTCCCTTATTGTTGAGGGCGCGGTCATACAAAGCCTGTCGAGAACCATCTCCGTAAATCCATAAATCTTGGACTTTCGTTACCACGGAAGCACTTCCTGACTGGCGGGGATACCGAATGTAATCAAACAGCACTCCATCGGGGCGGCGACGAACCACCTCTTGAACCAGCTGGTAATAGTCTCGTTTTGCTTGGGCGTTGTAAGGATCGATGAAGGCTTGAGAACCGTCCTCCGTGACCGACAAACTGGTTTTTCCCATACCATCGCGGGCTAGCGCTTGCTGCCGATCGGGTCGCTGGGAGTAGGAGTAGCCAAAGTTCATGGCGAACATCCACGCATAGACTTGCATCCCCCGTTCGCGCCCTTTGTTAATCGCTTGTGCGAGCAAGTCTACTTTCTCAGCGCCTGGAGTTCTGATGACAGAAGGCCAGGGTGTGGAATTTTCTGCCTTAGGCAGTAGCACCTGACCGTCAGAAAAAACTTCGACATAGACCTGGTTATAGCCCCGGTTAACCAAGCGATCCATTAATTCATCTAGTGCCCCAGGACGGATGTCACAAGGATACAGGCGCAGCCAGATTGCCTGTACGCGGGGCCAAGTTTGCTGACGACACTGCTGCAAACTCTCTGCGTGTTTTTTCAAGAGCGTTCTGTAGCGACCTTGGGAATCCGAGTTTCCCTTTACGGCTGAAACACGCAAACTTTCTTTTTGGGCGATCGCATCTGCTGAAAGCTGGCAATATGCCTTTGTTTGAGCTAGAGCGGGTTGCGAACCCAAGTAAGGGTTGATAAGACTACTACTGGTCAGAACTGCTGCAACTAAACCGCGATAGACACGCTGCCAAGTTTGCGGCAATCTTAACGATGCCTGACCCACGAACTTCCTCCTAAACACCAATCTCATAGAACTGTTAGACATGTCTACCCATCAGACGAAAGGATGGAAGATAAGGTGTCATCCGAACCGATTTCGCTGGTTGAGCATCATATCAGCACTTGTCTGAGCACTTGTCAATTGACTCTATACACAGATTTACCCGCTTTTCCGGCAAATCTCTGCTTTTTAGTAGAAATAGGCACCCCTAAGATCGACGATACCAACTGCCACGTCTGTTGTCATTTGGGCTTTTCAAACCAAAGCCCAAACAGGATTTCAAGATTTTATCTTCTGAAATTAAAACAAAATGGCGTAATCTGTCATTGCTTTGTCTGCGGCGCTTGGTCTGTAGCGCTTTATCTGCGGCGCTTTGTCTGCGGCGATCGCATCCGCCGTCTGTGCTGCGTGTTGCAGCGGATGCGATCGCTCCACTGGTCACGGTAAATTCACTCCATCTGCCATCATCCCCAACCGGGTCTTAGAGCAGTGGACGCGATCTCCATAAAAGCGATTAGCGATTAGCCAGTGAATGAACAGCTAACAGCTAACAACTCGCCAGCTAGTTCTTCAAGCTTCTCGTCTCAAAGCTGCTTCCACCTGCTGGAACTCTTGCTCTAAGCGAGTCTTCAGTTTTTCCGGCAGCGGACGATTCGGATAAGAGCTGTAATGCCCTGCGATTGAATTCAATGCAGTTCGCATCGTCGTGTAAGAACTCAGCTTAGCGACAGAGCTATCCCGCCGATAGCGAGAGGCAAAATCGTTAATAATCTGACGCGCTTGTGACTGAGCTGCTGCCTTGTCTGCCGAACCCTCTGGCAATTCAATTGCTGTTCTCAAACCTTGCAACAAAGCCAAGGTATCTTGGCGGTAATCTCCACTCAGTCCTAGCGAGCTGCTGGAGGAACAGCCCATCAATCCCATCGTAACTACCAAAACCAGGGCTAGGAGACGTGACCAATAACGCTTCATAAGTATTTTTTTTACCAAACGAGATGGAAATGCAAAATCAGAGTTTATCCTATCTCGAATTGGAACCCTTAGAATTTTAGATTTTAAATTTTAGAGATAAGACGTTTGGTGTAAATAAACGTAGACTCTCGATGGTTCATAGTTTAGGAATTATGGTTTGTAGGAACAATCCATAAACTTTTACCCCCCGTTACATTTATTTGTGCCCCTATATTCAACTATTTTCATCCTTTTAACAGATGCGGAAAAAAATGGAAGTTCCTATTTTTTTAGCTTTGCTAAATCAAATAATCTGATAGGAATACTTCTGACAGGTATCCCACAACGAGTAAGGGCAGAAGCCCTGCCCCTACCTTCTTTTAATCAATCGTTTTTCTGGACAAATTAACCGAAGCGACCGCTTACATATTCCTGTGTTGCTTGCTGCTGAGGACTTTGGAAGATAACCTCGGTGCGGTCGTACTCGACTAAATAACCAATACGACCTCCTTTTTCGGTTGGTTCGACATTGAAAAAGGCTGTCATATCAGATACTCGCGATGCCTGCTGCATATTGTGCGTCACGATCACGATGGTGTATTGCTCTTTGAGTTGGTGGAGCAAATCTTCAACTCGCAGCGTTGAAATGGGGTCGAGAGCGGAGCAGGGTTCATCCATCAGGATCACGTCTGGCTGAACAGCGATCGCTCTGGCAATACACAACCGCTGCTGCTGTCCCCCAGACAAAGATAAACCACTCGCTCGAAGTTTATCTTTCACCTCATCCCACAGAGCCGCTTGCCGCAAACTCCGCTCTACCAATTCATCCAAATCGCCCCGATATCCATTAATCCGGGCACCAAAGGTGATGTTGTCATAAATCGATTTGGGAAATGGGTTTGGTCTTTGGAACACCATCCCAATCCGTCGCCGCACCTCTACGGGATCGATTTCTGGAGCGTAAAGATCTTGACCGTGGTAAGTGACTTTGCCTTCTGCCCGAAAACTTTTAATTAAATCATTGAGGCGGTTATAGCACCGCAACAAGGTACTTTTTCCACAACCCGAAGGTCCAATAAAAGCCGTAACCCGGTTTTTGGGAATATCTATCGAAATGTCTCGAAGTGCTAAAAAATTTCCGTAGTATACCTTTAGATTTTCTGTCTGTAAAACAGTCTCAGTTTGATTCTTGGTTTGAGAATTCGACAACATAAATAGTCAGATCGGTTTTTGGGTTTAACAGGCTAACAAAAACCCTGTAGGTTTTTGGGCAGATGATTGGGCGAAGGATTGTGTTGCTTGGGAAGTCAAGGGGATTACGGCTTCGTCCTTAAGGTTAAAAACAGCGCCTAGCATACTATTAAACCTCGGTATGTATTCATTGTTGCATTACTTTGTTTAAGTTTCCGTATCATAGCAACACATATTTGAACAATTGTTCATCAATAAACTCGACGAGCCGTTGCTAAACGAGAAATCATGCTGGTTATCAGAACCAGTAAAACTAGGATGAAAGAAGCCGCCCAAGCGAATTCTTGCTGATTTTTAAATGGAGACGTAGCGAAGTTGTAAACTAAAACCGCTAAGGAAGCCGTTGGTTCTTTTAATTGATTGTTCCAATTAGGCCAATATTGGGTGAAAAGGGAAGTAAATAATAGGGGTGCTGTTTCACCAGCAGCACGAGCAACTGCCAGCGTCGTTCCCGTCACAATTGCTGGGAGTGCTGCTGGCAAAATCACGCGAGACACCGTTTGAAAGTTAGTTGCTCCCAGTCCGACCGATGCTTGTCGGATTTCTTGCGGAACCAATCTTAGAGCTTCTTCGGTTGCCCGAATTATAATTGGCAACATCAAGATTGATAAAGCAAATCCTCCCGCCCATGCGGAATAAGTTCCCATTGTAAGAACGACGGCGGCATAAGCGAAGACGCCCACAATGATAGAGGGAACTCCACTCAGGACGTTGGTGGCGAAGCGAATCCAGTAAGAAAACTTACCCGTATTACTAAACTCAGACAAATAAATGGCTGCCATGATGCCAAAGGGAATGCTAATCAGGGCAGCAATTCCGACCATGATGAGGGTTCCCAGAATGGCGTTGCCAAACCCGCCTCCGGGTACTAAGGGAGGGGGCGGCAGTTCCGTGAACGCACTCGCGTTCAGCTGGCTTATACCCTGGATAATTACGTAGGAAAGCACCGCCACCAAAGGCAGGATAGCCAGGACAGCACAAAGAAACGTTAGCGCCGTCATCACGATCCCAAACAGCGTCCGGGGGGAAGTAGGCGATCGCTTCAAACTACGACTGGGAAATCCGGAAACTGGTTGAGCCTGGGGTTTAGACATCATATTTGTGGTCGGTGGTCAGTGGTCGATTATGGAGGGGCGGCTTTCACCAGATATCTGCCAGTAGCTTTCCTATACTGATAAACCCGCCTGTGCAAGTCTGCTGTCATCTCAGAACAAGGAACGGATTAAATTCGCTGGACGCGCTCAATGAGTATCTGAGCCAAGATATTCACTAACAGCGTGAGGACAAATAGAATTAACGCAGCATACATTAGGGCTGCTACTTGCAGACCGCTTGCTTCTGCAAATTGGTTGGCGAGTAGGGAAGCAATCGTGTTGGACGGAGCCAAGATAGAAGGACTGATGTTGTTAGAATTCCCAATCAACATCGTTACAGCCATTGTTTCTCCCAAAGCTC
This sequence comes from Trichocoleus sp. DQ-A3, assembly GCF_039961975.1. Lineage (NCBI taxonomy): Bacteria > Bacillati > Cyanobacteriota > Cyanophyceae > Leptolyngbyales > Trichocoleusaceae > Trichocoleus > Trichocoleus sp. DQ-A3. The sequence goes on along the minus strand of NZ_JAMPKC010000005.1, from coordinate 224,772 downwards.
GACCCAGTGCCAGCATCACTGCGCCCACAATTCCAGAGAAAGCGGACGGGAGTAGCACTTTGAGAATGGTCTCCCAACGCGTCGCTCCCAGCCCAACTGACGCCTGCCGCAAGTCTGGAGGTAACGAGATGAGGGCGTCACGAGAAAGGGCTGCGATAGTCGGCAATACCATAATGGCGAGGACGAGCGCTGCCGGGAGCAAGCCTGGGCCACGCAGCGGCGTGCTAAAAATGGGCAGCCAACCCAAAGATGCGTTAAGCCAGTTACCTACGACCTTCAAAAGGGGAATCAGAACAAAAATTCCCCACAAACCATAGACCACACTGGGAATCGCTGCTAGCAGTTCTACGAGGAAAACAATCACCACCTGAATTCGTGGCGGCAAATAATCTTCACTCAGAAAAAGGGCGACGCCAATCCCGACTGGCACGGCAATCAACAGGGCGATCGCTGAGCTAGCGATCGTGCCGTATAGTTGAGGCAGCGCTCCGTACTGATTGCGAACTGGGTCCCAATTGGTGGAGGTAATAAAGCCAAACCCAAATTCTGTAATCGCAGGCCAAGCTTTAATTGCAACTTGTACCGTTATCCAAATCAGGATTACAGCAACTGCAAACGCAAAAATTCGAGTTAGCCAAATAAAGCCCCGATCCATCGTCCGATCCCAATCGGAGCGGGGTTTCATAATTTTCTGCGAACCGGAGGTCACGGAACTCACGGGATTATTTTCCTCAGACACTGGTTAGTAAAAGCAATAAACGCTTGTATTCGTTGATGCAAGCTAGACCCGTACCATTTTTTTTACTCAGAATGCAATTTTTTCAATTGCCAGACATTCCAGCTTAGCAGGGGCAGTTTTGCTATTAGCCTACCGTCTAATCGTAAAGGATAGAGTAAAGGTCAGGTTAAGGTATGGCTTTAGTTGTCTGCAAACCAAGTGATAAAATGCCATCGTTTCAATAAATACGATCAAAAGGGCCGAACGTGGTTCAAGCATCGGTGTCAAACGTGGATGTTAACAGCAAGTCTCAGGAGTCACTGCGGCAATGGCTGCAAAACCTGACCTCTCGGATTATTGCTGGCGAGCGGATTGGGAGAGCTGAAGCGATCGCTCTATCCCAAATTGAAGGTGAAGAAAATATTTTGCTGCTATGCGAAGCAGCCGACAAAGTCCGTCAAGCTTGTTGCGGAAACGTAGTCGATTTATGCAGCATTGTCAATGTGAAATCTGGCAATTGCTCGGAAAATTGCGGCTTCTGTTCCCAGTCTGCTCACCACCCCGGTCAAGACTCGCCAATCTATGGCTTGAAATCCACCGAGGAGATTCTTGCCCAAGCCAAAGCAGCTGAAGCATCTGGGGCAAAGCGGTTTTGTTTAGTTTCTCAAGGACGCGGCATTAAGTACAACAGCCCCAAATCGACGGAATTTGAACAAATTCTGGAAACGGTGAGCCGAATTATTGCCGAAACCCAGATTAAACCTTGCTGTGCGTTGGGAGAAGTGACGCCAGAACAAGCTCAGGCGCTAGCTGAGGCGGGGGTAACGCGGTACAACCATAATTTAGAGGCATCGGAGAACTTCTTTGAGCAAATCGTGACAACTCATACTTGGCGCGATCGCGTCCAAACCATCCAAAATCTCAAAGCTGCGGGAATTCAAGCCTGCACGGGTGGAATTATGGGATTGGGCGAAAGCTGGGAAGACCGAGTGGATCTGGCGTTGGCGCTACGGGAATTGGAAGTCGAATCCGTCCCCCTGAATTTATTAAATCCCAGAGAAGGGACACCCCTAAGCGATCGCCCAAAAATCGATCCTTATGAAGCCCTCAAAGCGATCGCCATTTTCCGCCTCATCCTGCCCGAACAAATTCTGCGCTACGCTGGCGGACGGGAAGCCGTGATGGGAGAACTCCAAGCAATGGGCTTTCAAGCGGGAATGAATGCCATGCTGATTGGACACTACCTCACCACTATCGGGCAACCGCCAGAGCAAGACCATGCTATGCTCGAATCCCTAGGGCTTACGGGTGGCGAAGCACCCATTCCCGGCGAATACACTGCTAAGGTATGAGTGCTATAGGGGCGGGACTCCCCGCTCCTGGTGAGGGCTGAGGGCTGAGGACTGAGGACTGAGGACTGAGGACTGAGGACTGAGGACTGAGGACTGAGGACTATTTCTCCCTTGCTCTTTGACGCTTCTGCTCTTTGACGCTTCTGCTTCTTTACTCCCCTGCTCTTTTACTCCCCTGCTCCTTTACCCTTGTGTTTGCTCCCACTGAACTACTGTGGGCCTTGATTGGCTTACTCCTAACGATTGGTGGTACGTTTCTGGAAGCGTATGTCCCCAGCCTTCCTTGGAATTGGTCTCAGCAAGGGATTCAAACTCACTCGCTGGGCGTGACCTATCAAATCGGTGCCGTGCTGCTAGTTGGCTGTATGGGCGGTAAAAATGCCGGGGCACTCTCTCAAATTGCTTACCTGGCGTTGGGTCTCACTCCCTGGTTTCCAGTCTTTTCTCAGGGCGGAGGTCTCGACTATCTCACAGAACCCAGCTTTGGCTACTTACTAGGCTTTATTCCGGGTGCGTGGATCTGTGGCTTAGTGGCTTTTAAGGCACCGCAGCGATTGGAGTCTTTGTCCTTCAGCTGTATTTGTGGGTTGCTGGTCATCCATATCACTGGTTTGACTTATCTAATCGTGACCCATTTGTTAACCTTGGGAGCGGTATTACTGCCGTTATGGGAAGCAGTTTTGAAATACTCCGTCTATCCTTTACCAGCCCAAATGGCAATTGTTTGTGCAGTGACAGTCTTGGCTTATTTCTTACGCCAGCTAATGCTTTATTAAGTCGTTGGTTCGGTCATTAGTCAAGCGCTCGTTGGTCATGGGGTAGTGGGTTGATAGTCTACCGATACTGATTACTAAAGAACGATTGACTAATCACTCATCACGAATAACTAATGACTAATGAATAATTACAATGAATTTTAAAAATCACTATTTTTGGCTCGCCGCTTTCGTTAGTCTGATTCTGGATCGGGTAACTAAATATTGGGTGGTGCAGAATTTTGTCTATAAAGAAACGTGGGCGCTGTGGCCTAATGTATTCCACTTTACCTATGAATTGAACCCTGGGGCAGCTTTTAGCTGGTTTCAAGGAGAAGTTTGGTTGCCCTGGCTTTCTTTGGGGGTGAGTCTATTCTTGATCGGATTCGCTTTAGTAAACCCCCATTTGGATCGTTGGGAACAATTAGGCTGTGGCTTTATCTTAGGTGGAGCGGTGGGCAATGGAATTGACCGATTTTTCAACAGTTGCGTTATCAATGACAAATTTTTCAATGGTTGCGTCGTTGATTTCTTGGATTTTCGGCTGATTCACTTTGCAGTATTTAATCTGGCAGATATGTTTATTAATGTAGGCATGGTGTGTTTATTGATTGCCTGGTTTTGGAATCAACCTTCCTCATCTGGCAGACCACGCTGAAGAGATGAGGGCAGAGGAAGCAGAGGGAAGTGGGAGAAAGCTGATTTTTCCGTTGATAATTAATTCCCTTCTTTAGTTTTTTAAAAGACGATTTGTTAAAACCTATCTTTGTAAGCTCTTTCTCTTTTTCACAACGCCTCCCTAGGCAAGAGATTAGAATATTTAGTACAAACCTCTTGCTTGTCGCATTGAGCCTTTTGCCTCTGACATGACCTCACCCCAACAACCGCCTAAAACCATCCTGGGTCAACTAACTCAGGCAGTACAGACCATTCAAGCTAAGGTAAATTTTAATGCGCTGGCGCTGAAGCCCAATGCCAGAGTGCCGGAACTATGGGTGCAGGATGCCGGTGCTGCTAAGGCAGAGGTTTATCCACTATTGGGCGATCGCTATTTACTGGGACGCAGTTCTAAATCTTGCGATATCGTGGTGCGGAACCCAGTTATCAGTCAGATTCATCTTTCATTAAACCGAGAAGGACGGCGCGGGCAGTCCTTTGTCATCAAGGATGAAAACTCTACCAATGGCATCTACCGAGGGAGACGGCGGCTCAATAGCCTCATACTACGCCACGGCGATATCCTCACCCTAGGACCACCGGAATTGGCGGATGCGGTTCGGCTTCAATACCACAATCCGCCCCCCTGGTACGTCCTGGCGACTCGTTACGCCCTCTATGGGGTGGGTGGGCTGACCAGTTTATTGGCATTGTGGATTCTTTTTGAGTGGCGCAATATTCCGATTCGACCTTTGCCGGCTGGCGTACAAGGGCCAGTAGTAATTAATTCTGATGACGGAACGCCGTTACAGCGTCCCCGAACGATAGCGCACCGGGAATTGGGGCGATTATCAGATTTTTCCAAGTATCTGCCTCAAGCGGTGATTGCATCGGAAGACAGTCGCTATTACTGGCACTTCGGGGTCGATCCTGTTGGCACGCTGCGGGCGGTGGTGACGAATGTCAAGGGAGGCGGAATTCGTCAAGGCGGTAGCACGATTACGCAACAGTTGGCGCGGAGTTTGTTTCGGGAGTATGTGGGGACAGAAGATAGCGCGGGGCGAAAAATCAAGGAGGCGATCGTCGCTCTGAAGCTGGAGACGTTCTACAGTAAGAACGAGATCATGCGGAATTATCTGAACCGCATCTACCTGGGTGTTGGCGCTAACGGGTTTGAGGACGCGGCTCAGTTTTATTTCGACAAATCTGCCAGAGACTTAAATATTTCTGAAGCGGCGACGCTGGTGGCGATTTTGCCAGCACCGAATAGTTTTAATCCGATTCGGGATTATAAAACGGCGATTGGACTGCGCGATCGCATTATCAACCGCATGGCAAATCTAGGGTTTATCAGTGCGGAAGAAGCTCAACGAGCAAGGCGATCGCGTATTGACGTTAGCCCCAAAGCCAGAGAAGCTTTAGCTAGCATCAAGGCACCCTATTTTTACAGCTACGTTTTCACCGAACTCCAATTCTTGTTGGGAGATCAACTGGCAAAAGAAGGCAATTTTTTTGTCGAAACCAATCTGGATCTAGAGACTCAACAAAAGGCGGAAACTGCCCTCCGCAACGGAGTTAATACCATTGGGGGAAGTTACAGGTTCTCTGAGGGAGCAATTGTCACCCTCGACTCCAGCAACGGGTCAATTCGCGCCTTGGTCGGTGGCACAGATTTTCAAAAAAGTCAATTTAATCGTGCGACTCAAGCCAAGCGACAACCGGGTTCCACCTTCAAAATTTTTGCCTATGCTTCGGCACTTGAACAAGGTAACTCGCCGGGAAAGTTTTATTCTTGCGCCCCTGTAGTGTGGCAGAGTCAACGCTTTCGGGGGTGCGAAAGAGTAGGGGGTAGCGGGACGGATATGTACACCGCGCTTGCCCAGTCTGAGAACGCGATCGCGCTGCGGGTGGCGCAGGATGTCGGTTTAGATCGGGTGGTGGAGATGGCGAGGCGACTGGGCATCACAACGCCGCTTAATCCGGTTCCCGGTTTGGTGTTGGGGCAAAGCGAAACCACTGTCTTGGAGATGACGGGGGCTTTCGGTGCCTTGGAAAATGGTGGCGTCTGGAATCGTGCCCACGCCATTCAGCGGATTCGGGACAGCAGCGATTGCAAAGACTTTAACAATCCGCAAACCTGCCGGGTGATTTACTCCTTCGAGGAGGAAGCCGGGGCAACGAAGCGGGTGCTGTCTCAGGGAATCGCAGATACGATGACGAATATGCTTCGGGGCGCAGTGCGAGGGGGTACGGCACGGGCGGCGTCGATTGGCTTCGGAGAGGTGGGGAAGACGGGCACCACGAATAGCGGTGTTGACTTGTGGTTTATCGGCTACGTTCCCAGTCAGGATCTCGTTACCGGCATCTGGCTGGGAAATGACGACAATACTCCAACGCGAGGAAGTAGCGGACAAGCTGCCCAAGTTTGGGCAAACTATATGCGGCAAGTGGTGCGTTAATTAAGCTGTGGCGATTGAAATCGCGGCTATACAAACGAAGCCCGCGCAGGCGGGCTAATAATAGCAATTGACTTTTTTACCGCTAAACTAATCGCTTTTCTTAGCCCTCCTTTTTTCTAGCGTTAGCGATCGCGATCGCGTAGCACTTTGGGCAGATGTTAAATAGGATGTTGCTTTTCTCTCCACTTCCTTAAGTTATCAAGAAGGCAGGATAGCTTTAATATTCTTTTGCACCTGCTCAAGTTCCCGCCGCTTCTGAGCAATAAAAGCTTTTTCAGCTTCGCATTGTTCCAATATCTTTGCCTGCTTTCTCTCCTGTTCTTCTAAACAAGCTTCATAAGTTGAAATTGCTTGCCCAACAATTTTATCTACTAAACTAAGCCTAGCCTGAAAAAATTGTTTTGAAATCACTAAATTTATCTGATCAATAATCTTATTTACTATTTCTTTTTCCACTTCTAAGAACTGCTTTTTACACTCCTCAAAAACTGCTTTTTTTATCTGATCGTAAATACCCTTCATACCAAATGCACCAGCACCAATGACTGCTGCTGCTATTCCTAAACCTATAGCAGGTGTAAAAGACAACGCTACGATGTATCCTAGGAGGCCTAGTAGGCCTACTAGGACTGCACCAATTAAATAATCTATAAAATCACCAGCAAAGCCACCTGTGTAACTACTGGCAAAGTCCCCATATTCATCATTAAAACTTTTCTGAAATTTTTGCTCATCAATATTTAATTGATTGTATAAAGATTGAATTTCATGATTAACCTCTTTATCTAAAATTTCCAGGTTATGCTTAACTATCTCCTTAATCTTTTTTTCTGCCCATTTATTTATCTCTTCTGAAAGTTCTCGGCTGAATTGATTAACGTAGTCTGTTACTATACCTTTTTGGTCTAAAATAAGATTTTTATCAGAATTCCATTGTTCAGACTTTTTCCGTAATACTTCTTCCCACGAACCTTCTTTCAGCCACTCTTTCCAATCTTCATAAACCTCCTGCTTTACTTTATCCATCATTTTAGACATGAGTTTTTGAATTTGGAGACGGATTTTGATACCTTGCCCACTCACTTCACCAATTTGCTCTATAAATTTTTGTTTTTCTACTTCAGAAGCTTTTATCTTGTCATTCAAATCATTCTCTAATTCTTGAAAGATATTTAAACTGCCTTCAATTATTCCCTTAAGTGTTGTTGCAGATTGCTTAATTTCTACAAAGCCGCGCTCAGATGTGAGAAAATTTTCGACCGAGCAAGAAAAATTTTTAAATAGATTCAAATACTGACTTTCAATTTTGCCAGGGCTAGCTTTTAGTGCAGAAATAAAATGAACGCGATTATCACCCGTAACAATTGGGCTTTTCCCATACAAAAAATTTTCAACCTCCTCTTTTACCTCTTGTCTATCTTTTTCATGCTCTAGTTGATCCAGCTTGTTGACTACTATAAAAAGGTTGTTTGCTGGTTCATTTTTACCTTCACAAATTTGGCTTCTTAAATCGTGAATTAGGTTACGTTCTCCGCTAGTTAGAATTTGGGAGGCATTAAGGATAAAAATTACCGCATCAGTATCTTTAAGTAATTTTTTAGTAATGGCAGCACGGTGAGGATGTTCGTTTAAACCGGGAGAATCTACAAGCTCTACACCATTTTTACAGAACTCTAAATTAGGATGCTCAAAAATAATCTCTTCGATTTCAGAACGCCCTAACTCATCACTTCGGTAATCACGCGCTGCCTCTTTAGAAATAGTTACTAAGAGTTTATACTCATCATAAGAGATATTCTCTTGTCGCCCATTTTTGTAATGGCATACAATCCGCTTCTGTAACCCATGTTTTAAGACTGTGATTGTACGATTACATGCAATCGCTCTTACAGGTTGTATCTCTTCACCTACAAGGGCATTAATTAGTGTTGATTTTCCTCGACTAAACTCCCCTACTACTGCTATACGAAATCTCTGAGATTGTAGTTTTTTAGATGCCTTCTCTATTTTCGTTATCAAGGCAATAAATTGAGAATTATGTTGATTGCCTTCTTGAAATATATTAAATAATTGATTGTAAAACTTATCTAGTTCTTTCCGAAATTTTTGAAACTCTGCAAAGGATGAGACACGACGCTGCTGGTTGCCCTGTAAGTTAGCCATTAGTTAATGATTCCTTTTATCAGCATGAGTAATGCTAGGATAGCTGCAAATAACCTTCAGTTACATCTGTAAATCTACCAAAAGTAATGATTTTTGAATTTTCCCCTATAATCCAGGCTGGTATCGCTGCTAACAAATATGTGCAAGTCTTTACATCCGCAGGGGTGCCAATAGGCATGGCTAGAGATGCAACGACTGGGCAATTCGTTGCTCATGCTGTCGGTGCTGTAGTTAACAACAGTCCTTTGTCACCGCTGATAGTGCCTTTTCAGTTTGCTATGAGCGGGGCACGGATGTATCAAAAGCACAGAGAATTTCAATCTGTCCAGGCTAGCTTGGGAGTTCTGCAAGCGACTACAGCCGTGATTGGTATTGGTGTAGCGGCTGGAGTTGTGCTATCAGCGGTAAATCTTCATCAAACTTTGAAGCTAAGGGATGACGTAAAAAAACTGAAGCTCGAAGTTAAAGACGGATTTATTGACTTAAAAAAAGCTCTGAAAGAGCAAGGAACCGAAATTATTCAACGGATTGACCAAGTTGCCGAAGATGTTGAGTTTAGACAACATCGCGCAATTTTAACTCAGGCTTATGGACGTTTCTTGGAAGCAACTAAGCTGATGAAAACAGCTATGTGCTGCGAAGATATGAGTATCAGAACTGCTGACTTAGCAAATGCACGACAGATTATAGTCGAGGCTTTAGCCGACTATAATAATCCTCGCCTGTTATCTGAAACTTGTGCAGCTGGGCAGCTTCGCCGGATGGAGTGTGCTTGGGCAATTGAGCAGACAATTGTCTTAACCTATCAATTACAGAATCAGCCAGCAGCTGTGAGTCATCAACTTTCCCACCTCCAAAACAAAATCCGTCAAGATTCCCTTAATGTTATTAATAGCTGTGAAACAGAGGATGAGCTTGATTTTCTCTTTCCTGAAATCACCCGCATTCACGATCACGATCTGGCTGTATTAGAATCTTGGCAAAATCAAGTTGATTGGATGCAAAGCCTCCCACCTTCAGAATTAAAATTACTCCAAAGTGCTGATTTTAGCAATTCAGAAGTCATAGTTAGTACAGATACAACTGCTTTGGCAGTACCTCCAGAACATTTACTCTATGAAAATTTAAAGCAAAAGTCTCATTTCGTATCCCTTTGCAATCAGCTTCAATTTATGATGCAGCCTGAACTACGTCGAGAGCCAGAATCTTATATTAGTCAGCAAGCTGCGATCGCAGGTTATAAAACTTTAGTACCCTCAAATTTACAGAAAGCCTCAAATTTAGCTGTTGCTAACCTGTACTGGTATTTCAAAGTCAGAGATGAAGCTGAAGACGAGGCAGTGACGGCGTAAAGTTTAAATATACGAAGATGCGATCGCTCAAATTTGACTGAGTCCGATCGCCTTCTCCATTCAAATAACAGTTGATGGTATTCGCTAATTTTTCTATTCGCAATTTTTTTAAGAGTAAATTGCTAAGTGTTAATTTAAAATTGCAATTACCATTACTTGAAAATTTCCTTTATTCTAAACTCTATGCTTAAATAAGGGCTATTGATAGGCTATTGTCTATGCAGTTAGTCATCTTTATCGGCTTGCAGGCTTCTGGGAAAAGTACCTTCTATCACACTCATTTTGCTGAAACGCATAAGCTGGTTAGCAAAGATTTGTTGCGGAACAACAAAAACCGCTCTAGAAGGCAGACACAGCTTATTAAAGAAACACTTGAAATGGGACAATCGGTTGTTGTGGATAATACTAACCCAACCGTAGAAGAACGTGCGTTTCTCATTGAATTGGGTTGTATGTATGGTGCCGAAATTATCGGTTATTACTTTAAATCGTCAGTGAGTCAATGCCGGGAACGTAACCAGCAGCGCTTAGGTAAAAAACGGGTGCCAGATGTAGCAATTTACGCGACAATCAAGAAGCTACAACGCCCTTCTTATAATGAAGGCTTCCACCAACTGTTCTACGTGCGGATGGCTGGTGACTTCGCTTTTGAGGTTCGTACCTGGACTGAAGATGAGGTTGCTGATGGATAGTGATACGTTTGACAAACAAATGCGATCGCTGGCGATATCAATAGGCTGATTTAGCAGATGATTACTACCAGCAATCGGTTAAAAGCTACTAACTCATATTACGTGACAGTCTGTATTCGTAATTACGATGCTTTAATTTCCTGAATCGCCCAGTCCATTACTTCTAAAAATTGCTTTGCTATCAACTCATCCTTCAGTGCAAACAAGGGAATATACCAGTTATAGGCATTAACAGAAATCGAGTTACCTAGGACTAATTTTAAGCGGTTGAGAAGTTCAGTCTTTTTGTCTTCCAAGTTAAATGGAGGTTCGTAGGCATAAATCTCAATTTTGCCACCACTCCAAATTGTGAAAAACTTTCTGGTTTCTCCTTTGTAACTGATTATTCTGGGGATCAGAGACCCTTCAATTTTTCCTTTCCCCCAACTCACCTGCATTTTTTCACAATTTATCCAGTTGAAAACGCTTCTGGCAGCTTGAGCTACATCACTCCCTTTTTTAGCCTCTAATTCTTGAAAGAACAAGGACTCATTCCATTGCTTACTCTCATAATTTAGTAGAGATTGCGTTGATTTTCCTGCTACTGTTTGACCAATAATTCTAGGAACAAGAGTTTTTAAACCTTGACCAACGTATTGGTTAATTTCAATTGCCAATACTTCCGCTGGATTCATTTGTTTATTTAAAAACTCCACGATACGTTGAAGTTCAGGAGGAATCTTGTCAGCAACAAAGACTAGACGGACTTTGCCAGCTTGCAGATTTGTCTTGACCTTTTCCCAAAACTCAGAGGGGTTAGCATCAGCGCCTAGAAAATTGCTGAGTATCTGTTCAGAATCTTGACTTTTTACCTGACAATTAGCGTTAAATTGGGCAATAATTTTCTCGACAGGCCAATAAACCACTGCATTAGCAGCATAGTCGAGCATCTGTCCAGCTACTTCTCGGCGAATTTGAGTGTTGCAGCTGCGCTTGACTTCCACCAGAGTTGGAATTCCATCTTGGTCGAGAAATAAATGGTCGAGTGCCCATCGGTCGAAACCATTTTCTTCAGATGGCACAGGCATCTCCTGTGAAACTAACAACCAACGTCTCGGTGCCGCACTGTTGATTTGGTCACCAGCTAACAAACTGGGATAGTCGGCTAGCAGTTTTTGCAGCAAAGCTTCCGAGTCATAGGGCTGTTCGATCATTTCAACCAGCTGACCCTTGTCTTGAATTAGGTAAATAGCGCCTGTCATCACAATTCCTTTGGGTTGACCTAATTTAAGGTTCCCGTTTTCAAGGTTCGATGTTACATAGCGATTAGATTTTGCCTGCGAACAGGCTAGTCTGTTTATGAGCAAACGATTTCCAAACATCTGCCAGGTCGTTCAACCGTGAGGATGCGATCGCTTCCCACTTTCACTTTGCCACGCTCAGTTGCAACAAACCCTTACCCCTGGCGTTCTTCACGGAACAGTCGCAAGATATAAGCTCCCGCCGAGGTTTCTCGTAACTCTTTAATTGCCACTGCAATCTCATCCGGCAACTCATCTAAGTGGGGCAGACTCGCCCCATACTCGGCAGGCAGTACAGCCGGAGCCGCGAGACAGGCAAATGTGAGGTCTGCTGCCGAAAAGCGATCGCCAACTAAGTAGGAACGTCCATCTGCCAACCGCGCGTTGACGTTCTCGAAGATGCGCTTAATCTTGTCATGGGCACTGGCTGACGATTCTGCCGTGATATTGTAGCCTCGCCGTGCCGCCTCGCGAATCAACGGAAAGACAATTGGAAATAACGCCCGCTCAATCGGGGGTACACCATCGCACCACAGCCTCCGCATCAATTGGCGGTCATCTAGCAGATAAAAGTATGCCCAAAGACGGATACTGGGGCCGAGCTGCTTGTTGAACAAATCTTCGAGTTTTTTCACTTCGCGGCGCAGTTTGGGATCGGCTGGGTAAAATTTTTTACTTTCAGCCGTTATGCCATCTAGATACTGCAAGATGTCCGAAGAATCGCTCAAAGTACCCGCTTCCATTACTAGAACCGGAGTTGTTTGTCCGCCGCCATTTTTGCGGGTGGCTAGCCGATGAAAAAGCGGCATATGGCGTTCTTCAATGTAGGGAACCTCAAGCCGTTCTAATGCCCATCGTGCTTTTTCGCAGTAATGGCTGACGGAGATGGTGATGAGTCGGGGAGCCTTTTCTGGCTGCTTTTGCATTTTTGCTAGATCGCGCGATGTGCAACTTTACAGTGTAATTCCCGGCAATTGAGCGAGGGACTAGGGGAATCGAACCAACAGAGCCGTTCGGGTTTTGCTCCCCCAACCCCTCATTTATCGGAAGGCTAAGAAAAAGCACATCGGATTATATCTGACCTGCGAATACGCGCTCTGCTGGCCCTGTCATGTAAACTCTCTGGTCTATTTCCGACCATTCGATTTCCAAACAGCCGCCGGGTAATTCAACGGTGGCGATGCGATCGCTCTTTCCGGTTAATACTCCAGCGACCACAGTCGCACAAGCACCCGTACCGCACGCTAAAGTTATTCCTGCACCGCGTTCCCAAACCCGCATTTTCAAATAATCCGGACGCACGACTTGAATAAACTCGGTGTTCGTCCGCTTGGGAAAAACGGGATGATGCTCGAACTGGGGGCCAATATTTTCTAAAGGAATCGCGGCAACATCCTCCACAAACGTGATGCAGTGAGGATTCCCCATGCTGACACAAGTGACCAACCAAGTAGCATCAGCGACTTCTAAAGGTTGAGCGATTACTTTTTCGTTAGGGGCACCCAGCGTCGTGGGAATTTCCGCTGCCAGTAGTCCCGGCATTCCCATATCGACGGTGACTTTCCCATCCGGCTTGATGTGCGGTGTCATGACACCCGCCAGGGTATGAATCCGATATTGAATTTCTTGAGTAGATTTTCCTTCTAAATCAGCGATAAATTGGGCTAAACAGCGAATGCCATTGCCGCACATTTCCGGTTCGGAACCATCGGAGTTGAAAATCCGCATGGTGTAGTCGGTGCCGTCTTGTCCCGGCATGGCAAAAATCACGCCGTCGGCACCGATGCCGAAGTGGCGATCGCAAAACTTGACCGCTTGTTCTGGCGTTACCTTGGGTTCTGATGAGGAACGATTGTCAATCAGAATGAAATCGTTTCCCAGTCCGTGATACTTAGTAAACTCGATTCCCATTTAGCAATCCTTCGATTCGCAATTTTCGATTAGCATAAACTATGGAATGGGTAATGGTTAATGGCAGTCCTTCAATCCTGAAATCTGGCAATTCGCATTAGGAAAAATCTTGCATTATGACAACTGAACTGGAAACAGGCTTACCAAGCACTCGTCTCGTCCAAACATTTGTGAAAGAGGGACAAAGGGTTGAACTGAAACTCCTCACGAACGATGTACTCGTTGGTAAACTGCGTTGGCAAGATCAGAACTGTATTTGTCTACAAGATGAATCGAATCAGCAAACGCTGGTTTGGCGACACGCGATCGCTTATGTGCAGCCAAAGTAATTAGGAATCGGGAATCGGGAATCGGGAATCTGTTCCCCAATGACCGATTACCTTGATTCGCCTGTTCGCTGATTATCAGAGGGAAGATGCTCTTGTATCGCTTCGCTTACTGGCAAGTTGAGCGTAGGGACTGGGAAAACCGAAGGCTCAGATTCGGGTGCCAACAACTGTTGCACTTGATTGAGGGGAAAACTGCCGCCGCATAAGAGCAGCTGATCGCCCGCTTGCAGCTCGGTATCGCCCCCCGGAAAGCGGATGAACTTGCCATCTCGCCGAATTGCTTGCACTTGCACCCCGTACTGGCGGCGAATATGCAGCTCAGAGAGAGGCTTACCGGCAACAGGGCTGGACTCGGGAACCTGCAACCACTGACAGGGAGCGGTTTGGCTTGGGATTGCCACTTCACCGTTTGCCAGTTGATTAAAAGCAGCTTGTTCGTTGGATTCTCCCACCACCAAGAGGCGATCGCCCACTTCCAGAGAAGTTTGCTTGTCTGGATAGTCCACTTCTTCCCCACCAGTTCGCCGAATTGCCATCAAAGTGACACCCGTCAATCGGCGCATATCCGTCTCCTGTAGCGTCATCCCAATCAGGGGAGAGTTGGGCGGGAGGGAATACCACTTGCTATTCATTTCGGCAGTGGCAATTTGTAAGTCATGAGCAATCTCCGAAGGCGATCGCTCTGGACGCAATGCCAGGTAATGGCTATTGCGAATTTGCTGCATTTCCTTCTGGATCTGCCATGTCGGCAATCCACTACCGGCTAATAGATGCGCCGCCAGTTCTAAACTCGCTTCAAACTCCGGTTGCACCACCTCTCGCGCCCCCAACTGATAAAGCAGTTCGATATCGTTGTTGTGGTTAGCGCGAACGACAATATCCAGATCCGGAGCCAATTCTAAAGCGCGTTTGAGGCAAAGGCGGGTACTCATCGGATCGGGAAGCGCGATCGCCATCCCTTTCGCCTTATCTACCCCCGCAGCTTCCAGCACGTGCAAACTCACCGCATTGCCATAAACATAAGAAACTTCTGCTTCTCTTAACTGCTGAATCCGACTTTCCGACTGGTCAATCACCACCACTGGATAGTTATGCTCCTGCACCAGTTTGATCAGATTCCGTCCCACCCGTCCATAACCGCAGACCACCACATGATTTTGCAAAGGCGCATCTACCGCCACTTCCATCGGGTCATCCACCGGATCTAGATATGGCTTCAGCCAAGGCAACTCCAACAATTTTGGCACCAGCCGCATCACAAAAGGCGTCAGTACCAGCGTCACCGCAGTCGTGCCCAAAATCAGCAAGTAAACCCGCCGAGAAACCAGCCCCAAAGCTTGTCCTTCACTGGCTAGAACAAACGAAAATTCTCCAATTTGAGCTAACCCCAAACCAGCAATTACCGCAGTTTTCAGCGGATAGCCAAACGCTCTAACAATCGGCGTTACAATCAAAAACTTGCCGACAAAAACCAGTAAAACCAGCCCCAGAATTAACTCTAGGTTGTTCCACAGGAAAATCGGGTCGATGAGCATCCCAATCGCCGCAAAAAACAGTGCCGCAAACACATCCCGCAACGGCTCCACGTAAGTCAGGGTTTGGTCGGCGTATTCCACCTCCGAAATCATTAACCCGGCGACAAATGCCCCCATTTCAATCGAAAGACCCAATGCCTCCGTGAGCAACGCAATCCCCAAACACAGTGCCACCACGCCCAATAGAAACAACTCCCGGCTTTCCGTTCGAGCGAGTAGGCGCAGCAAGGGAGGAATCAGCCAGATGCCTGCTGCCACAGCCACAGCCGCAAATAACCCAATCTGTAACAGCGCTAAAGCCACAGCCTTGCCAATCGCTTCTGGCGGTTGATCCAGCGCTGGCAAGACAGCCAGCATCAACCCCAATGCCAAATCCTGTACCACCAAAATCCCCAGCATCACCTGAGCGTGAGGCGTCCCCGTCTCATTTCGCTCCATCAGACACTTAAAGACAATTGCGGTTGAAGACAAAGACAGAATTGCCCCCAGGAAGACACCCTTCGCTGGTAAGGTACCCCACGCTCCAGTGAGTCCACAGACTGCAACCGTGACTGCAATTGTCAGGGCAATCTGTAGTCCGCCTCCACCCAAGGCGATGCCTTTAACTTTTTTTAATTCCGCAAACGAAAACTCAACGCCCAAGGCGAACAACAAAAAGGCGACGCCAAATTGAGCCAGAGTTTCTATCTGAACCAATTCTTTAATCAGTCCCAACCCCGCAGGCCCAACGACGATTCCGCCGACGATATAACCCAGTAAGGCAGGTTGCCGCAGCAGCGCTGATACCACTCCACCAACGGCTGCTGCTGCCAAAACAGATACTAAGTCAACAATCAGTCTAAAGTCTTCTTGCACAAGTTTGTTTTATGAGAACAAGTATAAAGGTATATAAACTTAGAATACAGAGTTTTATGGACTGTGCTAACGCCATTGCCTCAGGTTTCTATTGGGCAACTGGGATCAATTGAGGGAAGGCGGTGGAAACAGTCCAGGCAAGGTGATAGTCTATCCGCTAGTAATCAAGGTCATAGACAAGGTCATAGACGCTTTGTCAATTACTGGCTCGGAGAAAATTGCCTGTGATGTCGCTTAAGACTCTGCTTCAATCTCGCCATGACCGACGGCTGGTTTCTACACTCTTGTCCAGTCAAAAGTCCAAAGCGAACCGTAAAAACAAAGAATTCTTTCTGTTGCCTTTTGCTTTTTTAGTTTCTACTGCTTTGCCAGTCAAAGCTTTGCAGGTACAGGTGGCACCCAACAATCCCCAGCTTGGGGATACGCTCTCGGTCATGATTCAGACGGATTCCTCTGGTTCGCAGAGTCCCACGGTTTCTTTCAAACAGAAGACTTACCGGGCGTTTTCCCTCGGTCAAAATCGCTTTCGAGTCTTGCTACCGACAACGCCTTTAGACAAGCCGGGAACGCTACAAATTCGGGTTGCTGGTGATGGGGAAGTCAAAAACCTGTCGTTGCCATTGCGATCGCGCAATTTCCCGGTGCAACGGATTACCCTACCCCCCGGAAAAGCCGGACAATCAGCAACCCAACTTGAACTCAACCGCGTGGCAGCTTTTAAAAATTTGGTGACGCCGCAAAAGTTCTGGAATGGTCCTTTTCTCAAGCCGAACCGAGGTAGCATCACCAGTATTTACGGGGTTCGCCGTTACTACAATGGCAAGTTTGCGAATGACTACTACCATCGCGGGGTTGACTACGCGGGTGGGTATGGTTCGCCGGTAACAGCACCAGCATCGGGAAGAGTGGCGCTGGTGGGACGGGTTGCTCAGGGTTTCCGAGTTCACGGAAATGTAATTGGGGTAGATCACGGTCAAGGCGTCACCAGTATTTTTATGCACTTGAGCCGGATTGATGTCAAGGAAGGGGATTTTGTAAAAGCGGGACAGGTGATTGGGGCAATTGGTTCAACGGGAGCTTCAACGGGTCCTCACTTACATTGGGGATTGTATGTCAATAGTCTTGCCGTAGACCCAGTACCTTGGAGAACTCAAGGAGTTGAATGAGGTTTTTTGAAGTTTTGATGAATTTTTTTAGGTTTTAATGTATTTGGTGTTGTATTGAGGAAAGATTGTGGCAGGGTTGCCTCTCCGAAACGAGATTGCGAAGCATTTTTCAATGTCTTCGACTATCCCACCGGGAGCTAGTGTAGGCTTTTCCGAAGCGAAAGCTTTGCGGACGGGGATTGTAGATAGTCATCTGAGAAGCGTAAATGTTGAATAGCCTTTGGGAAAAATCCCGAAAATTCCCACTGTCAAAGCAATATTGTTAGTTCGCTAACCGACTGATGTTAAGCCTGCGTAGTTTTGCGTATTTTGAGGCGCTGGTTATGCCAGGATAGATGAGTGGGCATGGGCGAAAAGACATCAACGCAGGTTTCGGCTTCGTTGAGGGCGTATCAACACTCGAAAACGGGCACGCACTTTTAGGGAAGCGGTAATCCCTGCCTCGCTTTCCTAGCCAACCAAAACAGTTTGGATGGGGTATCCAGCAGGATTTTTAGATGAGTATTGAAAAAATTGTTGAACAAGCCCTGCAGGATGGTTATCTGACGCCAGCGATGGAAGCAGAGGTGGGGCGCATCTGTGACACGGCTTCTGAGCTTTCGATTGAAGAATACATGGCTCTAGACCGTCTGATGGGCGCACTGTTAACTGGGGAAGTGGTTGCAGTTCCTCGAAAACAGTTCATCAATGTCATGGAAGAGTTGGTGCTGACGGAAGCGATCGCTAGAGTCGCAGAAATTGAGGCAACCAGCGATCGCGTTCTAGATGTCGGCGATATTGCCGCCTACGCGCTCAATCGCTTGCCTCCGCTGTATGCCACGACGGAGGAAGGTGCTAGCTATCAGCGAATGCGGGCAAAGGATGAACTTCAAGAGCTGATTACCCAGCAAGTGAGCGAAGCGATCGCCCGGAATCTGGATCGTCCCGAATTTTTCCCAGAACGGCAAGCGCTCAGCAAAGCGAACGACAGCGACGTGTTCAAGCAGGTGAGTTCCTTACTCCAAACCTACGCACCTAGCTTTGAACCTCAATCCAGTAACCATAGCAACGAATAATGGAAGAGTTATGAATGATGAATTTTGAGTTTTGAGTGATTAATTCAGAACTCAAAACTCAAAACTTTTCCCTCCTACCTGCGAACCAGTACGAGTGTCCCTTTCGCGACCTGCTGATAAAGCATCCGAATATCTTGATTTCGCATTCGCAAGCAGCCGTGGGAGACTGCTTGCCCGATCAGGTGTTCTTCGTTGGTGCCGTGAAACCCAATTTGATGACGCCCATCCGACCAAAAACCAATCCAGCGATCGCCTAAGGGATTATCATTCGCCCCAGATGGGATAACTTCACCCGTAATCGGTTGACGCCACGCCGGATTTTGGTTCATTTGCAAAACTTGAAACGAACCCGTGGGCGTTTCCCAACCTAACTGCCCCACCGCTACGGGGTAACTGGCTTGCAGCCGATCGTCACGGTAGACATAAACTAAGCGATCGCTCAAATCGACAACGAGATGCGATTGCCAAGCGGATGCCGCCTGAGCGGTTTCTAGCACTGAATATTCCCGATCGGTTGAGCGGCTATTTGAAGAGCGATTTTTACTCCACAAGTCTCCAAGCTGCCAACTTGCCAACTTGCCGACTTGGCGCTGACTCCGAATCGGGGAATCCAAGCTGACGGTCGTCACCCTTGAAAAACTTGTCCGCCTAGAAACTGAGAACAACACCACCGCTGTTCCAAAACAAATTAGCATCAAGCTTCGAGAGAGCGACTCATCTCTTGGCATAGCGGTATGAGCTAAGAATGATTACAGGTCAAAATAACCAACTGTAGAACATTGGGTCGTGGGTAATCATCCGGGGTCAATGACAACGGACAATTAACCATCAACCCCTGACAAACAATATTAATTCCTTGACTCAATCGTGGCTGCTAAACCTTTCGTGTTGAGCATTTGCTGCATTTCCAAAGCGCGATCGCGGGTGCTAAAAGCTCCCGCCTGCATCACCGTCCGACCGTTGGAGCGCGTGCGGAAGGCATCGGGTGCAAGCGATCGCACTAAAGCCTCTTGGCGCGAATTTTGAGCCTCCACCACAACCCGATAACGCAAACCTAGAGCCTGTTGACTACCGCCCGCTCGGCGGGGCACTCTCCCGCTAGCAGCCCGACTGTTGCCGATATTCCCCAAAGGAACATCAGGACTCGGCACTGGCAGCAAATCGGAGGAAGCTGAAGCTTGGAGAGGCTCCTGTGGTGCTACCCCGAAGTCCAGAGTCCGGGGGGCAGGCGACGGTTGAGACGGGGCGGATGACGGTAGCGCCGGTAATGTAGAAGCTGACGACGGTAGCGCTGGTAATGTGGTCGCTCTGGGCTTTGGGGAAGTCGGCAACGGCGACCGAGCAACCGGAGGCGGCGCGGGAATTTCTAGGGGTGCAGTCTGGGGCACAGGCGATATCGGCAAGGGAGACGCTGTCGCTCTGGGCTGCTGGGGCGGCACCACCGGAGGCACCATCGGAGGCTGCAATGTTGGTAATCCGTAAGCTGACGTTCTTGCTGGCTGAGAGGTTGGGGCAGGCGGTTGAACGGAAATTTTAATCCCGGTGCTGTCAGTGGGTACCGATTGTACTGGAGTTAAAATCTCTGAGTTCGGGCGGTTAGAGAGGAGTGGCAAAGATTGAGAACTTCCACCATTCCTCGCTACTGGCTGAATCGGTGCTAGGGCTTCCTGTGGCGGCAGGGAAGCGGTGGGAAGCGGCTTCAGAAGCCCGCTGGCAATGGGAGCCTCTACAAGCGGGGTGGGGGGGATTGCCATGCCCGTCAGGTCAATGCGTCCTGCCGTTTTGGCAGTAATCTCATTCCCATAGGCAGGAATCTCCTGGCTTGAAGCCTTGGTGTTAATGTCCAATAGACCATTGGCACGGAAAATATTGCCGCCCGGTTCGCCAGCAGTTCCTAAATCAGGACGGGCTTGGGAAACTGCCACTAACCCGTAACGAGCGTTATTTTCAATAATATTATTCCGGAGAACAGGTGTTGCCTTGGTTTCTACGACGACCCCATCTTTGTTGCCACTGATGCGATTGGCAATTAGCTGCGGGGCAGCATTATGACCGATACTAATGCCAAATCCCGTATTTTCAAACACGTTCTCCCGCACTTCCGGTCGGGAAGTCCCGTAAATCGTAATCCCATTGCCCCCGTTTTCATAGAAGTAGTTGTTGCGAATGGTGGGGGCACTATTGCCAGTGACGGCAACTCCATCGTGCTTACTTCCCGTAAAAGTGTTATCCGCCACCATCAGACTGGTGGATTCAATCCAAAGACCGTAACCTCGTGGATTCGGATTCGTCACAGTGACGCCCATCAGCCCTGCTTGATTTGCCCCAGCGATCGCGATATTTTGACCGCCAAAGAAACGACTGAGGAACTGACCGCCGCCGAGGATGACAATATTCTCCCCTTTGGTGCTGCGATCGCCCTGAATCGTTACACCGGCTTTGAGTCTTAAGGGAAAGGTTTCACCCGTTTCGGTGCTGTAGGTGCCGGGTGCCAGTACGATGGCGGTGTTCGGCTGAGCGACCTGCAAGGCATGAGTAATCGTTTGGAACGGTTCCTGCTCGTCTCCAGTGCCATTACTGTCATTTCCCGCAGCGGGGTTGACATACAACCGATTCATTTGTGACATCTGCGTCTGCCCATCCGGGGGAACCTGAGCCACCGTCGGCTGTGCCTTGATTACCGTAACGTCCAGCCACGGGATTGCGATCGCAGTCACTAATCCTAAGAATATGCGACAGGTACGAACAGACGGACGGCATTTTCTGACTAGGGCATTCAATTGACGATTGTGGGGGCATTTCAAACTCACGGCTCTACTCCTCTCAAGTTGGCACTGCAATATCGGTAAAGGCTGATGGAAGAAAGCACCTAGTTTTAGTCTATGCACCCCTATTTTGGGATAGAGGCTACCCGTTTGTTTACATTTCTTACATTTCTAAAAAGACCCCAACCGCTAACAGCTCATCAACCTGAGCATCCTCTTCAAAGCGAGGAATTCGATGGGCATTCCAAAAGAAAATTCTGTGGGGGCATTCTTTGAATGATAATACTGCTGTTAAACGTTCTTAAATAGGTAGGTACAAAAAACTAGAAACCCGTAGGCTAAAGAATTGGATAAGGACGCTACTTGCTCCTAACCCATAGACGAAATGTTACTGACTTAGTTCACATGACTTAGTTCACAATCCGCACGATATCAGCATTGTTCATTTTGCTCAACCTTGTTAATCCCCGCATTCTATTTTTTATTCAGTTGGATAAAATATATGGGGCAATTGAGAAAATTTGGTTGGTACGTGCTACCCTGTCACTTCACAGATTTCAGAAATTAGGAAACTAGACTGCTACGATGAAAAATAATGGAGTGGTTGCGATGGGCGAGAAACACAGCGTTCGAGAGCCAGTTGGGGACTTGCTCATACAAGCACAGCCAGCGGTTTGCCGCATTCTAGACGCCAATTTAGACCGAGCCAGAGAAGGCTTGCGGATTATCGAAGAATGGTGTCGGTTTGGCGTGAATAGCTCCCAATTAGTCAATGAATGCAAGCAAATGCGACAGGAGCTAGCCAAATGGCATGGCATGGAGCTTCGGGCTGCACGGGATACCCCAGGGGATGCGGGCACGGAGTTGACCCATCCTCAAGAACAACAGCGCTCTAGTATTCAGCAGCTGTTGCAAGCCAATTTTGCTCGCGTGGAAGAAGCCCTGCGGGTGCTGGAAGAATATAGCAAGCTTTACGACCCCGATCTAGGCTCGGCGGCGAAGCAATTGCGCTATCGGGTGTATACGCTGGAGAGCAATTTGCTGGCTTACCGACGACATCAGGTGCTGTTGCGATCGCATCTATACCTCGTTACTTCTGCCTCAGAACAGCTATTTTCCATCGTTGAAGCCGCCCTGCAAGGGGGACTGACTCTGGTACAGTATCGCGAAAAAATTGCCGACGATTCTGTGCGAGTCGCCCACGCTTCCAAACTCCGCCAGCTATGCCATCAATACGGTGCCCTGTTTATCATGAACGACCGGGTGGATCTGGCTTTGGCAGTGAATGCCGATGGCGTGCATCTGGGACAACAAGATATCTCCATCGCCCTCGCCCGACAGTTGCTAGGGCCACAACGCCTGGTTGGTCGCTCCACCACGAACCCGGAAGAAATGCAGCGAGCTATCCAGGAGGGTGCTGACTATATCGGAGTTGGCCCCGTTTATGAAACTCCAACCAAAGTAGATAAAGCTGCTGCTGGGCTAGACTATGTCCGCTATGCGGCTGAAAATGCCTCGATTCCCTGGTTTGCCATTGGGGGCATTGATGCGAATAACTTAAATGATGTGCTGGAGGCGGGAGCCGAACGAGTCGCAGCGGTTCGCGCCATCATGCAGGCAGATCAGCCGATGTTAATGACTCAGTATTTCCTCTCCCAGCTGAGTCGTCTGCAAACTCTCCGCTCTGTTGATGTTCGCGTTCCCCAATCTTATGTTTAGTCCGTCTGGTCAAATCACGCTACAAGTGAATGGGGAACCCCGCACCTGCCCGCCTGACACTAAATTGCCCCAGTTGTTAGAGCATCTGGGGTTAAATCCTCGCCTAGTGGCGGTTGAGTACAACGGTGAGATTCTCCATCGGCAGTTTTGGTCGCAAACGGAGATCAAAGAGGGGGACGCGATTGAAATCGTCACCATCGTCGGCGGCGGCTAATTGGAACCTCAGAGATGAAGATTGAACAAGGAATGGCTGAAGATAAATTCTCGGTTGTTTCTCGGAAAACAGCCACAAGATTTACTCCCCATACTGTACTTTTCATCTGTGGTTTCTAGTCCAGTTCCTGGGTAACGCACAGCGATTCGCGTTATCCCTCATCCGTCATCCTTTCGAGTACGGATTCCCCGTGAGGAAATCCGCCCCGCATTGATCCCGCGCCAGTCGGGTGGAGGCGATACATTAAAGATGTAGCTCGGATCGCTCGATAGTTAGGAAGATGCTAGGAGTTGCTGCCAGCCGCTACAGTTTTAATCAGATTGAATAGGCACAGTATGTATGCGTAATAAACTGCTTTCAGCAATTAAACCCCTTTTGAAATCTTTGTTCGTCTTTGGTCTGATCCTTACCCTGACGCTAGGTCATGCTGACGGAGCCTTAGCAGCTCGCTCAGGCGGTCGGATTGGAGGGGGTTCTTTTAGAGCGCCCAGCCGCAGCTATTCGCCTCCTAGCCGCACCTACGCGCCACCATCCGGCGGATACTATCCGGCTCCTTATCCTGGGGGTGGATTTGGGGGTGGATTTGGGTTCCCGTTGCTATTTCCCTTCTTTGGCATCGGGGGCGGATTTGGCGGTCTGTTTACAATTTTGATTTTCCTGGGAATCGCTAACTTCTTGGTTTCCAGCTTCCGCCGCGTTGGTGTTGGCGACGCGGGTGAAGCCGATTCGCTGGGCTACGGCAATCCCAAAGTTTCTGTGGCAGAGGTGCAAGTGGGTCTTTTGGCAGAAGCTCGCAGCTTGCAAGGAGAATTAGACGAGTTGGCGCGTACATCTGATATGAGTTCCGCCATCGGTCGTGCCCAAGTGCTTCAAGAAAGTACCCTAGCTTTGCTACGTCACCCGGAATACTGGGTGTATGGGGCAGCAGAATCTCAGCAAACAGCGTTACAAGCCGCAGAAGCCAAGTTTAATCAGCTAGCTCTGGGTGAACGCAGCAAAGTCACCGAAGAGACTCTCTCGAACGTCAATAATCAGCTCAAGGCAGCAACGCCCAAAGCATCTTTACCGGCGGGATCTGAGGAAGCTGGCAAGCTGGCAAATCAGATGATGGCAGAAGGCCCTAGTGAATACATTATTGTGACGATTTTGGTGGGTGCCGAAGGCAATCTGCAACTGCCGAAAATCAACAGCACTGACGATTTGCGTCAAGCCTTGCGTCAGATTGGTGGCATCGGGAGCGATCGCCTACTTGCAGTAGAAATTCTCTGGGCACCTCAGGCAGAAGGCGACACGCTTACCTCTGATGATTTGCTGGCTGAGTATCCCAATCTCAAACTTGTTTAACCCTCAACGGATACGGGCACTCTTGCTATGCGCCCCTATCTATTTCTCCTGAAAAGGAGGCTGGTAATCAGCCTCCTTTTTCAATTTTGACAGCGGCTCAATAGGAGCCATTTATAATTTACTGTTTTCCCTTGAGCTGGTATTATTAGTATTAATTAAATAATGAAAATCTGTGCATTTTTTTAAAGCAAATTAAATTCCCATTATGAAGAATTAAATTTAAGTTCATTGAATAATTTTACCAACAAATAGCTTAACTTATGACAATTTTTTGTTCATTGTTAAATTTTAAAATCCCGAAATAAGATGCAGTGACATCTCTACAAATTCAAAGCTATTTAAAGCGTTTTTGTTCGCTGCGGTAGCGGAGCAATTCAGCAACAAAAGCGACAAAACCTGACACAATCATCAGCATCACGCTGAGAGCGTTGATATCTGGTTTGACGCCAGTGCGGATGCGGCTAAAGATTTCTAGGGGTAATGTTGTGGCACCCGTACCGGCAGTGAAGCTAGCAATGAGAAAGTCGTCCATGCTGAGGACAAAAGCTAACAGGCAACCGGAAATAATTGCTGGCATTAATTCTGGAAGCAACACCTGGATAAAAGCTTGTACTGGCGTCGCTCCTAAATCGAGGGCAGCTTCTTCTAAATGGGGGTTTAAACCGCTAATTCGAGAAGAAACCACCAAGGCGACGTAGGCAAGACAAAAGACGACATGAGCTGCCACAATTGTCCACAAGCTCAACGGCATACCAATAACGGCTAAAAATACCAGAGTGGCAACAGCGATCGCAATATCGGGAATAATCAGCGGCAGGTAAGAAACGCCGCGATACAAGGTTTTCCCCGGAAAGGTATAACGGGCTAAACCAACTGCCATTATGGTGCCTAAGACGGCAGCGATCGCTACTGCACACAAAGCCACGGTTAAGCTATTTTGCAGCGCCGTCAGGACGCGGGTGTCCTGAAACAGCTTCAGATACCATTTGAAGGTGAATCCCTCCCAACCGGCGCTATAGGTAGATTCGTTAAAACTATAAAACGTCAGTACCAGAATGGGCAGGTACATATAAAAGAACATCAGCAGTGTGAAAATAACCTGCCAAGAAATACGAGGTTTATCCTGGGGCTTCAACATAATCTCTAAAGGGATTTCCTCCTGCTGATGGCTGACGGTGCCTGTCATTCAATTTCACCATTTGTCGGATTTGCGATGCTGAACAGAGCAGCCACTTCGCTACACGCTCTATGCCAACTTTCTTCACTTTACTGGATGCGATTGAATCTTTGGAAGAGTGCGATCGCCTCTCAAGTGTTATCGTCTCCGTAAAGTTTTGAATATTTGTATTATTTTATACTGCGTTTTCGTAGATTAGGGTTATACTTATAGAATGGGAATCTGTGCGTTCAGGTAAATTGATTTTTCTACGAACCGCGAAGGCGCACTAGCCGAGCCATGCGCGTTAGCCCTATAGAGCGCGAAGGAAGAAGGGAAGAGAGTAAAGGGCTAAGAAGTCTACGCCGAGGGAACAGTCACTACTCGAAACCCGTAGAACCTGCCCCTGCCGTCTGGGTGAAGCTTGTCACGAACCGCACTACGGCAGTGTTCGGGATTGTTGCTCCACGCACCTCCGCGTAGCAGCCGGAACGCATTATTTCCGCCAGACTCCCACGCACTCCCATCAGCAGGCGCACCGTTGTAATAATCGTGCCAAACATCAGCACACAATTCATAAACATTGCCGTGCATATCGTATAGTCCAAAGGCATTGGGTGGAAAACTTCCTACTTCTGTTGTCTGCTGACGATATTTTCCCCTGGGTGCAGAAGCGTAAGTATAATTTCCGTTAAAATTAGCTAAATCAGTTGTAATTGTGTCGCCAAAGTGGAATGGTGTATTTGTTCCTGCACGACAAGCATATTCCCATTGGGTTTCGCTGGGTAAACGATAAATTTTTCCAGTTTTTTTCGACAGTCGCGCACAAAATTCTACAGCATCTACCCAAGATAAGTTTTCTACGGGTCGATTTGTAGTACCTCCATATTGCAAGTCATAGGGATTAGGTTGCATCACTCGCTTGATTGTTGGCAGATTTGCTACTGCTTTCCACTGCGCTTGAGTAATAGTGAATTTCCCCAAAAAAAACGGTGCTACAGTTACTTGATGTTGCGGACTTTCTCTACTACTTCGCCCCTTTTCCGTGCCTGGAGAACCCATCAGGAAAGTACCACCTGGAATTTCTACCATTTCTAGTGTCACTCCACCACCTAAATCTTCAGAGAAATATTTGGCTTGCATTCGGCGGCGGTTAGTTTCCCTTCCCTGCGCGTCTACTGTCACCACATCAAAATCAAAGGTTTTTAGCGGTGAAGCTTGGGGAATATTCAGAATTGTTGGCGCTACAGATGACTTTGGCGGAATGAACGTTTGTAGAGACGAGGATTGGGGATTTTTCGGATTTGTTGGCGCTACAGATAACTTTTGTAGAGTTAGCGCTTTTAGAACATCTTCGGTGGATTGATATCGCCGTTTCGCACCTCTTTGGATCATCTTATATAAGATGCTACGAAACTCATCGCTTACAGGATTTTGCAAGGAACTCTGCCAAACCCAAGCATCCTCATCAGTATCAAATAACTCTAAAGGCTCAACATTTGTCAGCAAATGAATGCAGGTGACGCCCAAACTATATAAATCACTAGCAAAAACACCTTTCCCTACTGCTTGTTCTGGTGCAATATATCGAAAGTCACCAATCACTGTTCCAGTTCTGGCTAATGCGGTTCCTGTCGCAAATTTAGCTGCACCAAAATCTACTAACACCAGTTGATTATCAACCTGACGACGAATGATATTCTCTGGCTTAATATCTCGGTGAATTACCTGCTTACTATGCACAAATTCTAAGACGCGCAGCAAGTCTGCCAACAAGCTGCGAATTTCGGTTTCGCTAAAAGCGCCTTGTTGTTCTAATATATGGGCTAAATTTTGTCCGTTAATAAACTGTTGCACCAAATATTGACGGTTCTCTTCCTCAAAATGGGCTAACAATTCCGGAATCTGCGGATGATTGCCTAATTCTTCTAGCCGTACAGCTTCTTGATGGAATAACTCTGCTGCTTTATTAGCTGTATCCGTACCCTGTTGTATCGGGAAAAATTGCTTAATTACACAAGCTGGTTTGGACGGTTTCGCTTCATCAATTGCCCGAAAAGTCCTACCAAACCCGCCTTGTCCAAGTGGTGCCAAAGCCCGGTAACGCCCTAAAAGTACCAGCTTCGTCCCGCAGTTTTTACAAAATTTGTCATTGTGGGAGTTTTGGCACTTCTGACAGGCGGGATTTAAGCAATAACTCATAAATAATTGAAAAATTTGATTAAGCGTAGGTTGGCTTGAGGTAACGAAACCCAACGCCTTTAATCAATTTGTTTGGTTGGGGAACGAATCCCAACCAACATTTATTGTAAATAGTAAATCAGTCAGCACTTACTGACCAATTAATTATTATTAAATTCAAAAAAGACTCCATATGGGCGCATATATTCCCATTGTATAAATTTAGCACTTGCGCTAATACTTGTCTAGTATCTATTGCGAAGATTTAACAGAAAATTTCTGATAATAATGGTGCGTCGGTGATAACAGGCACCTTATCTATGGAGCTTATTTCTGGGAAGTGCTATCGCCGTATTTAATTAAAAGCGCGATCGCTACACTCACGGCAAAAATTAATACCATACTCAAAGATGAGCCAAATCCCCAATTCTGAGTCGCACCTAAAAACTGGTTATAAATCAAGCGAGATATCGTCATGCTGGAGGCACCGCCCAGCAATTCCGGATCCACAAAATCCCCTAAAGTGCTAATAAATACAAGCAAAGAACCAGCCGCAATTCCTGGTAGCGTTTGCGGGACAGTCACTTTCCAAAAAGTGTCAATTGGATTTGCCCCCAAATCGGCAGAGGCCTCCAGCAACCGCCGATCCAGTTTTTCTACAGAAGCGTAAAGAATTAACACCATGTAAGGCAAATAGCTGTACCCCATCCCAATAAATACGGCTGAACTCTGGTTCAGCAACTCCAAAGCTGGAAGTCCTAAAGTCGTTAACATCGTGTTCAGGACACCCGTAGGACGCAAGATTGTAATCCAGGCGTAAGAACGCAGCAGCGATGATGTCCATAAAGGCAAGACAAAGCCTAGTAGCAGCAAATTTCGCCACTGTTTTGGTGCCATTTGACCAATCCAGTAAGCAACTGGGAATCCTAGTAAAAGACAAACGATTGTAGTGCCAATTGCAAAAAATAGCGATCGCCCGATTACCTGCAAGTAAACTGGTTGAAACACCAGCGTATAATTATCCAAACCGCTGGGATTCACCACATCCCCAGGCCGGATTCCTGGCACTAAACTCAGCTGAAAAATCACCAGCGTTGGCAGCACTAGCAACAAACCCAACCAGATACCAGCAGGACCCAGCAGCGCCATTGGTTCCAACCACTTCAAGCCTGGGCGTCTGCTGCCCATTAGCACTGGCGATTCTATTCCATCAGAGGAAGTGGGATTGGGGATAGAGGGAGGGGAAGTTGGGGTAGACACGACAGAAAAGAGTTTTGAGTTTTGAGTTTTGAGTTTTGAGTTAGTAATGAAAGATGATTGATATGAAGTATCAATTATTGCTTCAATTCATCATTCAAAACTCAAGATTATTTAATGTTAGCTGCTCGTCAACCGAGTCCAATAGGATTCATAAACTTCGGCAACTTTTCCAAGCGGCGCAACGCCTTCACATTGGGCAAGTACCGCCTCTGCGGGAAATAAAATCTGATTGTTACGGATTTCATCAGGTAGCTGATTGTAGCCAGCTTGATTGGGTGTCGCGAAACTTAAACGTTCGCAAATCTGAGCGGCGACATCAGGTTGAAGCATAAAGTTGATCCAGGCATAAGCTCCTTCTGGATTGGGAGCTGTTATCGGAACGACCAGTGTGTCAGTCCACACCGAAGAACCACTCCGAGGAATTAGATATTGTAAGTTTTTGTTTTCTGGAATAATTTCATTGGCATCGGATGAAAATCCCATTGCCAGCAGCAAATCCCCAGTTAAAATTTGAGTTCTCCAGGCATCAGAGGTGAAAGAAGCGAGGGCCGGTTTGAGCGCCATTAACTTTTCATACGCCTGTTTAATCTGCTGCGGGTCTTTTGAGTTGTAAGAGTACCCCAGCATTTTCAACACCGCACCCATTACTTCCCGAACATCATTCAGCAAGGTCATCCTTCGAGAAAGTGCCTGCTGATTGTCCCAGAGATAATTCCAATCTGCTGGTGGTTGCTTCAGCTTCTGGGTGTTGTAAATGAGACCCGTTGTTCCCCAACTCAGAGGTATGCTGTAGCGGTTTTCTGGGTCATAGACGGGATTCTGGAAGCGGGGAAACAACCGATCCAAACCTACCACGCGGGAGCGATCGATTTCACTGAGCAAGCCCAGTTCCACCATCTTCCTCACCGTATAGTCAGATGGGTAAATAATGCTGTAGTCCCCGCCTCCCAATGCTTGAATCCTGGCTAGCATCGCTTCGTTGGAATCATAGACATCAGCAATGACCTTGATTCCAGTCTCTTTGGTAAAGCGTTTTAACAAATCCTCATCGGTATAGCCAGCCCAAGTGTAGAGATACAATAACTTGTTGTTGGATGCATCAGAGTTGGCGGGTGCCGAGCGCACTTGGGCAAGCGTCCAGCCGCAACCAGACATTGCCAGTCCGAGGGTAGCAGCAGCTGACGTTTGTAAAAACCTACGTCGTGTTGAGTGTTGTGGGTTCGTCCGTTGAGCAGTTGGAGGCACGGGATTCAGCAAAATTGCACGTCAATCGTCAAAATTTAGAAGAGGAAATTAAAAACTATCAAGGTGATTTTTTAGTTTTAATTTTTAATTTCTAATTTCTCTTTAACAGTATCTTACAGATTGCTCTATAGGGAGCGGTTCACCTAGTTCGGGCGTCAGTATTTTGATAGGCAAACATTAGATTTGTAGGGGTTTCTCAAATTTCCAGTCGTCATCCTGACTTTGAGGAGATAGCCCCGGAGTGATTGAATCGGTCGCTGAGTCAATTTGTCAAGTTCTGGGGGAAAGGAGCGCAAAATCAGTGCAGCAAAGGGCTGGCAGTCATCGATGGGAATGAATACTTTTTAATGTTTGGTGGTAGCCGGAAGCGATCGCTTCCGGCGTCTCTAGCCAACGACCAATGGGTTGACCGGGTTCCCCGAAAGCAAGCGATCGCACTGGTCTGACCATGAGATTCTAACGCTTGTTGAAACTGCATTCAGCCCGGTCGCTGCTGGGAATGTCGGGAGACGTACGGGTAACGATCGCTGCATTGGCTCTAGGCATTCATTGCCAGACAATCGGTAGCTGCCCAGTGAGCATAGATAGGAGTATGCAAGGCAGGCTCAATTCCCACAGTATTCATCTGCCGAACCGTTAAGCGATCGCCTGAAAGTAACTCCACCACATAATGAACATGAGTTCCCATGTACATCACGTGCTTCAGACGACCTTCAAAGCAGTTGATTGGCATCGCTGGCGGATAGAGACTTAGCTGAATCTTCTCTGGACGCACGCATACCACAACCTCCTGGACACCAATCTCATCCCAAGGCTCTAACGGCTGCACCACAACTGGCAAACCGCTTTTGGTGACAACTTTGAGCGTTGAGTAGTCAGAAGCTTCAATCCGCCCCTCAAATAGATTGGTATCCCCAATGAAATCCGCCACAAATGGTGTTTTGGGATGCTCGTAGATTTCAGTAGGCGAACCAATTTGCTCAATCTTGCCCCCACGCATGACTGCAATCCGGTCGGAGAGACTTAGCGCTTCCTCCTGGTCGTGCGTCACCATTACAAACGTCAAACCGAGGTCTTGATGTAAATTGGATAATTCCACCTGCATTTGTTTACGCAGCTTCAAATCCAATGCCCCCAAGGGTTCATCCAGCAAAACCACCGCTGGACGATTCACTAGCGCCCGCGCTAAAGCCACTCGTTGCTGCTGTCCCCCAGAAAGCTGGGAAGGAAAGCGGTTAGCATAGGTTTCCATTTTGACCAGCTTCAGCGCTTCTTGCACTCGTTCGGCAATTTCGGTCCTGGGTCGCTTTTTAATCCGCAATCCGAAAGCAATATTTTCCCAAACGCTCAAATGGCTAAACAAAGCATAGCTCTGAAAGACGGTGTTCACCGGACGCCGGTGGGGCGGGACATGGTTCATCGTCTGCCCCTGAATCAGCACCTCTCCTGCCGAGGGAGTTTCAAACCCAGCCATTAAGCGCAAAGTTGTGGTCTTGCCACAGCCAGAGGGGCCTAAAATACTGAAAAATTCTCCTCGGTGGATCTCCAGATCAACCCCCCGGACTGCTGTTTCTCCATTGAATACCTTAAAAACCTTGCGGAGTTCCACATCCAGTTCATTTGTAGTCTCCGGAGAGCGTTGTTCTGCTAAAGAAGTTTGAGACATAGTTGATGATTCCCAGTGGCGATGCCCCACAGAGGTTTGAATTGCTCAACACACGCCGTCGCGTCTGTTTTGTGAAGGCTGAGCCGGTGATGCTTGGTTGAGCGTTGATTGCTAACTTTGGTTTATTTTAGCTGTCGGACTCAGTCCGATTGCGATTCGCTTAAAAATTTGCCATTCTTTGATTCGTTGAACCTGAAAAAGTACATGACAAAGTACAAGTGATTCCCGCTCTGTGCTGGATGCTATTTCCACGGCACCCATTTTCAGGACACCTCCAGTTCATCTTATTGAAGTGTGACGGTACACTATGTAGGAGCAATCCCTCTGTGAATTGCCGCCCACTCAAAATACCTTTTGTTTCCCTGTTTAGAGCCAATTTATTCAGCCTCCTGCTATGACCTTAATCGCTCGGTCTTCCTCAATTGGGCGTCAATCCACCCCCCGAACTGTGGGCCGACGTCTCCAATCTGTAATTATCATGTTGCTCGTTACCTTACTCTTGGCGGGTGGGATTGGCGCTCGTTTAGTTTTTTTACAAGTGGTTCAGGGGGAACGTAACCGACAGCTGGCAGAAAACAATCGGATTCGTTTGATTCCCAAACAGCCGGCCCGAGGCACCATTTTCGATCGCAAAGGAAGAGTTTTGGCGAGCAGTCGCCTGTCTCACTCGGTTTTTTTGTGGCCCATCGCCCGCAAGCAGAAGGATTGGCCTGCTACCCTCAGCCGCCTTTCGGAACTGTTAAATGTTCCTGAGAAAGAAATTCAAAAGCAACTAGAAAAAGCCGGTTATACCTCGACCTCGCTGTTACGAATTGCTCGTGACATCAATCCTGCCCAAATTACGGCACTTGAAGAGTACAGGAGCCAACTAGAGGGCGTAGAGGTGGATATTGAAGGGGTACGAAACTACCCCAACGCTGAGGTGGGCGCTCACGTCTTAGGGTATACGGGGGAAATGAACGATGAAGAGCTAGCCAAGATGAAAGATCAAGGCTACCGCTTGGGTGATGTGATTGGTCAGATGGGTGTGGAGGCAGCTTTTGAAAAACCGCTACGGGGAGAATGGGGCGGTCAACAAGTTGAGGTAGATGGTGCGGGTCAAGTGCTGCGGATTCTTGGTCAGAAAAAGGCGAAGGCTGGGAAGGATGTGCAGTTAACGCTGGATCTGGATTTGCAGAAGGCTGCGGAGCGGGCATTGGGCGATCGCAAGGGCGCAATCGTGGCAATGGACCCCAACAATGGGGCAATTTTGGCAATGGTCAGCCGCCCAGGCTTCGATCCCAACGTTTTCTCTAAGCGGATCACCCCAGAAACTTGGAAGAAAGTACAAAGTAAGGGCAACCCCTTCGTCAACCGCGCTTTAAGAGTCTTTCCACCAGCGAGTACCTTCAAGATTGTCACCGCGAGCGCTGCGATTGAATCGGGTAAATATTCTCCGAATACGGTATTAGCAACCTATCCTTACTTAACCGTCGGTGGGATTCGGTTTGGGGAATGGAACCATGCTGGATTTGGCCCCTTGGGATTTGTTGGGGCGCTAGCGATGAGTAGCGATACTTTCTTTTATCAGATTGGTAAAGGAATAGGTGGTCCCACCTTGATTGACTGGACTCGGAAGTATGGCTTTGGTCAAAAAACGGGGATTGAGTTAGCTTCAGAAGAATTGCCGGGGTTGGTTGCGGATGCAGCCTGGAAGGAGAAGCGATTGAAGCAGGAATGGACTATCGGAGACACGGTGAATATGTCCATTGGTCAGGGCTTCTTGCAAACGACGCCGCTACAAGTTGCCGTGATGTTTGCGGTTCCGGCAAATGGTGGCTACCGAGTTAAACCCCACCTGCTCAAAGATAATGAGGCGTCCAAAAACTGGCGAGAGTCCTTGAATATGAAACCAGAAACGCTAAGGGTGGTGCGCCAAGGACTCCGGAGCGTTGTGACTAGCGGCACTGGAAAAGCGGTGAATGCGCCAACGTTACCCCCGGTTGCCGGGAAGAGTGGTACGGCAGAGGCTCCACCAGGACTGTCTCACGCCTGGTTTGGTGCCTATGCGCCTGCGGACAAGCCAAAGATTGTGGTTGTGGCGTTTGCGGAACATTCTGGAGGCGGCGGCGGTAAGGTAGCAGCCCCAATGGTGTTAAAAGTTTTGGAGGCTTATTTTCAGGTCAAGAAACCTGTTAAACCCGTTAAGTAAATTGTGAGGGGTTAGTTGTTAGTGTTTAGAGGAAAGGCTAACAACTGACTCCTCACAACTGACTCCTGACTATTGACTCCTCACAACTGGCTCCTGACTATTGACTGCTCTCAATTTCTCTGCAACGACCTAACTTCGATGGTGCCGTTGGGTGCGAACACCACTCTGAATTGGGCGAGGGGTTCCTGTGGGACAGCGTCTGGCGAGTTGCTCGGCTGGAATAATTTAGGCAGGGGCGTTTCATCCTCGTAATCAAAGGCTGGTTGATTCTGTGGCTCGTAATCGGCGACGACACCGTCTTTGTTTACGGCGACACGGTATTGTAAGCTCCGTGGAAAACTGGGAGTGGCTTGCCAATTTTGCTTGAGTTGTTCGGAAAGCCGAGCTTCTAAACTCTCTATCTGAGCTGAGTCGGTAATTTCTGGACCGAGGCTGGGCTTTTCTTTATACCCATACCAGGGACTCACTTGGGGGACGCCTCGTCTAGTAAATACCACCCGGAACTGAGCCAGGGGTTCTTTGCTGATGTCGCTACCAGTGGCAGGGATATAGAGCAATTCTGGGAGCGGAGTTTCTTCTAAGCGATCGCGTGCGGCTGAGTTAACTGGCTTGTAACCCACCACAGCTCCGTCTTTCCCTACGCCCACCCGATAAACTAAGTCTTGCCGAAACTGGCGGCGGGTCGTCCACTTCTGATAAATGTTGTTTTGCAGTTTCCGTTGTAAGAAGTACAACTGGGTGGGATCGGTCAGCTCTGGTGCTGCTGTCACCAGGGTTTCCAAGTCGGTAGCTTCAGCGCTAGATGACGTGGGGCTTGCTGTCGGCTGCTCGGACGAGACAGGGCTAGCAGGGGTCGTTAAGCTGTTGGGCTGGGGCAAGGGATCTTTGAGGTTCTTGACTTCGGGAGGGGGAACCCTAGAAAACGCGATCGCTGCCAATGCCAAACTCGTGACCCCAACTGCTGCTGGTGCGGCGCGTTGTGCCACCGGCACTTCAGCCTTCGCATAGCGTTTCGGAACCGGCGCGATGGACAGCATGATGTCTGGCAGCGTGCGACCATCAGCCAGGAACTGATCCACCGCCTCCACTAAATCAAACAGCTGTACCGTTGTGATATCAACTTGTCTTGCTTGGAGGGTTGTGGCTGTCCCACTGGATGCGCCACTATGAGTCGAGTCTCCACCACTTCCCGGCGACTCAACAATTAACCGATGCAGATGGGCATCTATTTTCTGAAACTGCACTAAACTCGGCTTGTCTTTCAGACTATGGGAGTGAGGCACCCCACTCAAGAATTCTTGAGCATAGTTGCTGGCTGCTGTCACCAGGCTTTCAAAAAAGTCACGTCCTCCCGTTAATGGCTTCTCCTTACCCGCAAAATGGCACTCAGCATTAACCAGGATAGACATTAAGGGTCGGGTGTCCACCTGACCAGCAGCTGTAGCATCGCTTAACCCTTCTAGGATCAGCGTGCAGTTAGGCAGACTGTACGGACGGCGAATAGTCATTTTCAGTTGGTGATTGGTAATTGGTAATTCGGGGAAAAACTAATAGGTAATTGGTAATTGGTAACTGGTAATTCGGGAAAAGTTTTAAGTTTTGAGGATTGAGTTTTTAAGTCAAGAACTTTCTTCTCGTCTCAAAACGCAACACCAATGCTCATCACTCTTATTCTTGATTACCGATTACTCCTTTTCTATGAAAGTTACACTTCTCCATCAAAAAGGCTGCTCCAAAATCTTTGCATTCCAGACGTTCCCGTACAAAATAGCAGCTCGCTTAACAGCTCAATAGCCAGATTGTTTAACTTCTCATCAGAGTTATAGGCGGCGACACCAGCGCGTCGTGGATTCATTCGGCTCCGGAAGTGAGCGCGGAACCTTTCTAAATACTCAGACAAGCGAAAATGATGTTCCAATGGCACCTGCTTGTCACGCAGCTGTTGATAAGCCAGTAGCAGCTGCCGGATCAACACGGTTAACCGCCGTGCTAGATGGCAGACTAGGATCACCATCGCTTTGGCTTCATCCAGGGTTAGCAAACGGCGTGTATAAGATCGTCGTAGCGGGTTGCTGCTTCGGATTCGCCAAAGGTGTACCCGATTTTTGATAATTCCCTGGAGTTCCAAATCCTTCGCCACTGTCAGCATTGCTTCAGACCCTCCCAATTCCAGGGCTTCTATTGCTAGTAGCATCAGGTCAATTTGTAGCCGAGTTCGACGCGGACACCCACTTGACGACGAAATCGGTGGGTCAGGGAGATTGTCTAAAATCAGCGGCATTGACTCTCGTGGAGGACTGTTTAATGGCATTACGCTCACAGAAAGATTCATTCCAAATAGCAGGACAGTTGAACTGGTTGATGGCTCGCACGGGCTACAACGAATTGCATATGGAAATCAATGACTTTTGACGGTTACATTTGTGTCCATCTGCTATCCGATTATTTATATGCCCAGCTGGATTTTACTAAAATCAGGGTGTCGCGATCGGGATTGAAGCTTCGGGCAAGTGGATGATTTTGGAGGTGGTTGTACTTGAATCATATAGATACGACTACTCACACGCCTCAATAGCTGCCCGCTGGCTCTTGAGTGTTAGGAATGCTCCAAAACCGTGCAGCCTTCTAGTGTACGATTTTCCAGGTATATCCTTGCACATCCGGGGGAGATCCTGCCTCTGTGATGCAACGGATACCGAGTTTACCTACAACCCTCTTTTTACGAGCTGCTATGGATCTC
Organism: Trichocoleus sp. DQ-A3; assembly: GCF_039961975.1. NCBI lineage: Bacteria > Bacillati > Cyanobacteriota > Cyanophyceae > Leptolyngbyales > Trichocoleusaceae > Trichocoleus > Trichocoleus sp. DQ-A3. Next base: position 188,012 of record NZ_JAMPKC010000005.1, on the reverse strand, counting down.
AAGTCTCTGATACGCGACATTACAGACTTTCCTAAACCAGGAATTCTGTTTCGGGATATAACGACGCTACTGCGAGATCCGGAAGGACTGCGCTACACCATTGAAACCTTAACCGAAAAGTGCGCCCAGTTGTCTCCAGAGTACGTCGTTGGGATGGAGTCGCGGGGTTTTATTATTGGGGCACCTCTGGCATACAAACTGGGAGTTGGGTTTATCCCCGTCCGGAAGCCTGGAAAGTTACCAGGTGCTGTTCACACGGTTGAGTATGAATTAGAGTACGGGATGGATCGCCTAGAGATGCATCAAGATGCTCTACATCCCGGAAGCCGTGTTTTGATTGTGGACGATCTGATCGCGACGGGTGGAACGGCAACGGCAACGGCTGAGCTGGTACAGAAAATTGGCTGCACCTTAGTAGGATTTGGATTTATCATCGAGCTAAGAGATTTAGGTGGGCGTCAACGACTTCCTGATGTGCCAATTGTGACGCTGGTTGAGTATTAGGGAGCAACTGCTCATGGCTAATTGCTAATTGCTAATGGAAAACAAGCTATTAAACAATTAGCGATTAGCAAGTTACAAAAATTTTGGCGATATGGGATTCTATATTTCATGACTTCTACTAGAAATTCTTCAGGTCAGAATGGGTTAACAGCTAGTTTAAATTGGCTCAAAAGGCTGGTTACAAGTGAAACTTTTCTCTACGTGGCAAAACGGCTATTACAGGCAATTTTGACTTTGTTTCTAGCCTCGACGCTGAGTTTTGCAATTAGTCAGATGGCTCCGGGAGATTATTTAGATACTTTGAGGCAGAATCCCAAAATTTCCCCGGAACGAATTGAGGAACTCAGGCAACAGTTTGGTTTGGATAAACCAGCGATTGAACAGTACCGACGGTGGCTGTGGCAGATTTTGCGCTATGGCAATTTTGGTACGAGTTTTGTCTATCAGCGTTCGGTGTCATCGCTGTTGTGGGAGCGTATCCAAGCGACATTGGAACTCGCGATCGCATCGGTGATTCTGACGTGGGCGATCGCGATTCCACTGGGGATCGTCGGTGCAGTTAACCAAAATCGCGCTAGCGATCGCCTCCTGCAAGTGCTGAGCTACGCCGGACAAGGGTTTCCCAGCTTCATCACGGCGCTGGTGTTGCTAATTTTCGCCCAGTACACTTCACCCCTATTTCCAGTCGGTGGCAGAACCAGCATCAATCACGCCGATTTATCCTGGTTCGGCAAAATTTTGGATATCGGTTGGCACATGATTTTACCCACCCTAGCGCTGAGTGTCACCAGTTTTGCAGGTTTGCAGCGAATTACCAGGGGAGAATTACTCGATGTTCTCCGCCAAGACTATATCCAGACAGCTCGTGCCAAGGGACTCCCCGAAGACCGGGTGATTTATGTTCATGCCCTCCGCAATGCGATTAATCCCCTCATAACGCTCTTGGGATTTGAGTTTGCCAGTTTGTTAAGTGGGGCATTTATTGCCGAATTTTTCTTCAATTGGCCGGGATTAGGACGGTTGATTTTACAGGCAGTCACTATCCAAGATATCTACTTAGTAATGGCAAGTTTGATTATGGGGGCAGTGATGCTGATTGTCGGCAATCTTATCGCCGATTTATTGCTTAAGGTAGCCGATCCGAGAATTAAGCTGGAAAATCTTAAATGAGGAAATGGCTAATGGTTTTAAACTTGTCCAATTATCAATTAGCGATTAGCCTACTACCTTTGCATTTACTATGTTTTCCCAAGTTTATTACCTAATCCGTTCGAGAGCTGATGGTCAATATCTTTTAGCTCAACCCGATAGAAGTGCTTCATCAACTGATGGCTACTTGTTGATGTTTGGCGAACATTTTGATGCCCTAAGCTATCTCAACGCCCATGCCCCAGATGTCAGCGATCGCTTCGCTGTCGAGTCTATCTCTGGAAACCAAGTAAAAGGGTTGCTGCAACGCTGGGGATTTAAGGGAATTGGGATGGTTGAAGACCCACTATTACCCAAAATTCAGTTTTTATCGCCAAGTTAAGCCAAATTATTGACTTTTATTGCCTTTTCTAAAGATTTATTGCAAGTATACCTAGGTACAGATGTCAGAAGCTCCAAAATTTGAGCAAATAAGAGAGGTCGTTCAGGCAGTTGTTTCGTCTGATCCGATCAACAAATCTTAATAGTGCTAATTTCGACAAATTAGGAGAGAGGGACTCTATGAAATCGATCCGTTTCAACCTGTCTGCTTGGGTACGTCCAGTGCGTATGGCGATCGCTGCTTGTTTTTGCGCTTTACTATTGTTCAGCTATGCAACTCCAGCCTACAGCAGCACAAAAACCCCCGCAGGATATAGCGGCACCAACAGTCGCCCCGGAGACGGAGAAGCCAATCTGACGAAGATTGAAGAGAAATCACAAAAGGCGGTTCTGAAAGACCCCTATTCGCTTAAGGAGACTCAGAAGGAAGCCAGCCAGGGTCTGAATGAAATTCAAGGAGCCGCTGATGCTGACAAGATGAGTACCAACGAAAACTCGCAAGGCGTCCAATCAGTTGAACAAAAAGTTCAGAAGGCTCTAGAAGGCATTACTGGCAAAGACTAAGGAGACAGTATTTGCTCAAGACTGAGCGCCCTAGTATCTGCTGAGTGCGGATGCAGGGTCTCATCATCAGGGCAACTCCGCAGGGGTTGTTCTTGATGTTATATAGGGCAGGCAGGAGTCTGCCTTGTTTTTTTTAGGCTGGCGATGCTGAAACGCTGGCTCGTTGGAGCGTGTAACGGCAATAAATGCCCTAGAACTGGAGTTCTCCTGTGGTTTGGGGTCTACGTTCAGTCTTCAAGGCGTGGATATGGGTAAATTTCCATGCATCCTGAACGCTGACAACAATGAATCCTAAAGCCTCTAGGTCAGTTTGGAATTGAGGGCGATCGCTAAATCTTGAAGTTGCTTCGATAATATGAAGCTGACCATCCAGTTTCAGAGTGCGGTTCGCCTCCCGCAGGTAATCGGTGAAGTTCGCTCCCATCAGTGACAGGCAGAAAATCGCTACATCAAGCCTTTGATCGTCAAGGGGAACATGAGCCATGTCGCAGGCAATAACTTCCTGATTCACAGCAACATGGTCAAAGCTGTAAACTGTATGGCGATCTGAAACCGCTTCAGCCAGCTTCGCCTGACCACAACCGAAATCACCGATAGTGTAGCCGCTACGTTGTTGGCACCAGCGAATCATCTCTTCATAAGGGATGACCGCCCAATTTTTCCTTGACTCAGTGTATAAAGTATGATAATTCGACCACTCCTCTGGATTCTCCTGTAGGCGATGGTGAGTAGTTTCGCTTCGGGTTTGGTTCCAGTGGCGGTTCATGGCGGAAAAGTCGCCGTAACGCTGCAACCGCCGCTGCACGTCTGCTGGGTCGTTATCGGGAATCGGAATTACAATCTTCGGACGGGCGATGACTTGGACGCCTGTTTCTAGCTTCTCTAGCCAAGCGATTACATCTTGATAGGCTTGGGCAGGCGATCGCAAGTATCCCTCTGGAACTACACCATCAACGGCAGCATCGGCGATCGACTTTTTGAATCGCAATCGCTGCATTTTCGAGTCGCACCACGACCAACGTTCGCCATTGACATGGGCGTAAGTTAGGGGAATGACTATTGTTACTGGGTTTTGTTGCCCTTGGCGGTAGATGCGACCGATTAGTTGCTCGAATTCGGCGTGAGTCCACGGCAGGACGTTAATGATTAGGCGATTGCACGCTTGCTGTAAACCATCAACGCCAGTTGCGATCGCGCTTGAACCGATGAGAACATCGATGTTGCCTTCCTTGAATTCTTGAAGAATCTCACGCCGCGAATCGAATTCGACTTCGCCTGTGTAGAAGCCAACCTTCCAGCCGTCGTCTTCGAGTGCGTCTCTAAGTAGCTTGTCAATTCCTTGGACGTAATGGGTATAAATCAGGGTTTTCGGTTTGATTTGCTCTCGAATAACGGGTAAACGGGCGCGGGTGAGGATTTGCTCAAGTGCGAGGTGGGTGCCTTTGCGACCCAGTGCGCGAATTTCGTCGATGAATTCACTACAGTCTACTGGGATAGACAAATCCTTGGGTTCTCCGAGTTGTTGTTTATAATCGGGCATCCAACGTATCCCCAGTGTCACGAGTCGCTGGTGGAGTTTCATGCAGTTGGCAATGGTTTGGTGGATGTCGAGTTCGTCGTGGGCGACTCCTGTCACAAGTTCGACTAGACTTTTACCTTCTTGCAAATTATTAATTACTGGTGTTGCGGACATCCCAATGATGTGTAGATTTGGGTTGCGATCGCTTGCGGCGGTGATGAGTGCGCTTACCAGTTGCTTGCGCCGCGATATGTTCTCGACTTGGCGTTGTTTTGTGTAGTGGATTTCATCAATAACGATGAAATCGATTAACTCACTTTCCACAAATGAGCGCACCCAATCAGCGGAGTCTGGCTGCTGGAACTTCTCATAGTTCACAATGATGTAACGATGAGCATTTAGATTCAGCGCCGCACCTAACCCAGTTTCGTCACCGACGGCATTTGCCCAGTCAGGTGTAAAGGTTTTGGTCGCGATCGCGCTATCTGGGAAAATGTTGAGAATCGCTTTTTTCCAACCATCAACAACGCTGTTAGGACAGCAGATAAGGGTGAGATGGGCGTTAATGACGCGACTGGCGAGGACGGCTGAGAGGGTTTTGCCTGCACCAGTTCCCGACCAATTGCCGACTCGTTTCTTGTCGCGTACCTGAACGGCGGCGAGTCGCTGCATGAGGTTGGGTTCTGCTATTTTGCCGTTAATACAGAAGGCGTAGCCAGTTGGGATGGGGAGATTCTTGGCTTGATGATATTCGTTTAAGAATTCTGATTTAACTTTTTCGGCGTAGCTGTCGCCTGTGTAGCTTTGAGCCTGCGCTACGGCTGCGGCTTCATCCCGAAAGACGTGCTTCCAAATCTTTGCTTTTGCCGATGCGATGAGGAATTCGACGGCTTCTTCATCTGCTGAGGATACAACGGGGTGATCTAAGGATGCCAGCACTTCCTTCGTCTGGACAACCGGAAGGTCAAGGTCGTCCTCTTCCTCGGATGGTTCAATAGTCTCGTCAATCTGGTCGTCAAGATTGTCCTGGGAGGTTACATTTCCTTTATCAGGGATGTCATTATTGCCGCTAGTTTCAAGCGCTTCGAGAGTTAGCTGCTTATCTTGCAGGAATTTATCAACGGTTGACGGTTCACCATTGACGAACTTTTCAATCTCTTCTTTCGGGAATCGTCCGGTAGCAAGAGCCTTCACAAAGCTTTTCCCGCTGCCTGTACTCTGAAGCATCCCATTCTGCTGGAAGAGTAGATAGAGTTCGGCAGGCGTGAGAGTTCCCAGATGGTTTATTAGAGAGGCAACAAACCTGCGGATAGCTTCCACTGTCCACCCAGCCGTGTACGACAACTTCAGCCCTAAACGTTCAGCTACTGCTGAAAATCCGCCGTGCCTTCCAATAGCACTTGCGAGGGAACTGTGTCCAGCGCGGACAAGTTCATAAAATTCCGGCATCATACCGGGAGTACCTTTTTTCCCGATGAAGACGAAAAGTTCTCGTTCTACATTGGCAAAGTCTTTCCAGTAATCGGTTGGCTTTGCTATATGAGTAAACTTCAATTTCAATCGTTCAGCCACAGTGGGAAAACCACCATGCCTCGCAATAGCACTTGCAAGACTGGTTTTCTTCGCTTTTGCAAGTTCTTTTTGTGTCGGCATTACTCCGGCAGTACCTTGTTTCTCAATAAAAGCTAGAAGCTCCCCTGCAAAGCACTCAAAGTCATTCAAGCTACCTCGCTGTCTATTCACACAAGCTAGCCCTAATAGTTCAGCTACCTTGTGAGTTCCACCATGCTTTTTCACAGCTCCCAAAAGAGCGCCTTGACCAGCTTTTTTAAGTTCTCCTTCTGTCGGCATTACTCCGGGAGTACCGTGTTTTTCGACAAAGGCTAAAATTTCATGTTTGACATTGTTTATGTCATCCGAATAACCTCGCTGTCTTTTTGCACAAGTCAAACCTAACCGCTTTGCTACTGCTGCATATCCTCCATACTCTCCCTCAATGGCATTTGCTAAGTCACCATAACCAGCGGTTTGGAGTTCTTGTTTTGTTGGCATCACACCAAAAACGCCATTTTTTTCAATAAAGGCAAATAGGTTTTGTTTAACATTAGTGAATTCATCCCAATAGCCTGGTCGTTTTCTAGCGTAAGTTAACCCCAATTTTTCAGCTACCGACTGAAATCCACCATGCTTACGCATGGCGTTTGCTAAATCACTGCGCCCAGCTTTTACGAATTCTATAGCTCTTGGCATTAAACCGAGCGTACCGTGTTCGTTAATAAAAGCCATAAGTTCGCGTTCTAGATTAGTCAATTCATCCCAGTAGCTGTTGGGTTTTCTCTGGCTATCCATAACTCAAAATTTACACTTCGCGTTGAGTAGATTCATGGATTACTGCTTAGTACGACCATATCTTTGCGCTATATCGTCATACATTTCGACAATGCTTTCGGCTAGTTCCTTTGCCTTTTCTGTGCCTATAGCTCTTTGAACTGACGCAATATTTACTTGCTTTCCAGGACATTTAACTGTTTTTAATTCTTCTTTTAGTAAGCTAAACGCTTCCTGTAATTCTTCTGGAACTTGCTCTACTTTGAGTACCCCCAGTTGGTAAGTGTAAGCCTCATAAAGCCTTTTATGTAAGCTGCCTTGACCACCAGCTAGTATGAGTACAGATAGATGAAACTTTTCCCAGGCATAACCAAGAGACATATTAAACATCAGCTAATCAACTTATGGATGACTATACTTCAGAGACAATGCGCGATCGCTCTCTTTCAGATTAGTACATAAATACTAACTGCTAGAAAACTAATTCATGAAAAGGTAATTTGTCAAGTCCTACAAGCAGTGCAGAGACGCGATCGCATGATTCTACTTCCGATACACTGCGCGAGCGCACATACTCCTCTTAGCCCCCCTTTTGAAGGGAGGTTGGGGGGATCTCCTCTTCAATTCGCCTACAAACCTCCTCCCAATCCTTCAGCACTTCATCATTAGTAAACCGCAAAACCTTCAGCCCATAACCTTCTAAAATCTGCGTTCTTCCCCAGTCATAATCCTTGCCATCATCCGTAAAATGACTCTCTCCATCTACTTCGATTACTAACCTCAACTGAGCGCAGAAAAAATCAACAATAAAATTATCAATGGGTCTTTGCCGCAAAACCCGAAACTTGAACGTTCGCAGATAGCCATACCACAGCTTTTTCTCGGCTGGCGTCATATTTTTTCGTAGTTCTTTCGCCTTTTCTACTAGCTGTCGGTTGTAGGGTAAATGAAAATCTGTATCATTCCAGTCGTTGGTGTTAGACATTTAGATCCCCCCAACCCCCCTTAAAAAGGGGGGAGAAGAATTGTTCAACATTTACTCGTGGGTAGCACAGCCGTTAGGCTTATCGCACCCTCTTCCAGTATTCTCATCAATCTCGGAGAAATCATTTTGACGCACAGCAGAATTACTGGCTGACTATTAGAAACGAAGTGTGATCGCGCTTTACCTGAGATGATGAGAAAAGTGCGATCGCTTCCCAATTTAACACCATAGACTAAGAGCGATCGCCTGATTCTGCTTCAAAGACAAAAAGCGATCACTGAACTATTCTGTATAAGAGAAAAAGCGGGTGGCGAGAATCGAACTCGCATCATCAGCTTGGAAGGCTGAGGTTTTACCACTAAACTACACCCGCAAATTGAGGTATGGTCAAACCATAACTAGATTACTATACCACAATTTTTCAGAGCTTGAGTAGGGGAGGCGTGCATTTTTTCACTGGGAGAGAGGAGAAATTCGGATAGAGACTTCCAGCAAGCTGTCAACGGCTCCACCTCCCATGTAAGCGGGTTGAAATCTCCAGCCTTGAATTAGCTCATTGACAAACTGCGAATCGTTTAAATTTCCGCTTCCTTGCAGCACTCGCTGAACTGACGGTTTGCCCGTGTTATCAATCAACAATAAAACTTCCAAGACGATAGGCTGGTCGGGAGCTGGCCCAGTTAGCAGCGGATAATCAAGGTCGGGAATTTGTTTCTGCTGTTGCTGCGGTACGGCTAATTGGTTCGGCTCATCAGTGCCAGCGTTACCAGAGCGGACATTGAACAAAGTTGCCACAACGCCTCTACCTTGGGCTGCGGGTGCGGGCGATGGTGCGCTTTGTGCCTCCTCAGCAGGCGGTGCGGGTGGAATGGGAGCTGGAGCTGGTGGGGCTGGGCTTGCCTGTACGGGAGGAGCTGGCGGAGGGGTGACAGGAGCTGGGGATGGTTCGACGGGTTGGGACGATGATGGCTGCGGTTGAGATGGCGGTGCAGGTGCGGGCGTTCCTGCATCTTGGGAGGATGACCCCAAGGGACGACCCGTTTCAGGGGCTTGCTGCGGCACAAATGGCGGGCGCGAGGCGGGTGTAGGAATGATGGGTCTGGTCGCAACCACATCAGAGTTCGGCTGCTGTCTTTGCGGGGTAGAAGGCGAGTTAGCGGTAGGGTTTTGCGCTTGAGGGAAAGGATTGAGACGGATTCTGAAAGAGCGCTGAATCCTCGGTTGAGAATTTACAGGAGGATTTTCTTGAGGCTGCGCGGGTATCGGCTGCTGTACAGGGCTTCTACCTGGAACGTTAAAATTGCGATCGCTCTCTTGTCTTTGTTGGGGAGTTGCCGCTTGTGGCTCTAACCTCTCTTCGGAATAGGGAACGGAGGTAATTAGCTCAACAGGAATGGGTTCCGTAGCCACATCGACGCTGGCAGATCCCATGATTACCCGCTGCAACATCCACATCCCCAATACATGGACAATTACAGAAATTAGAGTGTAAATACTCCACAGCGTGGATGATGTAGACCGATTCCGGGCATCGACTCGCGGCTGGGAGGCGATCGCATCTGGCTTCTCTAAGGGAGGTGGAGCCGATGCGCTAACGAGATGTAAGTGCCGAGTCGGAGGACTCTGAGCCGGATCGTTGGGGCGCTGGTTTGGTAGTGCCATTCTCAAAACTTCAAGGACTCTTATTGTTAGAAACAGTAGACGTTCACCTGAATCCGCTACGTTCCAGAAAATTTGTCAGAAAAAGAATGAACAGAGACAGCGAACTGAGAATAACCACCAAAATCAAGGCGGTGTTGTCGCGTCCCGACTGAACGGCTTCGTAGATTGCCATTGGCATCGTTTGCGTGACACCGGGAATATTCCCCGCAATCATTAAGGTTGCGCCAAATTCCCCTAAAGCGCGGGCAAAACTCAGGACAATTCCCGCGAGAATGCCTTTCCAGGCTAAAGGCAACCAAACGCGCCAAAGTATTTGCCCATTCGATTGACCCAATGTCGCAGCAGCTTGTAAGTAAACGGGGTCAACACTTTCTAAAGCTGCTTTTGTAGTTTTTACCATCAGCGGTAACGCCATAATGCTTGCCGCTAAGACTGCACCTTGCCAGGTAAAAATGGGCGTCCAACCAGTCGCTTCGTAGAGAGGGCGTCCGATTAACCCTTGGCGTCCAAAGAGAACAAGCAGATAGAATCCCACCACAGTCGGCGGCAAAATTAAGGGCAGCGTGACGATAGCATCCACCCAGTTTCGACCGGGAAAGCGGTAACGTGCCAACAGGTAGCCCAGCAGTCCTCCCGCGATCGCAACAAAGACGGTGGAAATCAGCGCCACCCACAACGATAAGCGCAAAGCGGAGAACAGTGCTGAGGACTGAGGACTCAGCACTTTATTCAGTCCCCAGCACTTTCTTTAAGTTCAACCGCAAAGGTGAGAACGGTTTCATCGATGCCTTTGAGCTTGAGTGGGCTGCACTTGGTCATTTCCTGCTCGTCCAGGTAATCGGCAACGGCAGCAGAAACCAGGATGCAATTCGGCTCCGCTGCTTCTTGAAGGCGAGAGGCAATATTCACGCTAGGGCCGATAGCCGTGTAATCCGACCGTTGATTGCCTCCGAACATTCCCACCACGGCAGTTCCTTGGTGAATGCCGCAGCGGAACTGGACGGGTGCGCGATCGCTCGTGCCGACAATGCCTGCTTCCAACCATTTCTGATTGAGTTGCTCCAAAGAAGCGTGCATTTGCCGCGCCGCACCGATCGCCCGTCGTACCTGCTCGTTGGGTGTCAGTTCCTCTGGGGCACCAAACAACGCTAAAATTGCGTCCCCCATAAACTTATCCACCGTGCCACCGTTATCAAACACGGCTTTGGTCATTGCTTCTAGATATTCATTCAGCAACTCAGCCACTCGTCGCGCTCGTAAGGTATTTGCCAAACTGGTAAAACCCACGATGTCGCTAAATAAAACCGTAACCAACCTAGGTTCTGGACTCAAATCCAGCTTCAGTTCGCCTTTTGCCGCCTTCTGCACCATCGTTGGAGGTAAAAAGCGTTTCAGCACCGACTCAGTCAGGTAAGAATTCAGCTCCACCACCCGGCGCTCATTTTCCTTGAGCGCTAGCAAATTGTGGACTAATGCTAACAATTCCCGGTCGTTAAATGGCTTAGCCAGATAAGCATCCGCTCCCCTCTCAGTGCCTTCAATGCGAGTATCTTCGTCTACTTTGGCAGTGAGCAAAATAATCGGCGTTCCCTTAAGTTCTGGGTTTTCTCGGAGCATCCGAATCATATCCAAACCGGACACAAAGGGCATCATCAAATCCGTCACGATCAGATCGGGTCGCCTTTCCTTCGCGACGGCGAATCCTTCGTTGCCGTTGCGAGCCATGCAAACTTGATAGCCATCATTTAGCAAAATCCGAGACACATAAGCTCGTAAATCTGGATTGTCGTCCACCACTAAGACGGTGTGGATGACGGAGGAATTGACGCTGGAGGCGGATACTGGTTGCGACTCCGTTGGTAGTGAATTCAGAGAAGATGCTGCTTCATCCTGTCTCAAAAGTTCCCAGTCTCCAGTTTCTTCTTCCACCTCCAAATCTGCCAGTTCCACAGCAGCGCGATTGGATTGGACTTCAGTTGGCACTTCCAACACCTGATCCAGCGGTAGGTGTGCGGTTCCAGTTTGCAGCCAAACGGTAAAGGTGCTGCCTTCTCGGTAAACCGACTCGACAGAAATTTGACCGCCGTGGAGTTCCACCAATTCTTTCACCAGCGCTAAACCCAAGCCACTGCCTTCATAGGAGCGGTTGACTGACCCTTCCGCTTGACGGAAGCGCTCGAACAGATGGGGGATTTGTTCCGGGCGAATGCCAATGCCAGTGTCTGAAACCTGGATTCGGACATGATCTCCAGCGGGTTGCACTAGCACGGCTATCGTACCTCCCGCTTCGGTAAATTTCATAGCATTGGAGAGAAGGTTGTAGAGTACCTTGTCAAATCTTTCTAAATCTAAATAAACTGGCTGACAGGGTTTCATTTCGAGTGTCAGCTGCAAGCCTTTTTTCTCGCAGTAGGGGCGAAAAGCTTCGACAATGGTTTCGATAAATTCTACTAAGTTACAAGGACGGAAACTGGCTTGCATTCGACCGGCGTCGAGTCGTTGGATATCCAGCAGTTGATTGACCAGTCGCAGTAAGCGGCGGGAGTTGCGTAGGGCGATCGCAGCTTGGTCGTAGGGCATATCCTGATGCTGATTGACCGCTGACTCTAGCGGCCCTAGCATCAGAGTCAGCGGCGTGCGAAATTCGTGAGAAACGTTCTGGAAAAACTCGGTTTTCTGCCGGTCTAATTCCAGTAACCGCTCCGCCTGCTGCCGAGTTTTTTGATACAGTCGGGACTGCGTGACTGCGATCGCTGCCTGTGCTGCCACCGCCTGCGCTAATTCAACCTCTGAAGCGTGCCAGCGGCGAGGTCGGTTCGTTTGGCGCAAGGTAATGCTACCAATAATCTGACCATCGGAGAGTAACGGTACCACCAACAGCGCCCGCGCCGGACTCCGCAGCGGGAGATCGAACCCGTTCATTTCCGGGTTCCGATCCAGATCGTGGACTGCCACCGGGTGTTGTGTATTTAGCAGCTGTTGCAACACCGGATTTCCGGCAATTGGGACTACCGAGTGGGGCAATTGAGGATTCTTCGCTTGCAGGGGCGAAGCATGATTGCCGAGATGCGGAGCTAATTGCATTTTGGTGACAAATGCTTCGCTTGTACGGTCGAAAATCGGGTCCTCGCTCACCGATGTATCCAGCACCAGGCTTTCTGCCCCGTCATACAAGCCCACGCACTGAACAAACTCATCCTCCCTACGCCACAGAGACAGGGCACAGCCATCCACTTGCAAGGCTTGTCCCAACTGTTGTGTAATCGCCGCAAAGATGTCCTGCGGGTCAAGGCTGGAGCGGATTGCCGTTGTAATCGTATTGACAAGTGCCTCTCTTTGTGCGAGCCGAGAAACCTGTTCGTAAGCCCGCGCTTGAGAAAGAGCCAGAGCCGCTTGATCCGCCACCATCACCACCAGCTGAATCTCATCATCCTGCCAGACGCGCGGCTGTCCGCACTGGTGCAGCGCCAGAACTGCCATCAATTCCAGTTGGCAATACAGCGGCACCACCAAGCTAGAGTGGATATCCGCCTGTCGCATTGCCTCTAGGCGTTGCCTAATTACAGGGGTATCGCCTGGAAGTCGCTCATCCGTTTCGACATCATTAATGACTTCTACATCGTGCGTTTCCCACACCAACTGGCTGAGAACTGAGGACTGAAGACTCAAGACTGAGTGGGGATCTTCATTGTGCTGCCCAGTCTCGCTCTCTCCCAAAGAAGACTCAGGGAGCAAAACTGAAGACGGAGCCGTATATTCTAGTGACTCCTGACTCCCGCCTTCTTCCTCCGTCCTCTGTCCTGCCGTTCTCTGTCCTGACGATGGACTCAGTTCGGAAATGATGAGTCCTGAGGATTGCCGCTTGCCTTTTGCCTCTTGTCGCTGATAAATGAATCCTTCATCTGCCATCCCGTCTTCCTGGAAGGGACGCAAAATGCACACGCTGACCTCCAGCATATGACCCACGGTTTCCACAATCGTCTGGAGGACTTGCTGAAGGGGCGAACCGCCCCGCCGGTACTGGGCGTTGCGAATGGTATTCGTGACTGTATTGAGCAGCGATTCGCGGCGCAGCGTCCGGCATAGTTCCTCAGTCCGAACCTTCAAAACGTTGTGGGTATCCATTGCCTGCTGCACCAGCGCTTTTAGCTCAGCTGCATCCCAGGGTTTGGTGACGTACTTGAAGACCTTTCCGGCGTTGATAGCTTCCACCAAATCTTCCACATCGGTGTAACCCGTCAAAATAATCCGGATAATATCTGGGTACTGGGTGGCGGTGAGGCTGAGAAATTCTGTGCCGCTCATCAGGGGCATCCGCTGATCCGAGATGATCACGGCAACATCCCCCTCATGCGCCAGAATCTCCAGCGCCGCAGGGCCGTTATCTGCCCTGAGTACCTTATATTCTCGATGAAAAGTGCGATAGAGCAGGTCGAGGTTATCGGGTTCGTCATCGACGACCAGAATTTTGGGCTTTTTACTGGCTTGGGATTTCATGCCCCGCTCTCCTGCTGTAGTATGGTGCAGCTCATGCCTACGCCCATGCAAATGCAAAACAGTCTCCATTTCATGCACAGATTATTCCAGCGATTGAGATGGAAAAGCAGATGGGAGATAAAGATAGACGCTCCCTATCCAAGCTACTATCCGCATCCCACTGTTTCCGAATCCGGAAGCTGTGGAAATTGCCTGGTTGCACCCTAATTAATCTTAATTTTTCAGTTTCAGTACTGCTGTACCTTCTGGTGTCGATTTTCGAGAAACACCCCGGTTCTGGCTCATGCTCCCCGCTCCCCTTGCGGGGAAGCCTTGGTCCTACCCAACAGCGGTTCCTGAGAAATCGGGGTAGGGTGTAGGCAATGCTTATGGTCGTCAGACGACTGACAACGAACCTACCCAGTTCAATAACTTTTTGGGGAGAAAATGCACTTGTCACTTACTTTTTATTTAAAATACCCGCTCTTCATTTCTGACTTTAACGTTTGGGCGTGGATCTCAGTTATAACTACTGCGATCGCGCTTCCATATCCCCTGCTCCGAAATTGATCGATAACAGGCTGTTAGAGAAATACCTGGACGAGCGCTGCTGCTCCGGACAGGATAGCGATGCTGGCTCTACCGTCCGATGCCAATTTTCCCTAGGCCGATGCACTCCTTGTACAATAGTATCCTTGCTGGAACAAAAGAAGCTTTGCCTAAGGTAGGCATTCTTCCAGGCTAGGGCAACCTAGAAACTCTCCAGCCTAGCAACTTGTCAATCTTCCCAGTTAATTCATTTTGCTCCAGTACCCCGATCTTAAACCTGCAAAAATCACTGCAAAATGATCTAGGATGAAACCTGCTAGATATCCAATTTACGCTCGGCTGTGAATCCCTGCTTTCCACTCTTGCACCGCCAACCTGAAAGAGCCGCACAACCGAATGGTGCCTCTCACTTTATCATCCGGGCAGCCCACCAAAATGATGTGACCAGCCTCACCGAGATCCTGGCAGATAGCTTTCACCCTCGGTCAGGAATTTGGGCTTTGGCCTATCCGTTATTTCGACTAGGAATTTACGAAGATTTACGCAATCGACTGCGCTTGATTCCTCCGAATTACATCTGTTTAGCCGCTGTCGCTCCGGGTAGTACCAATCAGGGGAGAGGAGAGGATTCATCCCCGTCCCTAAAAGCACAAGAACGCCAAGGAACAAATGCTGATTCCGTGGTAGGGACGGTTGAAATGGGGCTTCGTCCCTGTTCCTGGCAACCGTGGAGTTCTCAATATCCTTACATCTCGAATTTGGCTGTCCACCGCTCGTGTCGGCGACGGGGAGTCGCGCAGCAGTTACTGCTGCGCTGCGAACGAACCGCAGTGGAATGGGGATTCTGCGACCTCTACCTGCACGTGTTAGAAAACAATCATCAAGCACGGCAGCTTTATCTGAAGGCGGGATATCACCTACACCATAGCGATCCCAGCTGGAGTGACTGGCTGCTGGGGCGTCCTCGACGGCTGTTCTTGCACAAACACTTGCCTTGTGGAAGCTAAAATAACCCTCCCCTCGCCTCCCTGAGATTCTCTAGATTTGAGGATGATTGGGTTGAAAATTGCTAGCTAGAAAAGACGTTTAATCAATTCAATCAGTCTTTAAATCAGTCAGTGACTCTTGCTTGTCGCAACTTCACATTAACTTTAAACAATTGTCACTTTTGGGGGTAGATTATTGAAGAATACCCAACATAGTAAGGTTGTGGGCGACTACTGGCTGGTATATTTCCTGCGCTCGGACAAGATGCCATAAAATAAAATTAAGAATTACCGCTTGGTGACTTATACTAATGTCAAATGTTTTGATAATGTAATTATTGTTTACATACATAATAGATGGCAAACTGAATCTCAAGCTTGCAATCCATCCAGAACTAACAGACTTGGGTTTGCCTCTGTACTTCCGGTTCGGGTGCATGCCCAAAGAAAAAATATAGCAGTAAGAGTTGACATGGATAGCGACAACCAACAGCGCTACCAGACTGTCCTATACAAAGCGGATGCCAATCAAAGCCCTACCTGTGTCGCCCGCTCTCAAGGCTCTAATGGCATGAATAATGAAAGCCCGAACCCTGACGAGGAATCGTCTGATATCCTTAATCAGCTGCATGATAAACATCTGTTAATCGTGAATAGTCGCCGTCGGAATGGCTTGATCCTCTACAAACACTACCATGCAGAGTTTGCTGGGCCAGGAGCGGCTGTGGGCGGATTGTTTGATGTGGATGCGAAATGGGTGTTGCCAGTGGGCAATTTGTCGTTGGTAACTCCTGAATCCGCTCAGGAACGGCAGAATGCTTATTTGATTCGGAGACAGTGGATTCGACTCACGAAACAAATTACGGATAACCCCGTGCCGCTGCAACGAGCACAGAAGATCCTCGAACAGTTTAAGCAGTTCTTTGGCACGGAGACGCTGACGCAAGTACCTGACGATGCCTTCGCGCTGTTGGTGGGGGTGTTGCCAGATACTATCCGCAGGGCACGGGATTTGGAGGATTAATTAAAAATTAAAAACTAGGAAGTTTTTAATTTTTAATTAATCCTGCTTAGTTGATTGCTTTTAAGGCTGCCAGGAGATGCTGGCGCGATCGCTCATTTTCTTCTTCACTGCCTACCGTCAGACGAATGCCGCCGCCGGTGTGACGAACTAAGGTTCCTAACTCTTTGAGTTGCTGCGCCAATCGAGTCAGGGCTTCCTCTGTCGGGAGACGCAGGTAGATGAAGTTTGAGGCACTGGGCCAAACTTGTAAATCCTGTTGCTCTTTGAGAAAATCGAGTAACTTTTCTCGTTCGCTAAGAATTTGGGGAATGCAGCTAAGTAGCAGTTGCCGCTGGGAAAGGGCAAGTAAAGCGGCAGCTTGGGTGAAGCTGGGGAGATTGTAGGGGAGACGGACTTTTTCGAGGGCGACGATGAGTTCTGGGTGAGCGATCGCATATCCTAGTCGCAGTGCTGCCAGCCGAAACGCCTTGGAAAATGTTCTGAGTACCACCCAGTTTGGATGCTGCGACAATTCACCCACCACGGTTGTCTGGCTAAATTCAAAATACGCTTCGTCAATGACCACCAAAATATGATCTGGCAAACTCCGCAGCCATTCCAACTCGGCGGTAGTTAAGGCGTTAGCGGTGGGGGAGTTGGGATGAACTACAAATACCACCCGGATTGGCGGATTCTGGGTTTCCTCAATCGCGGTTTGGGCAGCGGCAAGATCCATTTCAAAATTTGCTTCCTTGCGCCCGACACTCACCACAGGAATGCCCAGCGTCTTCGCCAGAATCGCGTACATGGAGAAGGTGGGATCGGCTACCAAAATTGAGCCTTCGTTGCCGAGACAGGTGGCAATCAGGAGGGAACGAATTAGTTCATCCGAACCGTTACCGACAGAGATATGGGCTGGGGTAATGGAGGTGTCTAAGGATTCGTTCGCGTATTGGGCGATCGCTTCTTTGAGTTGGGCATGACTGCCATCAGGATAGCGATTCGTCTCAATTAGCTGCTGATAAGTCCATGCCAATTTTTCTTTTAATTCTTTTGGTAAATCAAAAGGGCATTCATTGGTATCCAGCCGATCGATTGAAATTGAACCCGTGACTGGACTTCCTGATGCGCCGCCTGGGTGGGGCATATAGGCGCGTAACTGAGATAAATCTGACCGGATGAACGAGAACATAAATTCTTGATCTAACAACTAAAAACTATTTTTGATCCACCAGCGCGATCGCCGTGACTTCTGGCGGACAAAATAGGCGTCCGGGCCAATAGGTTCCCAGCCCCCGATTCACATATAGCTGGTTTTTTCCTACCTGATGCCACCCCTGCGCCCATTCCCAACGCTCTACCACTTTATTGCATTCCTTCATAAAAGGCACCCAACGCTGCATCGGTTTGGGAATCAGGTGACGGAAGTTTTGCAGCAGTTGCGGCGCTGGACCATATCCAGGAATTACTACTTGACCGCCATGAGTATGACCCGACAGTTGCAAATCCACCCGCCATTCTTGCAAAATCTCGGCAGTATCTGGGTTGTGAGATAAGACGATTCGGGGTGTATCCCGATCGAGTTGATTCATCACTGGCGCTGGATTAAAGTCCCGCGACCAAAAATCAGCCAGTCCGACTAAGGGTAATTCTTTTCCCAATGGATAAGCAATTTCATTGCAGAGTACATGAATCCCAATGCTAGTCAGGGCGTCTTGCACCACTTGTTTTGAATGACGATAATAATTATCGTGGTTGCCCAGTACGGCATAGACACCAGCGCGACCTTGCAAGTGTTTTAGCCGTTGCACTAGGGCGTGAATGGGAGATGGGTCATCAGTCACGAAGTCGCCAGTCAACAAAACCAGGTCGGGTTCGAGTTGATTGCTGACTTCAATTGCCTCTGCGAGTAGTGTTTCGGATAATCGCTTGCCATCGTAGTGCAAATCAGACAGTTGCACTAGCTTTGTGCCTTGCAAAGATGCCGGTAAACCCGCGATCGCTACTGTTAAATTTTCTACGCTTAAAGGTTCGGATAATATCCAGTGCATTTTGTCAACTTTTGCTATCTGGCGATTCCAGGATAGCTCAGAGATGCTATTTGTTGCCTTCCCGCCTGATTAAGGAGCGAAAGCAAAAGAATGGATTAAATCTTTTCAAGATTGCTTGACTGGGCTGGGTTATGGGCTTCTCGATTCGCTACCGTGCTTGCAATAAATACAAAAGCGATCGCTAAATGGTTCTTTTTACAATAGTTCTGAACTTGTTCAGAACATTTATCTGTGAATTTACTGATTTTTTCGTAAAAAACGGACAAATAGTCAATGTAAATACGGTTTTATAATTAGTAAATCTATCCTATGTTTATTATGAATAAATTTAAGTTTAGCCTATATTTAGGCACGAACGATGAATTGTAGTATTTTGGTAATTTGTATAAATTTGTCTAGGAAAGCTCAAAAGGTTTTTTCTATTAAAAGTTAACAATTAGTCAGTTATTGATATTTGCAAGAGTCCGCTTCTTATGATTAAAAAGACGGAGTTTATCGAATTTCCACAATCTTACTCCAGAAAAGCCGGTATTATTGTCACCCTAATTGGATGTGTTGTTTTATTGGGCTGGATATTAGATATTACAGCCCTTAAAAGCATTTTGCCAGGGCTGGTAAGCATGAAAGCCAACACAAGCATAGCCTTTATTCTGAGTGGGTTCTCTCTGTGTTTGTGGCACGACGCGGAACACAGAAGACAAAAGGCAAAAGATAACCGGAGAAAGTCTTCGTTTGACCTTTCTCAAGTGTTGGCGATCATCGTCATTTTAATCGGTTTATTGACACTAATTGAGTATGGGTTTGGATGGAATCTAGGAATTGACGAACTGCTGTTTAAAGACCCAGCAGGCGCTGTTGGCACCTCTGCACCAGGGCGAATGTCTCCCAATAGTGCCCTGAGCTTTTTCATGCTTGGCTCTGCCCTTCTGCTGTTATCTAAAAGAGCGTACCGTCCGGCTCAATGCTTTAGCTTAGGCGGGTTTTTGATTGGTTTTCTGGGTCTTTTGGGCTATATCTACGGCATCACCTCGTTGTACGGCAAGAGTTACAACACAGGTGTGGCGTTGCACACGGCGATCGCATTCATCCTGCTTTCCATCGGCATCCTGTTTGCTTGTCCGGATCGAGGACTGATGACAGTTGTTACAAGCGACAAAGCAGGCGGATTGATGGTGCGGCGGATGTCGCCAGCCGCGATTGGCATTCCCTCAGTATTGGGCTGGTTCATTTTATGCGGCTACCAATCTCAGATTTATGACAGCGAACTTGGGCTGGCTCTTTTTGGCGTATTCAACGTAGTTATTTTTGCCTTTCTAATTTGGTGGAATGCCAGATTCCTGAATGCGGTTGACAGCCAGCGCCACCGAGCAGAAGCAGCACTGAAACAGGTGAATCAAGAGCTAGAAGATAGAGTTGAGGAGCGCACGATCGAGCTGAGTCAACTGAACGAGCAATTACACCAGCGAATTGCCGAACACCAGGAGACAGAGGAGGCGCTCCAAGTAAGCTATAACCTCTTGAATGCAGTCATTGAAGGAACAACTGATATCATTTTTATCAAGGATCTTCAGGGTCGCTACTTAATGATCAACTCCACTGGTGCCAACCTACTTGGCAAGTCTGTAGAGGAGATGATTGGAAAGGATGACTCCGAGGTATTTCCACCTGAGGTCGCCCCTCAACTTATGGAGACTGACCGCAGAATTATGGCTTCTGGGACAACTCAGACGTTGGAGGAAATTGTCTATATCAATAACATCGCGGTGACGTATCTCTCAACAAAAAATATCTATCGCGATCCCCAAGGAAACGTTATCGGTTTGATTGGGATGTCGCGAGACATTAGCGATCGCAAGGCGTTGGAAAAAGAATTAGCGCGGCGCGAGCAGCTTTTGAACTCATTTATTAGCGTTGCGCCGGTCGGACTCTGTATTCTTGACGACCAGATGCGGTATCTGCAAATCAACGAAGCGCTAGCACACTTCAATGGCTTGTCTGTAGAAGAACATTTAGGAAGATCCCTGGCTGAAGTCTTGCCCGACGCTGCACAAGCGATCGAATCGACATTACGCAAAGTACTGACGACAGGCGAAGCGATTCTCAACATGGAGACGTGCGGTGAATTACCTGGCAATCCAGGCGTCCTGATGCACTGGTTGACTTCTCAATTTCCCATACCTGGAGAAGATGGCAAGCCGATGGCTCTTGGTGCCACCGTGATGGATATTACTGCTCGCAAACAAGCTGAGGAAGCCCGTCAGGAGAAAGAAGTTCAGTTAAAAGAAAAAAATCAGCAGCTAGAACATACTCTCCAAGAACTCCAACGTACTCAAGGTCAATTAATTCAAAGCGAAAAAATGTCCAGTTTAGGACAATTGGTTGCAGGGATTGCTCACGAAATTAATAACCCAGTTAACTTTATCTTTGGGAATCTCACCCATGTCAGAGAATACACCCAAGACTTATTAAATCTATTGCGACTCTATCATCAACAGTATCCTAATTCAACGCCAGAAATTCAGGAGGAGATAGAAGCGATTGACCTAGATTTTATGATGGAAGATTTTCCTAACCTGTTGTCATCAATGAAGGTGGGGGCAGATCGCATCCGGGAAATTGTTCTTAGCTTGCGGAATTTTTCGCGAATTGACGAAGCTGAAATGAAAGCGGTTGATATTCATGAAGGAATTGATAGTACCCTAATGATTCTGCATAACCGCCTAAAAGCAAAACCGGATCATCCCAACATTCAGATAATTAAGGAGTACGGGCACTTACCTAAAGTTGAGTGCTACGCAGGACAACTCAATCAAGTGTTTATGAATCTGATCGCGAATGCCATTGATGCGTTGGATGAGTATAACAAACAGCGATCGCTTTCCGAAATCAAGGCAAATCCCAGCTGGATCAAAATTCGCACCGAGGTACTAGACTGCGATCGCGTGGTTATCAAAATTGCAGATAATGGCTCTGGAATGACAGAGGCGGTGAGACAACAGCTATTTAATCCCTTCTTTACTACCAAAGCCATTGGCAAAGGCACTGGACTGGGTTTGGCAATTAGCTACCAGATTGTTGTAGAAAAGCACAATGGTCAATTGCAATGTCTCTCAGCACCAGGTAGGGGAGCGGAGTTTATTATTGAGATTCCACTTCGCCAGATAGTTTAGGCAATCTATGCTTTAAATCTATCCTTTATGCGATCGCTACACTATCGCAACCAGTTGTTGAATCATCACCGCCAGCGCCGCCAAACCTAAGAGCGTCATTAATCCCGCAGGCATAAATTTGCGAGTTTTAAACAACCGGATGGCAAAGACAATGATGAGAACAGCGGTGACAACAGTTGCTAAAATCAGCCCCCACGCTTGTCCCTGCAATAACATCACGCCGCCGAGAATGAGTAATAAGCCGCTGATACTGCCAGAAATCAACGACGCTTTGCTTTGAGCTTGAGAGTAGCCCATGATGCCGCCGACAATGGCTAAAATTCCGTAAGCGATCGCGGCGATAGTACCCGGATTCATCTAGTTAAAACCTCATTGCTTGAATAGAACTTATTTCTAGCGTCGGGAGACAATTTACCATAGCTGAGATACACCACTCAGTTGATTAATGGATACTCAAGCGATCGCTTCAATCGAATTTCTGCAACGTCAAGCTGCTTCTCTGTTACTTTATCAATCCGTCCTCCGTGGGGAAGTCGGCACGGCTTTCCTGAATCTGCTACAAGCCTTAAGCAGCAACAACACCAATGGACTGGCTTGCCTGCAAGCTTACGGCACTTGGTTTCAAGCTTTAGCCGCCAGAAATCAAGGTTGGCAAGACTACCTAATTACCCAAATTCTCAGAACTGACAATCCTTTTAGCAAGCAAGTCCAGCAATCGTCTTTACTGCCTCCGGCGCTGGTAGCTGCTGCCCAGCACGATTTACAAGCCTTGCAGAGCCTCTACAATTGCAGTAGCGACCAGTTGAGCCGGTGGGTGCAAGCCACAGCCAAGTTACTCGCGGCACCAGTCGCCTGGAACCAGCAGCAGGATAGGGTAGGTGCAATTCACGAATTGCCCATTTGGGAGAAATTCCAAATGTCAGAAAATTGGGTAGATGTGCTGGAATCTTTAGCCGCTCATTATCAGCGATACGGAACGGGGCTGTTTGCTTCTTATCGGGCGTTACGCTGGCAATCTGGGCAGTTGGTAGGCATTTCATATGCCGATCCCGTGCAGCTTCCAGAATTAGTCGGCTACGAGTCTCAGAAAGACTCTTTGCTGAAGAATACAAAATTTTTACTCGCCGGTCATCCAGCTTTACACGTTTTGCTCTACGGCAGTCGTGGTAGCGGCAAATCTTCTTTGGTGAAGGGGTTGTTAAATGAGCCTGATACGGGAAACCTCCGCCTCGTCGAAGTTGCCAAATCTGAACTGAAAGATTTACCAACCATTATCGAGCAGTTGCGGGGTGTGCCTCAGAAGTTCATCATCTTTGTTGACGATCTCTCCTTTGAGGAGGATGACGACGCTTTCAAAGCTCTTAAAGTAGTGCTGGAGGGCAATTTAACCGCACGTCCTCAAAATGTGGTGGTTTATGCGACTTCCAATCGGCGGCATCTGATTCGAGAATTTTTTAGCGATCGCCCTCGTCCCAAGGACAATGAAGAAATTCACGCCTGGGATACGGTTCAGGAAAAGCTGTCGTTTAGCGATCGCTTTGGTCTGACTTTAACCTTTGAACCCGCCGATCAGAACACCTACCTAAGCATTGTTCACCATCTCGCAACCCAAGCCGACATTTCCCTCACTCAGGAAGATTTAGAGTATCGTGCCTTACAGTGGGCAACTCGCCACAACGGGCGTTCTGGACGTACAGCACGGCAATTCATTGACTTTCTCAGGGCAGATTTAGCTGTTACTGGTTCAGAATCTCGTAGATTAAACACATAATTAGAATTCTGTTCGTATGAATTAGAACTTGGGAAATGCTGACTTTATCTCACAAAAAATGATATGCGATCGGTTAAGGTAAGCAATCGGATTTTACTGGGTTTAATTGCCTTCGGTGTGAGCTTTTTCCTGAGCTTTATTGCCAACCGAGATTTCCCAAAAGCCTTGGTTACAGGTTTAATTACTGTACCTGCTACTTATGCAGGAGCCATTGTTGTACAAATTAAACAAAGAAAGCAGAAGTTTTTTCTACAAAATGAAATTCAAGCGATTTCCGACGAAAGACAAAACTTAGAGGATGATCTCTATTATTTGGAGTCAAGCCTAAACCAATTGCACGGACAAATAGCAGAAAGCTATAACCGAAGAGAGGTCATTAATCGGGAAGTGTCCACTTTAGGAGCTTATAGATACCAACTAGAAGAACAAGGGTTTATTCTCCAAACTCAACTTGAGGTTCTGGAAAGGCAAAAAGCAGAACTCAATGAATCCTTGTTGGCTGCAACATCGGAAAAGCAGAAAACAGAAACCAGCTTAAATTCCCTGAAAACAGAACTCAAGCGGCTGCAAGATCAAGTCACAGATAATCAGAGTCATAAAACAATCCTTGAGCAAGAAGTCACTAACCTTAAAAAACAAAAACGCCCTTTACAATCAGAAGTAGATAATCTACAAACTCAGCTTCAGATATTGGAATCACAAAGAGCAGCGCTGAATCAATCCCTGGGGCTTTTAAAAGTAGAATTAGGTCAATTGCAAGGGCAAGTATCCTCTTTGAATTTGGAATACAAGCAGTTAAAAAGTGGGGATTTAAATCCCCAAAAACCTCAAAAAAGGCAGTCCCAGGCAATTCCTTTTTTAGAAATACAAAGAAAACAATCAGTAGAAAACTTATCGGCGGAATGGACTGCTCTAAAAACAAAACTTACGAATGATGATATTCAGATAATCAAAGCCATAGTAGAGCAAAACAATCCAGGTGCAACTCTCAAGAAAATCGCTGAGACAAATATAACTATGCCTCAACTATTGATAGATGCAATAAACGAACGTGCTATAGATACCATTGGCGATTTTATCATTGAACCAGGTTCGGCATCGATTCCGCCTGCGATCGCAGAAGAACACTTGACAAAAGTGAAGAAGATGCTCGAAACTTAGTTTTACAAAACTAACAATTTATCAAAATTTATTATAAAACCTAAGTAAACCGAATCAAAAACCTCACCTCATTCCTCGTAGGTGAGACAGAATGAGAAACGTCAAAGCTTTGTCCGCCTATATAGCAACAAATAAATTATTTTAAATCATGACGAAAATCAAAATTACCAAAAGAATATCGAATGCTTTAATCAGTTCTCTTGGTGCAGGTGTTGTTCCTAGAATCGGTCTGGAACATATTGCTGTCGGACGCGAAAAAGAAGTCAAAGCTATTTTACAGGATTTCGATAATATTGGCGAAGGCGGTGCCGGGTTTCGCTTCGTTGTAGGACGCTATGGTTCCGGTAAAAGCTTTATGCTACAACTGATTCGCAACCACGCGATGGAAAGAGGTTTCGTAGTAGCTGATGCTGATTTATCTCCCGAACGGCGACTCGCAGGAACTGACGGAAAAGGGGTTGCAACTTATCGGGAATTAATGCAGAATCTTTCCACCAAAATTCGCCCAGAAGGTGGCGCTTTCACACCCATTTTGGAAGGATGGATTAATAATATTCAAAACCAAGTTGCACAAGAAAGCGGGATGCGACCCAACGACACTGGGTTTGATGATAAAGTAGAAGAGAAAATTCGGGAAGTCGTTAAGGATATAGAAGGCTTAGTTCACGGGTTTGACTTTGCGAATGTCATCATCGCCTATTGGCGCGGCTATCGTTCTGATGATGATGATAAAAAGGAAGCGGCGCTACGTTGGCTTCGAGGAGAATTTGGAACTAAAACTGAGGCAAAAACTGGGCTAGGAGTGCGTGTCATCATTGATGATGAAACTTGGTATGACTACATCAAGCTAGTTGCAAAGTTTGTTTCAGATATTGGCTACAAAGGGCTTTTAATTTTGGTGGATGAAGCCGTTCATTTGTACAAAATTACTCATACCGCTTCTCGTCAAAAAAACTACGATAAGCTATTGGCAATGTTCAACGATACGATGCAGGGAAGAGCAGAAAATCTTGGCATTTTTATCGGAGGAACGCCCGAATTTGTGGAGGACAAACGCCGGGGGTTGTACAGTGATGAAGCATTGCGATCGCGCTTAAGCAGCCGTGTCAAAGGAGGTCATCAGGATACCTCAGCACCCGTCATCCAGCTAGAAATATTAACCAAGCAAAATATATCCGAGCTTTTGCACCGATTGGTGGATATTCATGCTACCCATTACAACTATAATAAAACTCTGAAACCGAGTGACTTGCAAGAGTTTATGCAAGAAGTTGTCAATCGCTTAGGTGCAGACAAATTCTTGACACCCCGTGAAGTTGTCCGCGATTTTATCAGTATTTTGAATATCCTTCAACAAAACCCCAACATCTCTTTCAGAGAACTCATTCATGGTTCCAATTTTAAACCGACTTCTCCTAGCAAGAACCCAGAGGTAGATGGGAATACTGAATTTGCAGAATTTACCCTATGAGCGAACAGGCTTTTGCTAAATTAGCGCCTTTTATTCAAGAATACATTTACACCCAAGATTGGACTGAATTAAGAGACGTTCAAGTTGAAGCCTGTAAGGTTATTTTTGAAACAGATGCTCACTTGTTAATCGCCGCCGGAACTGCATCGGGGAAAACAGAAGCAGCTTTTCTTCCAGTTCTTACTTTATTACATCAAAAACCATCTACAACGATTGGGGCACTTTATATTAGCCCCATAAAAGCATTAATTAACGACCAATTTGAGCGTCTAAATGACCTTTTAAAGGAAGCAGATATTCCAGTCTGGCACTGGCACGGCGATGTTTCCCAGGCTCGTAAGAAACAACTCCTAAAAGACCCAAAAGGGATTCTGCAAATAACGCCAGAATCTTTAGAGAGTCTCTTAATTAATAAAAATACTCAACTGTTTCGCTTGTTCGGAGATTTACGTTTTGTCATTATTGATGAAATCCATGCTTTCATGGGTTCCGAACGGGGTTGCCAAATTCTCTGCCAGTTGGCACGCCTTTCAAAATTTGTAAAAAATCCCACCCGTCGGATTGGTTTATCGGCTACCCTTGGCGATTACTCACTCGCTGAAGACTGGCTGCGACTGGGAACCAAAACGCCAGTCATTACTCCGGATATCGAGGGAGGAAAACGAAAGATCAATCTGGCTTTAGAGCATTTTTTTGTTTCTCCCGTTGAAACAGATGAGACTGATAATTTAGTTGTTACTCCTTACTACAGGCATATCTTTGATATCACTAAATCTCGAAAAAGCCTGATCTTTGCTAACAATCGCTCAGATACAGAATCAGTGATTGCCAGCCTGCGTGAAATAGCCGAAGCTGAAGGATTACCAGATATTTATCACGTCCATCATGGCAGTATTTCTACCTCCTTAAGGGAAGCGGCTGAGGATGCCATGCGCGATACCAAAGTTCCATCTGTTACTGCTGCAACTATCACGCTTGAATTAGGAATCGATCTCGGTCAATTAGAGCGAGTCATTCAATTAAACGCGCCTTTATCTGTATCCAGTTTCTTGCAGCGATTGGGACGTTCGGGAAGGCGAGGAAGCGCGGCAGATATGCGGTTTGTTTGCGCGGAAGAGGAACTATCAACAGAGGAATCGCTTCCTAATCTAATTCCTTGGCAACTGTTGCAATCTATCGCAATTATCCAACTTTATTTAGAAGAACGTTGGATTGAGCCAATCAAGCCGGTTAAATACCCTTTTAGCCTTTTATATCACCAAACAATGAGTATTTTAGCAGCGATGGAGGAACTCTCTCCCGCAGCTTTAGCTCAGCAAGTTTTAGGCTTACCACCCTTCGCAGCTATATCTAAAGATGATTTTAGGCAATTGCTACGAAACTTGATAGGAATTGACCACATTCAGCAGACTGAGGGAGACAAATTAATTATCGGATTAGCTGGGGAGAAAATTGTAAAAAATTTTCATTTCTATGCCGTTTTTTCCGACACGGTTGAGTATGCTGTTAGGGATGAATCGATGGAAATTGGCAGTATCCTGATGCCTCCACCTGTTGGCAATTGCTTTGCCTTGGCAGGGAGAACGTGGGAAGTTTTGGATAGCGATGTTAAAACAAAAACGGTTTTTGTCAAGCAAGCGCAAGGTCAAGCTAAAATTTCTTGGCATGGTGGCAGTAGCAATATTCATACAAAAGTTCTTGAACGGATGCGAAAGGTTCTTTTTGAGGATATGCAGTATAGCTATTTGCAAAGTAATGCTAAAAAGCGCCTGAATGAAGCTCGTCAATTAGCTCGATTTGGGGAATTTGAAAGAAATAATATTGTTTCATTAGGAAGCAAAACTTGCTGCATATTTCCTTGGATGGGTACTGTCGCTTACCGCACCTTGGAAAGGTTTCTAAATTTCTTTGGTAGAGAGTCTCTGGATATCAAGAAGATTGGGGGTCAAGCTCCATACTTTATGACCGTTAAACTTGGAAAGGATGGGGTTGAAGAGCTTGGCTCGGAAATCCTGGCGTTTGGCAATAAAAGGATTACGGCGTTAGATTTAGTTGCTGTTGAAGAACGTTTAAAAATGCAAAAGTATGATGAGTTTATTCCTAGCAAGCTGCTTCGTAAAGCTTTTGCTTTCGATTGTCTAGATGTTGGAGAGCTGAAGAAAATTATTAGTGGTTGGTAGATGAGAGAATAGAAAGGCTAGAAGAAGCGTAAAACAAAGTTTAAGGCGAAGCGATCGCATCTATCTATAAATGTCATTTACTTATACCCGAACGATTCGTTTTCAGGATACCGACGCCGCCGGTGTTGTCTACTTTGCTAATGTCTTGGCGATGTGTCACGAAGCTTATGAAGAATCCCTAGCGGCTTTGGATATCAATCTCAAGTTGTTTTTCAGCAACCCGAATGTTGCGATTCCTATTGTTCATGCCAGCGTTGATTTTTTCAGTCCGATGTATTGCGGTGACAAAGTAGTTATTCAGTTAATTCCTCAACATCTTTCATCTGAAAAATTTGAAGTTAATTACCAATTTATTGCAGAGAATCGGGTAGTCGCACAAGCAATTACTCGGCACGTTTGCATCGATGCAGCTACTAGAAGTAGAAAAGAAATTCCGGTGGAGATGATTCGATGGCTCCAGCAATTGAAGGAAGAAGAGGAATAAACCGCATTAGCGTTCGCGTAGCGGCGCGGATGCGCGAGAGGGATGCGCGTTAGCGCTTTAGACGTAAAGGACGCAAAGAGAGAGTAGAAGAGAGAGTTTATAGAGTTCGTTAGACTTCGTTATGCTGTTACTAAAATACCCTATTATAAGCAATTTTTTTTAGCTGTTCGCGGTTCACTTTTCCCTGAGCGTTTCTTGGTAATGTTTCTACTGGTACCCAATATTTAGGGCGTTTAAATTTGCTCAATTTATCTTCAATTTCTATTTTTAGAGTATAAGTAGAAATGTCTGATTTACTGGGAACATAAACGGCTGTTACGATTTGTCCCCAGTGAGAGTCAGGTAAACCAATTACGCAGACATCAGCAACTAAACCTGTAGCTCGAATTGCAGCTTCTACTTCAGAGGGGAAGACGTTTTCGCCACCCGTGATGATTTTGTTACTGCTACGACCGATAATATTTAAATTACCCTGTTCGTCAATAAAGCCTAAATCATCTACTTGGAAATGTTGTTGATTAGGAAATTTTTCTGGATAGTAACCAAGTGCCAAAGAACCAGATTTAATTGTAACATTTCCTACTTGATTAATTTCTAATATCTCGCTGCTAGAACTACAAATTGTTACTTTGGCATGGGGGAGAATCTGACCGCAATTGTTAGTACCGTTGAGAAAAGATTCTGGTTTGAGGGTGGCAATTTGTGAGGCGGTTTCTGTCATGCCATAAGTGGGTGCTAAGCGGATGCTGTGGCATCTCGCCTCTTCCAGAAGTTCTATCCACGCAGGGGCACCTCCCAAAAGCACTGTCTGAAAGCGGGATAACCAAGCGGTTAAATCTGGATTGTGGAGGAGACGTTGCAGTTGAGTGGGTACTAAGGATAGAAAAAATTCAGATGGATCAATCTCGCACTTTTCACTAGATTCTAATTGTTTAAATGGCACAATTACTAATCTTCCTTCAGAGGTGAAGGAACGCATAAATTGCATCAAACCGCTGACATGATACAGGGGCAATACACAAAAAGAATTTACTTGATTTATTTGAAAATACTGTCTAAAACCTTGTACGGATGCCATTAAGGTTTTCCAGGTGTGGATGGCAAATCGAATCTGCCCTGATGAACCTCCGGTGGGAATCATAATCCAGTTGTTGCTAGTTGCAGAGACGCGATTTTTGTCTCTACAAGATGGGAAGGTTAAACGATAAGGGCAAGCTCCCCAAATTAGGTCTGGTTGGACTAAGTCAAAAACTTGTTGCCATTCGTGTTTAACCCAGTTGGGATTACAAAGGAAAACTGGACAACCGGCGGCACTGGCAGCAATGAAGCTGGCAAGAAATTGTATTGGTTCTCGCTCTGCTAGTAATATTTTTGGTTTATTTTCAGAGTTTGCAAGCAGGGTTAATTGATTAAATACTTGCTCGGCAATATTAATAAATTTGCGGCTGTCGTAACCAATCAGCCAGTCATCATTAGCACGTTCTTTAAGATAGTCTAGTGGCGATTCCATCAATTCTTAAATCTGATTTCTTCATCTTCGTCAAACCAGTGGTTGATGCCAAAACCGACTGCTCGATTGTGACGGGATAATTCTGCTGCTAGCTTTAATGCTGCCTGCCTACCAATAGCGGTTTCAAAGACGGAGGAGAAGACGGCATCAATTTCATGTTGTTGGCAAAATTGGCGCAAACGGGATGGAGAACCGGCGATGCAGGGCTTAATGACAAAAATCCCCCGCCAACCTTCACGGGACGCAGCTGCCATCTGGTCAATTGTAGCCACGGATTCATCTAAGGCGATCGCAGTGGCGTAGCACATACTTAATTCCGCCATCTCCTGAAATTGAGTCACAGACAGCGGTTGTTCAAGAAATTCAATTTCTACAGGTAATTCCTCCGCCTTAACATTGTCGCAAGTCCACAGCCACAGGTTTGCTTCCTCGTAACTGAGTCCCCCATTCGCATCTAGTCGCAGCTTTGCCGATGCTGGCAGTGTTTGGGTCAGTCGTTGGAAAATTTTTAGTTCGTCGGCAATTGGATAAACGCCAATTTTCCATTTGAAGGTGCGATATCCCTGGTTCCACAGCGTCTGCCATTGGCTTAAGGCAGCTTCGCCAGCAGGTAATAAGCCGCTGTAGCAAATAGATTTAGCGAATGAATTCGCGGCTACACAAACGAAGTCCGCCTTCGCGGACTGCACAGACGCAAAATTTCGCATCTCTACAAATAGATTTGAAATTTGCCCTTCGCTTTGCTCAAGGCTAAACTCCGGCAGGTTTGATTCGTATAGCCGCGACTGTACTCGGCAGGTATCTTCCCAAGCGGACTCGAAGCCAAATTGACAGGCGGGAAGGGCAGATGGGATGGAGAAAATCGTTTCATCGGTAATTTCCTCCGGCAGCTGGCGACAAAATGACAGCGCTTGCTCTAAGGTTTCGGAACCAAACCAGCTCAGGGGGGCGATTTCGCCCCAGCCGACTTGCCCGTTCTCATCAGTGAGGCGGAGGAGGATGCCCTCTCGAATGTCCCAGTTGCCGTGACTGGTAGAGAGCGATCGCACAAACCTCCGCCGGTAAGGACGAAACTCAAACCGATATTGCATGGTTACTGCCCAAGCCCCAACCTATCGGACTCCACGAAATAAATTTCAACAAAAACTCCTAGCGGCAGCCAGTTGAACCAGCTCAGCAACTTTACACAAACTTGACAAAACCTTGCAGTCATTGAAATAGAGTCAAACTCCAGGAAAGCATGGGGTGCTGGCTCTAGAAGCACTGATACCATCTTAAAAATTTATTTTCCTGATAAAAATTTGATAAAGGCTCCGTAGAAGTACTAGCCATCCTTGAATATGGTATGCCATAATTTCCTGACAAATGGCTCCCTGAGAGCGGAAAATTCATAGATTTTAAGTAATCTCCATTAAGTCATCTTCATAAATCAGTAAACCTCAAC
Organism: Trichocoleus sp. DQ-A3; assembly: GCF_039961975.1. Classification (NCBI taxonomy): domain Bacteria; kingdom Bacillati; phylum Cyanobacteriota; class Cyanophyceae; order Leptolyngbyales; family Trichocoleusaceae; genus Trichocoleus; species Trichocoleus sp. DQ-A3. The sequence goes on along the minus strand of NZ_JAMPKC010000005.1, from coordinate 156,664 downwards.
TGATACCTGAGTTCTCGTCATTGCTGTTCAGGGTATTCCTACCCTGAAAAAATTGCTTTTTTAAAACACAATTTCTACGTTTATTCATACTACACAGAGAGATTCGATATGCCAAAAAGACAACTTATGCCCCTAGCGGCTACGATCAGCTTTCTAACTGGCTTAGGAATTGCAGCCCCATCAGTCAGCGCCGCTACTTTCATCCAGTTCAACAGTCAACCAGGTGACTATATTGGAGGAGGTATCGCACAAACCTTTACCCCCCTTGATGGATACATTACAGCATCTAGCAACGGCAATGGAGTGAGCTTAAATTTTAATGGGGATACCTGGTGGAATCTAGATTTTATGGCTCCTGAAGGTGAGACATTGGTTCTCGGAACTTATGAAGGCGCAACCCGTTATCCTTTTAATTTACCTAATGAACCTGGTCTTAGCGTTAGCGGGGATGGTAGAGGATGCAATACACTTACAGGAAGCTTTAAAGTACTAGAACTTGCTTATGGAACTGGCGGGGAAGTGGAGCGTTTCGATGCTGACTTTGAACAAAGTTGTGAAGAATTCATGCCTCCACTTCTCGGACAAGTTCGATATAACAAAGCTGATGCTAAAGCTAGTGTTGATGAAATTAAACAAGCAAACCAGATTAGTGAAATCGACCTTAAGAAATTGTTAGAATTCTCAAACAAAATTGAGGAATTTTCGACTGGCCTCTATTTTTGGAGTCAGCCTGGGGATTACATTGGGCTTGGTCTTGAACAAATCTTTACCCCTGCGGATGTAAATTTTGAAGTATTTCGGAACACTGACAATAGCGTGAGCTTTTCTGCGAATAATTTTGGCAGAAGTAATTGGGAGAACCCCATCTGGTGGTACCTCGATTTTGCTGCTCCTAAGGATATGCCACTAGTTACTGGCAATTATGGAGGTGCATACCGTTTCCCTTTTCAATCCCCTACCCATCCTGGTCTTAGCGTCAGCGGGGATGGGAGAGGATGTAATACGCTTACTGGACAGTTTATCGTACTGGATGCTGCCTATGGCTCTAGCGGGAATGTTGAGCGTTTCGACGCTATTTTTCAACAGAATTGTGAAGGATTCATGCCTCCACTGTACGGACGAATCCGATACAACGCAACGGTTACGTCGGAACCAGTCGAGTCGGTTCCTGAACCGATGATGACGCTGGGCCTATTAGGTATCGGCGGTTTGATGTTGACCCAGCGGCGTCGCTTGCGGCACATCCAATAGAATTTTGAGAGGCTAATTGGTTTCAATTAGCCTAGCGGCAGTACAAACCCCAATCCCAACAACAGTCCACTCCAAAAATGTAGGGATACTGCGATGAATTTACAGTTGCTGACGTTTGCAGGTTGAGCGTGATACTGGTGGACGTGGCGGCATAATTTGATGGCGAAGGGCAAACTTGCAAAGGTTAGCAACGTCCAAACGGGGAAAATTTGCAAAACGACAAACAACCCAGTCAGCGCATAAATACTGCCGCTAAACCAAGACAATAATTGCGATCCTCTCTGAGTGCCTAGGCGGACGATGGGCGATCGCTTCCCGGCTGCCAAATCGTCCGCAACCTGGTGAAAATGGGAGCAAAACAAAATTAAACTCGTGGCAATCCCTACAATAATAGACACTGCAAGGCTGGTCATCGACCATGTGCCGGTTTGACTATAATAAGCCGCCGCCACTGCTAGGGGACCAAAGCAAATAAAGCAGATAATTTCCCCCAAACCCTGGTAGCCTAAGCGAAAGGGAGGTCCCTGATAGCTGTAGCCCAACGCACAGCTCAGGAGTACCAATCCGATGACTGTGAGGTCTTGTTGCCACCATGCGATCGCGAAGATTCCCAGTACACCAACCCCTAAAAATAGATTTGCCAACCAAAAAATTAAAGATTTGTTACCTGTTAAGTTAACTAGAGAGTGGGCTTTGTTCTTATCAATACCCGTCTCCGAATCGAACACATCATTGCTGAGATTCAGCCATGCAATAATCAAAATTGCTGACATTAAAAATGTAGAAAATATTGCTCCATGAAGCACTTGAGTTTCGGCAAAAGCAACAGCTGTTCCCACCCAAATTGGAATAATAGCAACGCTGTACATGGGCGGCTTAATCGCTGCCATCCAAAGCCCAGAGTCGCTGATGTTTGCCCCTCCACTGTTGGGATGATTAATCAATTTTGTATCCATTAGTTTCAATTTATGCTATTACCAAGCAGCTACCAGATTTTACAACTCTAAAGCCGTGATAGGATATTTGCTACAGACTTTGTTACAAGCCCTTTAGTAGGGTGACAGAGGTTTTCAGTCGTGTCTTGACCTATGTAAGACTAACCTATGTCAAATCTTAAGCGGGTTCTTTCAAAACTAGCTACTCGTTATGACCTCCCGCATATTCAGCTCTGTCAAATCACACATTTTATCTAAACAGTGTAGATTTAGATACAATGCTTAAGAGTTTTTAAAATCTAATCAATGAAGATGCCCTTGCGGTAATCATCCTGAAATTTAAGTTAAGGAATCATTGAAAGCATGACGACAATCTTAAAAGCAGGCGAAAATTGTAGACTAGAAATACTACAGAGAAACCAATACATAGGCTTAGCCTTATTTCCCAAAAAATATTTTTGGGAAATTGTTAAGAATTTCAACAAGGTTATTAGTAAGCACGCCTTACTTTTAGAAAAGAGGGAAAGGCTGGCAGATACGACCAGTTGTCAACGGACTGCTATTATTCTATTGGCTCTTAGGATAGGTTTGTTCGATTACTAAACAAGAAACCAGGAGCCACCGCTAATCAGTTGTATTCATATCAAATTGCCAACCTATCCTCCCTTCCATGCTAGTCACACCCTATCTTAAAAATCTTTTTCAAGACACTCACGAACTGCATCAATTTCTTTTAGCCTTTAAGCAGACTGCTGTACAAAAAAAACAGACACAAATCCTCAGTATTTCTCAAGAAATCCCAGCAGTCGATCCGTTGGTTGTCCTTCAGGCGATCGCTAGACCCGATCAATTACACTTTTACTTTGAAAAACCAGTACAAGGAGAAGCGATCGCTGCTATCGACACCGCAGCAGCGCTAACACTAGAAAGCCCCAATCGGTTTGACAAATCCCAGGAGTTTATTCAATCTTGCTTTGCCAATACCACGAGTATTGGCGAACTTAATTTGCCTTTTTCGGGCGCTCATTTTTTCTGCGCTTTTACATTTTTTAATGAAAATCTAGGAGCGGATTCTCTTTTTCCTTCCGCCACAGTATTTTTACCCCGATGGCAAATCTCTCTAAAAAATCAGACTTCGGTAGTAGTCGCAAATATTCTGATTGATTCAGAGATAAATATTCAAGATTTAACTGAAAGCTTATGGCGTACATTTCAGGCAATTAGAGTTACTGGGTTAGAAAGGTTTCATAGTGCATCTTTTCTCGATATTGCAATTGATGCCAGAAAACTATTTAAGAAACACGATGTTGCAGATGTAAACCATTTTAAATCATCGGTGGTTAAGGCTTTATCATCAATTCAGGCAGAAAAAATCCGTAAAATTGTTTTGGCTCACGCCCTTGATGTTATCTCCCCAATTCCTTTCCAGTTAATTCCTTCAGTCAATCATTTACGAACTCGCCATCCTGATTGCAATATTTTTTCCACCAGTAACGGTAAGGGACAGAATTTTATTGGTGCAAGTCCCGAACGTTTAATTAGTATTCATGACCATGAATTAGTAACAGATGCTCTGGCAGGTTCAGCACCCAGAGGAAAAATAGCAAGTGAAGATGCCGAATTAGCAAATCGGTTACTAACCAGTGAAAAAGAAAGACGCGAACATCGAGTAGTGATTGATTTTATTCGCGATCGCCTTTCCAAGCTAGGTTTAAACCCGCAAATCTTATCCCAACCGCAGCTATTGAAACTCTTAAATATTCAGCATTTATGGACACCCATTCAGGCGAAAGTACCAGCAGGAGTTCATCCCTTAGAAATCCTGGCTGAACTCCATCCGACACCAGCAGTTGCTGGTGTCCCTAGCGAGAGTGCCCAGAAAGAAATTTGCCGCTATGAAACCTTCAATAGGTCATTATATGCCGCGCCTCTCGGTTGGGTAGATTGCCAAGGAAACAGTGAATTTGTTGTGGGAATTCGCTCAGCACTCATAGATGGCTGTCGTGCCAGACTCTACGCCGGTGCCGGTATCGTTGCTGGTTCCGATCCAGACAAAGAATTAGCAGAAATTCAACTTAAACTCCAGGCACTTCTAAAAGCCTTAGTCTAGCCGGAACCTCTCTCTTCTCTCTTCCTTCCTTTGCGTCCTATAGCGCTAACGCGCATGGCTTTGTTAGAGCGTCTTTGCGGTTCATTCTTCTTTTAAATGCCTGTTGATTTTCGTAACACCAACTCCCTCTGGGCTTCCATCCTAACCGAGACATTAAAACGACTAGGATTAACCACAGCCGTTATTTGTCCAGGTTCTCGTTCAACACCCCTGACTGTTGCTTTCGCTCAAACTGATGAGATAGAAGCCATTCCTGTTTTAGACGAACGATCCGCTGCATTTTTGGCATTAGGAATTGCGAAAAAATCTGGATTGCCGGTGGCGTTAGTTTGCACGTCTGGAACTGCCGGGGCAAATTTCTACCCAGCCGTAATTGAAGCTAGGGAAAGTCGAATTCCGCTTTTAGTTTTAACCGCCGATCGCCCCCCAGAATTGCGAGATTGTCATTCTGGACAGACGATCGATCAGGTGAAATTATTTGGCAATTATCCCAACTGGCAAGCTGAGTTAGCGTTGCCTTCTCTAGAGATGGGAATGCTGGGTTATCTGCGGCAGACAGTGATGTATGCGTGGGAAAGAACGCTCTTTCCGACTCCAGGCTCCGTTCATCTTAACATCCCCTTCCGCGACCCCCTCGCCCCAATTCCCGACGGTGCTGTAGAGATGCAAAATGGTGCGTCTCTACTAGATGAAGATTTCTTTGCAAATTGTCAGCCATTAGGAGCAACTTTCAACCTGCAACCTACTACTTTCAACCCCATACAGGAGTGGCGGCAATGTGACAGAGGAATTATTATCGCTGGGACTGCACAACCGAAAATACCGGAAGAGTATGCGATCGCGATCGCGCACCTCTCCAAATCTTTAAAATGGCCTGTATTGGCTGAGGCGCTATCTCCATTAAGGAACTATAGTCAACTGAACCCTTATCTAATTTCTACCTATGACTTAATCCTGCGTAATCAGCAGTTAGCGCAAAAACTGACACCAGAAATGGTAATTCAAATCGGTGAATTACCTACCAGTAAAGAACTGCGAAACTGGCTAGATAAAACTCAACCGCGCCGATGGGTAATTGACCCCAGCCACCACAATTTAGATCCCTTGCACGGCAATACAACCCACCTGCGAATCTCCATAGAACACCTATTTCAAACCTACCCAAATGAACTTGTAGAGACGCAAGCGATCGCGTCTTATCTCAGCAGTTGGTGTGAAGCCGAATCAAAGGTCAGGAAAGCCATCGACCAAACGATGGCAACAATGGACACACTTTTTGAAGGAAAAGCCGCTTGGTTACTTTCCAAGACGCTACCACCGGGCACTCCTCTGTTTATTTCTAATAGTATGCCGGTGCGAGATGTAGAGTTTTTCTGGGCACCCAACAATTCCGGGATTCAGCCCTTTTTTAATCGAGGCGCGAATGGCATTGATGGCACCTTATCGACTACTTTAGGCATTGCACATCGCAATCAAAGCACTGTGATGCTGACAGGTGACTTAGCTTTATTGCACGATACTAACGGCTTTTTACTGAGAAGTAAATTTATAGGGCATTTGACCATAATTTTAATTAACAACAATGGCGGCGGCATCTTTGAAATGTTGCCGATTTCCAAATTTAACCCACCCTTTGAAGAATTTTTTGCCACACCACAGGATATAAATTTTGCTCAGCTTTGTGCTACTTACAATGTAGAGCATGAAGTGATTACATCCTGGGAACACCTGAAGCAACGATTAAACCCATTGCCATCGCAGGGACTCCAGGTTTTAGAGTTGCCAACCAATCGCAAGGTAGATGCCAAATGGCGGAAAGAGAATTTAGGAAAATTTGCAGCAGATATCCTGTGAACGTTAACTCTGGTGAATCATTCAGCCTTTCATGCTAATGGATCGTCAGAATCTTTCTCCTGCTGACTCCTGTCCTATTCTTCAATAAATTGCGCGATCGCATTTTTCTGTTCTTCTGTTAAACAATCCTTTTCAAGAAGGCTCCTAAGCCGGTTAATCGCTAAAGATACGTCAACGTAGGGTTCAAGTAAATTCGGCTCAAGCCCGTAGCCGGTGGTTTGACCCATATTAGACTCAGATTTTCTAAATGCTTTTTCAAAAAACTTCTCAAAGAAATCAACTAGCCCTTCGTCGTTTTTAATCGCCTCTTTAACCCACTGTTTGACTTCATCCTTGCTTGTTTGCTCCCGCCAATAATACAGGATATGTGCTAAACCTGGCGTTTGTAATAGGGCGTTTTGCTGCACGGCATCTTGCACCTTATTTAAGGCAATTTCTTCAAGTTCATCAAGGTGCTGTGCGCTGATAAGTCTTTCTTCTTCTAGATTTGATTCACTAGCTCCAAACTTACCGTGTTGTTGACCTAGGACGACTACTTTGTCCACAATTGTTAAAATTGCCTTACCATCTGACATCGCCTGTTTCAACACCTCAAACCGTGCTGGTTCCTCAAGACGACGCAACAGATGTGAGATGATGCGCTCGATTCTGATATCATTTCCAAAATCAAACATTCCGCACGGTTCGTCTTCAGGACGCAAAAGGCGATCGCCCACATCCAATAAAGCTTGCACAATTGAAGGAATGCTATTTAAAGGAATTTCTTTTTCAGTGTAATCCTCAAGTTGTTCCAAAAATATCCGAACTTGGGTCGTACCCTCAGGACGTTTTTGATTAGCGAGTTCTACAAGAGTTTCTCCAAATGCCTTCGCATCGCCTGCCAAAGCCAGGATGGCTTTCATCTCGGTATTCGATAATTCACCTTCTGGTAACGCCAGACGGAAGTAGACTGGAAATACTTCTAAGCTGCATACGCGCAGTTGTCTGCGCCATGTTAACTCTTGTTGTGCAACGTATTGGGTATTATTACCCCAAATCGCTGATAACTTAGGAAAGAGGATCAATAGCAACCGTTTAACTGGCTCTTTATCCTCATCTTGAAGCTGAGCAATCCAAGAATTGTAAAGAGATTTTAGTTCGTCTGCTGTAGCACTTACAAAACCTTTGGTATCCGTGTCTCCTGCAAAAGCTTTAGGATTTTTGCGAATGATGTCATATATCGTTGGGCAAAAGACTCGCAGCGACTCAACAGCGATGAAATCCACTGAGTTTACTTCACCTTGAACTGCCGGGTACGTCATGCTTAAGGTGTTTATCAAACGAGTGATATCGCGAGTGTTGGTAATAAAGTGGTCAATCCCTTGATAGTAAATATTTCCCCAATAATTTCTATCTAATAGCTGTGTAGGGGTGTCAGCAAGTACGAAATTCAGTTTTTCAAAAAGTAGCCTGCGGAGTAGATTTTTATTTGGAATTGGTAACTCAAAAGGAACTTGAACAAGTTTATCAAGATAGGCTTCTCCAGTTGTCCCCTGCGTGTCTGCAAGTGCTTTGAGGGCAATTTCTTTATCGCAGACTAGGACATAGACAACATTTGTAAAATTTGGAATGGCTTTGACAACGCGAAACAACTGTCTAATTTCGTCAGTGGCAAGCCTGTCAATATCGTCAATTGTTACCACGATTCGCGGATGCTGCTTTAGCAGTGTGTTTTCGACTTCTTCTTTTAAGTCGGAAGTATCCTTTTGCTTATCGTCAAATATTTTTTCTACTACCTTACCCGCGGGAGCGTAAGGAATAGGAATTTCAGAAAACAGTTTACCGAAATCGGCTAGTCGATCTTTTAAGCCTTTCGGTACAGATTTGAATTCACTCAAAACAGCCTGTAATTGGTCAATGAAGCGCCTTGTGATATCTTCGTGCCCGGAAAACAACCAGGGATTAAAGGGTACGATAATTGGTTGCTCGTTCTCTGGTTTTTCCTTTAGATAGTGAACTAAAAAATTCAACAGCGTCGATTTGCCAGAACCCCAGGAACCGTAGACTGCAATCACGAAGCCTTCCGGAAAGCTCATTTTGCAAATACTGTCTGCTAGATATCTTGCAAAGGTTGCATATCCTAATCGATCTGCTTTCGGATTGGTTAAAGCGTTATCTGACGATAAAGCATTAAAATTCTCAGATTCGACTTCGGAATTCTTCTCAGTCTGTCCCATAAAATGCCTTTTCTTAGCCCTGTCGTCATGATGACACAGCGATCGCTCAAGCCTCCTCTCTCTTGAGGTTCTACCTAGTCACCGTAATTTCAAACACTGGGTTAAAATTCTCAAGCCGAAATACTGCACAACTCGAAATACTTCACAACTCTCTATGCAAATCAACTGGCAAACCGCCAAAACCTACGAAGACATCCTCTATCACAAAGGCGACGGTATCGCCAAAATCACGATTAATCGCCCGCACAAACGCAACGCTTTCCGCCCCAAAACCGTCTTTGAACTTTACAACGCCTTCTGCGATGCTCGCGAAGATACTAGCATTGGCGTCGTATTATTTACTGGCGCTGGTCCTCACACCGATGGCAAATACGCCTTCTGTTCTGGTGGCGATCAAAGTGTGCGGGGACAAGCTGGGTATGTAGACGATGAAGGCATCCCCCGCCTAAATGTCCTAGACTTGCAACGCCTAATTCGTTCCATGCCCAAAGTCGTCATTGCGCTTGTGGCAGGTTATGCCATCGGTGGCGGACACGTCCTGCACCTGATTTGCGACCTCACCATCGCCGCAGATAATGCTGTTTTTGGGCAAACTGGCCCTAAAGTCGGCAGCTTCGATGGTGGATTTGGTGCCAGCTATCTTGCCCGAATTGTTGGGCAAAAAAAGGCGCGAGAAATTTGGTTTCTCTGCCGCCAGTACAGCGCACAGCAAGCACTAGAAATGGGCTTAGTGAATTGCGTCGTGCCTGTAGAACAGCTGGAACAAGAAGGCATCCAGTGGGCTAATGAAATTTTAGAAAAAAGCCCGATTGCCATCCGGTGTCTAAAAGCTGCTTTCAACGCCGATTGCGATGGACAAGCTGGTTTGCAAGAACTTGCCGGTAATGCCACCTTGCTTTATTACATGACTGAGGAAGGAGCCGAAGGCAAGCAGGCATTTTTGGAAAAACGTCCACCCGATTTCCGTCAATATCCTTGGCTGCCTTAGTCGTTCGCAAATGGAAAAACCCGTTTTCTGAAAAAAAAACGGGTTTAAAGAGTCATCTTTTGTAAAAAAGTATCCTACAAGGCTCTTAAATCAAAAATCGCACCTTGACTTGAATAAGGTGCGATTCTAAAGCAAATCTTTATTTTTTTAAGAGTTGAAGCAAGTTGCCTTGACAAACTGCAAGGTGAGCTTACTATTCTTTATTTTATTCATACGAGCAGCGCCTCTTCTTCTACTGACTGTTGGGCAGTAGAGACATTCTCGTTAAGCGAGGTAGATTCTTGAGAAGAGTTCAGCGAACATTTGATTGAGAGCGCCTCCGGTGTTTTCAGGGTTTCATCCTGCCAGCGCATCATTACTTCGAGACGTTCCCAAGACGGCGCAAATGCCGGAAGTGCTAAAGAACAGGCTCCCCAGCCGCCTCGAACGGGCACGCCGAGTTGCTGACAAAGACCCCCACGACGCCCTTCGGGCTTGTAATACTGACAATACCGGCAGGCAGAAGTTACAGTATTTAAGGTCTTCATGGGAGTCCTCTTTAGGAGAATTTTTATCTATGCTTTATATTAAAATTCTCTATTAACGGTTGTAGAGTTTGGAATGTTGTAATCTATATTCCCCGTCTATGTTCTAGCGATCCCCAAGTACAAATACTGATTTAGATTTTCTTTAGCTTTGTGTAATAGACAGACACATGAAACATTAAAAACGGACACATCTATCTATAGTAAGTAATCTCATGAACAATACCATTTTTTAACAAAACCCTATGGGGATCAAGACAAACCTTAGGCGTATCCGTTTCAGAAAAGACTAAATTTAGCTCATTTATTCAGTCGTTTATCTCTTGATTTAAATGACAAACTTTGCATTGCTCGACTAAATTGAGATTTTTGCCTCTAAAATTCTTTGAGTCAGCCTTAGTAAGCAATTAAAATCATTACATTCCCTGTAACTACTTAGGAAGTAAGGATGTCAGCATACGGGCGAAGCAATCGGGAAATAGTATTGATGCCATAAATTCAGGGCATTAGTGGCATACAAGCTTCGCCTGAGAAGACTTTTGTACAGAAGGCTACGCAGGCGTCCAAGTTACAAGATGTAACGGAGAGGAAACTAGCATCTGTAACATAGGATACAAAGCAACTTCACATTCCGGTTTGAATTAGGAACTAAGCAGATAGACCTAAATAAATTCAAGTGATGCAGATGATTTGTGGGGTTTGAGGGGTGCCGCCAGAGAAAGTAAGCGTTGCCCGCAACCTAGTAGCAATCCCTGTTTCGGCTTAATGGCACCGAATCTACTGAAAGCTAGCCTTTCCATTGCCTGACAGCACACAGGGCACACACAGCCCAGCGCTGGAGTTCTCCTGGAGGGGTGGGACACTGGCACTGGGGACAAAGCGGTGAATGTTGCGATCGCTCCCGCACACCCTCCGCCCAATGTTGAAAAGCTTGGTGGGGTTCTTTCAGTTGTGCCTTCTGGTTCAACGACGGTGAAGATGTCCCCTCAACAACTCGACTGGGATGCTCTTTCCATGCCACCGATTGTTCCTGTGCATACCAGGAACGATTAGAACCAGGCTTCTTCTGCCACTGAGCCGTCGAAAAGCGAATATCAACCAAATTGCTACCTAGATGGGCATTCAACTTTTGCAGGATTCGCTGACGCTCAAAAGTCAGCGTTTGTGCCCAAGCAGCACTGGATGTAGCAACCGACAAAACGCCCCTCGATATGGAAATCGGTCGCGTTTGAGCCTGCACCGCCACTCCCACCACCGAAGGCCAACACTTGAGTAACCGCTGAAATTCTTGGCTAGCCTGCCACGCCGCCTGATTTTCGATAGCCCCTAAGATATGATGAAGAGATTTAAAAGACATCCAACAAATCCCCAGCTAAATGGCAGAACGATCGATCCTCTTGCTCGATCGTACTCAAAACCAAGACAGCAGATTCGGGTTACGGTTGCCTTCAAGCAGAAAACAACGTGTAATAAAGAGATCCGTCAGCTCTCCAAGATTCGTCAGTAGCTAAAGCTATGAGTCAAGGTCATTCGGTTGAGTCTTCTACTCGCCCCTCCCCCGCCCAGTCCATCAATCCAGCCTTGCAGGCAGCTCTGGGCAGTCTCGACGTGCAGTTAGAAGAAGAATTATCTCGATACCGACGCGAACGAGGGGGACGTGGGGCGTCGCCTGCCCCCCGCATGAATCACGATCGGGTTCGCAACAAACCTATCGACTTAATTTCCGTGAGTGCTACGGGAGGCAGGAATCAATCACCCACCCCAGCAAAGCCGCCCGCCGCCCCACCGCCACCGCCTCCGCCACCCGCCAGCCCACCACAGGCAGCAAATCTGGAAGGCAAGGGAGTTGAGACAACGATCCAGAATGAAACAGGGTATACACCGCCCGCACCCGCGCCATCTTTTGACTTATCGGCTCCTGGAGCGGAACTAGCGACCTTCGCCACGCCACCCCAGGAACCAGCTTGGCATCCAGAACCAGCAGCAGCTCCACCGGGGTTTGTCAATCCAACTTCAACGCACGTCCCTCCCAATGACTATCTGGAATCTTCCGAACAACTTCTGCGAAGTTTGGTGGAAGAAGAGGCGTCAGCGCCTCGTCGCTCAGAACGCAGTTTTCTGGATAGCCTGCTGACTCCCCTAGGAGTTGGTTCCTTGTTGTTGTTGCTATTTTCAACTGCCACCTTGGGCTATTTAGTGACGAATCCAGGCAGCCTCAGTTTTCTAGGTTTAGATCGCTTCCAGGAGTCAGGCACGCCCACCGTTGCTCAAAATCCAACGGCAACAACTTCAACGGCAACAAGTCCAACGGCAACAAGTCCAACCACCAATGCCCCAGCATCTGGAGCTGCGCCAAGTGGCCCAAACCTGGCGACTGACGAGTTTGTGGACGTAAATTTGGATACCTTAAGCACTTTGCCATCTTCCAGTCCAGCTTCAAGATCCAATGTGGCAGGCTTACCCAAAACTCAAGTAGCGGTGCCAACAATTTCCCCGCTACCCAGTTCACCTGCCCTCGCAAACTCCTCATCTGGGCAATCTGGCTCGGTGCCGCTTCCAGGGCTGCCGCCAGCCGCAACAGTGCCCCTTACACCCGCTAGCCCTCTCCCAGGATTGCCACAACGCCGCGCCTCTGGACAACCGAGTATACAACCGAGTGTGAAACCCTCCCCGACTGCGGCAACTCCTGCGCCGAATCCAGAGGGCTTCTATTATGTGTTTGTAAAATACAATGGCGAAAGCTCCTTGCAACAGGCGCGAAAGGTTGTTCCCGATGCCTATTTATCACCAGAAGGCACCCAAATTTATCTCGGTGCGTTCAAGAAAGAATCTCAGGCTCAAACATTGGTAAAAGAGCTTCAGACACAGGGGATTTCTGCGGCGGTCGATCAGCCTTAAGCTGGAGGTGGTTGAGTTGGAAAGTAACCTAGCATTCTGTTAACGTTACTACTGGGACTGCGATGCCCTAAGAGGGCGACTGCTTTTGGGGGTTCGCTGCCGTGTTCGCGATCGAGTGACCGCGCTCCACTGAACCCGTGCGTTGTGAATGGAGAACTGACATGGGATTGATCGACCGCATCTTGCGAGTAATTCGAGCCAACATCAACAGTCTGATTGGACAAGCGGAAGATCCAGAAAAAATCCTGGAAGAAACGGTCATGGAAATGCAGGAGAATTTGATTCAACTGCGGCAGGCGGTGGCTCAAGCGATCGCTACCCAAAAACGTACTGAGCGACAATGCAACCAAGCGCAGTCTACCTCCCAAGAATGGTACAACCGCGCCCAACTGGCACTGCAAAAAGGTGATGAAAACTTAGCCCGCCAAGCCCTCACCAAGCGCAAATCCTATCAGGAAACCGCAGAGGCAATGCAAGCGCAGATCGAGCAACAAAATCAAGTCGTCGGTAGGCTCAAGCAAGATATGCGATCGCTAGAGAGCAAAATCTCGGAAGCCAAGACGAAAAAAGATATGTACATCGTTCGCGCTCGTTCGGCTCAAGCATCTGCGAAAATTAACGAGATGTTAGGTGGTGTTAACACTGCCAGTTCCCTGACCGCCTTCGAGCGCATGGAAGAGAAAGTCTTGCAACTAGAAGCGCAGTCAGAAGCGATCGCTGAACTGGGAAGCGATGACCTGCAAAAGAAATTTCTCTCCCTGGAAGATGCCGGGGATATTGATACCGAATTAGCTACCATGAAAGCTCAGCTCAGCCAAGGCACGGAAGCACCGCAACTGCCGTCTAGTCAGCAGGCACTTGACCCTAGCCAAGATGCAGAATTACAAAAAATTCGCTCCCAACTGGAAAGTTCTTGATCTGGAAACTACCGCTTTGGACTAGAAGTTTCTAGACTAGGAAGAAAAGCGTTGGGTCTTTAAAGATTCCTGAAGGTTGCCCAAGTCACTCTTGCCTAGCGCCCTAGACTAGAAATGGTGTTTGGCACAATTGCCGACTACTGCACCGATGGAAAACCTGACCTCCTAAATTGAACTTGCTCAAGGCTACTCTCAGAGCCTTGGAAATACCTACATTAGTACAACGCCAAGAGGATAAACAGCGTCATGGGATTATTCGATCGCATTAGCCGAGTCGTCCGAGCCAATCTTAACGATGTGGTCAGCAAGGCTGAAGACCCAGAAAAAATTCTGGAGCAGTCCATCATCGATATGCAGGAAGACCTGGTGCAGTTGCGTCAAGCAGTTGCCAGATCCATTGCCAGCCAAAAACGGACTCAGCAACAATACAACCAAGCCCAAACTGAAGCGAACAACTGGCAACAACGCGCCCAGTTGGCTTTGCAAAAAGGCGATGAGAATCTCGCTAAAGAAGCGCTGATACGCAAGAAGACAAATGCCGAAACTGCCGCTACCCTAAAAGCTAGCTTGGATCAGCAAACCACTCAGGTGGACACCCTCAAGCGCAACTTGATTGCCGTGGAAAGTAAAATTTCCGAAGCCAAGACCAAGAAAGATATGCTCAAGGCACGGGCACAAGCTGCCAAGGCTCAGGAGCAGTTGCAAGGCGCAGTAGGACGGCTGAATACCAACAACTCGATGGCAGCTTTTGAGCGGATGGAGGAAAAAGTTTTGGAATTGGAAGCTCGTTCTACAGCGGCAGCCGAGCTAACTGGCAATGATTTAGAAAACCAATTTGCCCGATTAGAATCCGGCAGCGACGTTGATGACGAATTGGCAGCAATGAAAGCGCAGTTGACTGGTTCTTCCACCACCCAAGCGCAACTACCGGCAGCTAACCCAACCACTTCCTCTAAATCTAATTCGGCAGTTGACAACGAATTAGAAGACCTGAAAAAGCAATTGGATAACCTGTAGGCTCCTGCACTTTTCGATAACTTATCTACGAATCAAAGCTGTGATAGACCGCTCTGCATCCATCTGATACTCGTTGGCGATGGGATGCAAGAGGGTCTATCTTGCTCTAATTCACTGACGTAGAATGGCACTGACGCTCGTAGCCTGAAAATAAATTTCCGGTTGAAAGTTAAAGTAAGCTAAAGCTTATTGGTAAGCCTTCGAGCGTGCCTAGGTCGGTTATTTAATTTTGACAAACGCTTGAATAAGTTGTTAGTAATTAGACATAATTTCGCTTAAAAATAAACTTCAAACTACTTGAAATAAGAAAATACGCATACAATTGTCCGGATTGCAGCTCTGAATAAAGCTTTTGTGCCGATTAAATCTCATCTCAAATTCCCTGAATAAACCACATTCCCAACGAACCGTCTGAGGTACTGTATTACAATCAGTAAGGCGTAAACCTTGATTGCTTTCCTGCCCACTGGCAACGGTTTTGAATACTGTGTTGAGTAGGTAAAGCAATAATATAAATGTCAATCGGGGGTGACATGAGCAGCACAATCTCAATTAATGATGCAGATTTTGAAACAGAAGTCCTGAAAGCCACTCAGCCAGTATTAGTGTATTTCTGGGCGTCTTGGTGCGGCCCTTGCCGCCTCGTATCGCCAGTCGTACAAGCCGCTGCGGAAACTTATGGCGATCGCCTCAAGGTCGTGAAAATGGAAAGCGACCCCAATCCCGAATCTGTGGCAAAGTACAAAGTAGAAGGTCTTCCAGCTCTCAGGCTGTTTAAGGACAGTGAGGTGATTGAATCTTATGAGGGAGCGATTGGGAAGCAGAAATTAATGAGTATCCTGGAAACTCACCTGTAAACAGTCAGTAGTCATTAGTCATTGGTTATCGCTCGGTGAGAGACAAAAAACACCGGACAACAGACTAAGGACTAAGGACTAAAGACTAAGGACTAAAGACTAAATATGCAGTTCGCCAAGCGTTTACAACCCCTGCAAACCAATGTGTTTGCCGATATGGATCGGGCTAAGGCAAAAGCCAGGACGGCGGGACAAAATATCATCGATCTATCGCTGGGTTCCTCGGATTTACCGGCGTCAGATCGGGTTATCGACGCGATCGCCCAATCTTTATCTGACCCCAAAACCCACGGCTATTTGCTGTTTCACGGCACTCAAGCTTTTCGTCAAGCTGCCGCTCGCTGGTACACCCAGAAATACGGGATTCCGGTTGACCCGGAAACCGAGGTGCTAACCCTGATTGGTTCCCAGGAAGGCACCGCTCATTTACCTTTAGCAGTGCTGAATCCAGGGGATTTTGCCTTACTGCTTGACCCTGGTTATCCATCTCATGCTGGGGGAGTTTACCTAGCTGGTGGTCAAATTTACCCAATGCCACTACGGGCGGAAAATGGGTTTTTGCCAGTGTTTGAGGAGATTCCCTTGCCGGTTTTGGCTCAGTCACGGATGATGGTACTGAGCTATCCTCACAACCCCACAACCGCGATCGCGCCCTTATCTTTTTTCCGGACAGCGGTTGATTTTTGCCAGCGTCATAATCTAGTGCTGGTTCACGATTTTCCCTACGCCGATCTGGTGTTTGAAGACGTAGCCGTTCCCTCAATCTTACAAGCCGACCCCGAAAAAAGCGTCTCGATTGAGTTTTTTACTTTATCTAAGTCTTACAACATGGGCGGCTTTCGCATCGGCTACGCGATTGGGAATGCGAGTCTGATCCGTGCCTTGCGTCAGGTAAAAGCAGCAGTTGATTTCAACCAATACCAAGGAATTTTGAATGGAGCGATCGCTGCCCTAAGTGGCTCTCAAGAGGGTGTTAAGGCGGCAGTTGAAACCTTCCGCCAACGCCGGGATGCCTTTGTCAAAGCGCTTCACAGAATTGGCTGGGAGGTTCCTACCCCATCTGCCACCATGTATGTTTGGGCTAAATTACCAGAACCGTGGGCACAGGACTCCATCAACTTTTGTACCCATTTGGTAGAAACCACTGGCGTTGCTGCCTCGCCCGGTGCCGGTTTTGGTAAATCTGGAGAAGGATATGTACGATTTGCGCTGGTACACGATCCAGAAGTATTAGAAATGGCGGTTGAAAAGATGTCCCCGGTAATGTCTAAGTGAAAATGACAGCGATCGCTACCTAAAACATCTGCAAGTACAAGACTTGCGCCTAGTCAAATTAAAAGCACAACAGCTGATTAGCTTCGCCTCTAAAAGAGAGCGAAGCAATTTTTTTGCGAACGACATAACCGTAAATTTACGGTTAGTTCATTGAAATCTCCGTCAGTTTCTTGAAATGAGAAACAACTGGAAGTACAAAATCCAGCTAAAAGCAGTAAGTTTTTAAGCAGTTATTGCAGCCTAGATTCAAATAGATGCTTTGTCGTCAGCATTCAGCCCTATGAGAAAGCGGTGGCAACTAACGTATAGATGCGAGATCCGATCGCCTCTGTAACAACTCAAGACTGGCAATGCCCCTAAAGCAAGTTAAATGCTGAAATAGCTTAAGACTCTCATGGAAACTACTCTTGACAGAATTTATATTTTGGATAGTCTTCCTAGTCTTAGGTTTATGTCTACTATTACTGTGTATTTTTACGGTCAGTATACGGGAACATAAAATTGTTTTTTGCCTTCAATCTTTACTCAAACTTTACTAGAAATCATCAAAAGTTTACCGAGTGAGACTGGTTATTTGACTATATTAAATGGAGACAAGCAAATAACAAAGACAAGGCTAAGAAGACGGGCGACTGATTGTTGTCCCTACTTATTTAGAACTGTTAACCCCGATCTAAAACTGACCGCGCCCTAGATACTGTGCGCGTTATCCAGCAAAACTCATCTAGACAGAAAACTTGTGGAGACACACAAAATGACAGGTACTATCAAGAAAATTTTGCTCAGCGCTTCAGTGTTGGCCGCAAGCTTCAGTGCGATCGCTACGGCCCCAGCATCCGCCTTCAGCATATCGGGTTCTGACTACCTGCTCTACGATGTTCAAGGTAGCAGTACCTACATCAACCCCAACGCTAACTTAGATAGCATTCTAGGTGGTAACAGCAGCGCACCAGGTGGCAACATTGAATTATTTGCCAGCAGCGAAACTAAGACTAATGCACAGTTTATGGCATCTAACGCTGTAACTAGCGTTACAGGGACAGTTGCAGGCAAAAACCTCACCCTCAGCAGCCTAACAGCAACTGACTGGTTTGGTGCAGGTTTAAACACCAGTTACGGGCAAAACAACTTTGCAAATACATGGTTTAATGCCTTCTTAACCAATGCTGGTAAAGCAAACTACGTTGGAAATGGTCTCGGAGCTTTGGCTTTTCAAGCTTTCTATAATATTCGTGGTTTTCAGCGCAGCAGTGACCCGAACATTTCCTACGTTACCGCTAGTGGCACCGACATCAATATCGGACTTGCTGGTCACTATGATTTGAAAGCATACTATCAAGCTAAACCAGAATTCGCCTTCTTTGCATCTCAGGTAAAAAATGGATTCCAAGCTAGCGAAGTAGTAAAAGCTACCATCGATGGTCAAAGTCAGTACCTTTACAGCTTTTCGGCTACCAACAGTGGTTTGACTAACAGCGCTGGAAAAGGTGCAGATGGTTCATCTCACAGTGGTAACTACGAAGTTTCACTTAAAGGCGTAATTCCTCCCGCATCTGTGCCAGAACCCTCTACCATGCTTGGTTTGATGGCTGTGGGTGGAATGGTTGCTGCTAGCAAGCGCAAAGCCAACAAAACTGCTTAATAAATTATCTATTTGATTAAAAACCCGGTTTTTTGAAGAAATCGGGTTTTTTTCTGGTTTCCGGTAGGTAATACCCACCCTAGAAATTAAAGTGCTTTCGTATCATGGTGATAGAGCTTGACGGGGTGACAAGAAAGAGGCGGGCCGATTTTTTTTATACAAACATCACAGTAAATTTACGGTAACTTCACCAACTTCCCCGTAAATACCACTAAATTATGACAGTTCTAGTAAAAAATAGACAGACATACTGAGGGTGCCAAGAAGTCCAGTACCACCTGAAGCGCAAAACCGATAACACGCCTGATAGTCCGGTTGCGGTGGCTGTACGAAAGCACAATCAGAGAACTGATGGAGACACCAAGATGTTAGGAAATGTAAAGTTATCAATCGCTACTGCGGGAGCAGCAGTTGTCACTTTGGGCACAATTGGTATGGCTCCTGTCGAGGCAGCCCAATTGACAAAAGTCGATTACGTTGGGGATGTCATTGGCACTTTTAAGCTCTTGCTTGGCGCAGAAATACCTTTCACCGTGGATGTAGACAAGAGCTACATTATCGATAATCTCAGCGGTAGGCTGAAAGATGAAGGAGATTCAGAATTAACCATCGATCATCCTTTCAGTTATTTAGGAGATTATTTTGGTAATTACCTCAGTAATTCTGTTTCTATCAATTCTTTTAGCGGTTTTGGCTCCATCTTCAAGGGTTTAAGTTATAGTCCAACCGATATTCTTTCTACGTTTAATTTCTCCTACAACAAGATTACCAATATCTTGACTGTCAAAGACTATGATTTCGATAAGATTAAAGTGTGTCTGAGCGGTACGTGTAATATTTCTGGTGAAGGTTCTGGAGCGGGTACTGTTCTGGGATTTATACCTGTTCAGGCCTCTGTGAATTTCAAGGTTTCCCAGACGGCAACACCCCTTGACGTACCCGAACCTTCCGCATTGTTAGGTTTAATTGGTTTGGGTGGTTTCTTTGCTGCTAAGCGCAAGTTGCAAAAAGCAGCATAAATTTTGCACCTTCCACAGTCTTAGCCTAAAAAAGTAGGGAGCTATCTGCTCCCTTTTTTTGTTGCAATTTAAGCGTTGTTGCAATCCGGAATGCCACCTCATCCCTTACCGTAAACAGTGAGAAAGAAATTCTATTTTTCCTTCGCTTCTTTTAGGCATTTTTCCAGGTGATACCGTTTCACCAATTGCTTCAAACAGATACTTCTGTGATGGAAGAACCCCCTCAATCCCCCGTTCACGGAGCAAGGCAAGATTCACGCTCCCCGTACCCTCTTTAATCTCCCCGCTTTTCGGAGCCAAGACAAGGAAGAATTCTGATTCACGGGGATTAGAGTAGGGTGCTCAATGATAAATAATGTTTTTAAAAACGAGATGCACCCGAAGGCAGTGTCCCTAGAATCCTTGCTCTTGGAGCTTCTGGAGCATTGTGGGAACGAAACAGCTAACTTGTTGAGGAGTCTAGTTTGAACAACTGAGGGATGAAAAGATGCTTTTCAGGAGTCACTCGTCTTGTACTATGCCCCGCTTAATCTAAAGAGTTTGTTGACCCTAGAGACGCCATTAATGACCTCTGGAACAAATCATCATAATTGTCTTGCCAGAGTACTCGCCTATCTGAATTCATTCCGACTTTGCTGGGAGTGCCATACATTGCAACGCTGCTGAAACTCTTTCAGACACTAGAAATTCCTTTAGCCAGAGATACACTAAGCCATACTGAAAGGATAAGTATCCTGCTAATACCCCAGCACGTCGATTTTTAAGTTCGCCTAAACCTGAACTTCACTCGAATGGCACTGATATAAGAGCCTTGCGATAAATCTCTCACCTTAAAGCTCGCAACCTGTTAAAACAGGTTGCGAACTTTTGCTCTCCCAGTCTTTGGGTCAGTTAAAACTGACTTTAGCTCTTAGCCCGTTCCCGAAGAGCATTGCTAAAGGGTACTTTAGTTCAGGGCAAAAGTTAAGTGTCATTCAACTTTGATCTATTGTTAACCAGATAACTTATTAATAAAGTTATAGCTACACTGAGTGCAATGGATTCGGTTAATGCTTATATCACTTTTAACTATCTTCCCAGGTCGATTTAACGGGAGCGGTGAGGCTAAACGCTCACAATTCAACCCGAATTCCGACTTCAGTGCTGAAGCATCTCCTAAGCGAATTTTGCTCGTTGAGGATAACCAAACGAATCGACAGCTGCTAAATGACTATCTTGGTTATCTGGGATACCAAGTTTTCTCCCTAGCCGGGGGGGCTGATTTTTTTCAGACGATGGCTGAGTTTCAGCCGCACTTAGTTTTGCTAGACTTAAAATTACCAGACATTGATGGCTATACGCTACTCCAGCAAATCCAAGAAAGGCCAGACTGGCTCCACATCCCCGTGTTTGTCGTTTCCGCCTATGCTTTTCAAGCAGATGAAGAGCGTGCCCTTAGTTTGGGGGCACGTCGGTTCTTTGTTAAACCTGTGAATCTAGTTTCTTTGAGACAAGCTATTGCAGAAGAAATTCATTAACGACTTCGTGAATTTCTGGCAATTAAATCAATCGTTATTCACTTTTATTTTCGTTAATGTATTTTTCCACGGTGAGGCTTAGATTTTGCACAGAAGAACTTATTCCCCTAACCTGAGCTTCTACTTGTGCCAATAACAAGATCACTGTCTGGAGTTGGTTGAGCGTGTCATCCATAGCGTTCCGATATTGATTCTCAAACTCTTCCAATTTCATAATTTTAACCAGAGGGAGGTAGTTAGCAAAAAATGTTGTAGCAGCATTTTAAAACCAATTTCAACTTAAAAGCTGAAAGATTAGCATTATTCGTTATAACTTTATCTAACCTGGTAATGACTTCAAGAAAGCTTAACTGATTTCCGGAAAGATATCTCATGTTTAAAAATTAAAAATAATGCGAATTTTTACTGAGTTGTGAAGTTAGTAAAAAACGTTAATTACGAATTTGCACTGATATTTAGAATTAAATAAAAATGGTAGCTACGAAATTTTACCAGCTAAAAAATCCGTTACTGTTTGTTCAAGGGCGCGACTTAAAAATTAACAATTGCTGCTGTCTAGGAGTGTATTAGGATGACAGATCCGCAAACCCTAAGAAATGGGAACGAATTATTTCCCGCCACAACTCAAGCTGGTTATCTATCGGCTGAAGGAGCGATCGCATCTACAAAAATCCTGCCGCTCCTCAAAGAGCCAGAACGCCTGGAAAGCCGTCTGAAAGAGATTCCGCCAGAACCAGGGGTCTATTTTATGAAGGATGTTAGCGATCGCATCCTCTACATTGGCAAGTCGAAAAAATTGCGATCGCGAGTTCGCTCTTATTTCCGCGACTCCCAAAAATTGAGCGATCGCATTATGATGATGGTGCGGCAAATCGCAGAGATTGAATTCATCGTTACCGACACCG
The DNA here is from genome assembly GCF_039961975.1 of Trichocoleus sp. DQ-A3. Classification (NCBI taxonomy): domain Bacteria; kingdom Bacillati; phylum Cyanobacteriota; class Cyanophyceae; order Leptolyngbyales; family Trichocoleusaceae; genus Trichocoleus; species Trichocoleus sp. DQ-A3. The sequence continues at coordinate 134,739 of NZ_JAMPKC010000005.1, read as the reverse complement.
AAGCCGAAGCACTCGCGCTAGAAGCCAATCTAGTTAAGCAGCATCAACCCTACTTCAACGTGCTGCTCAAAGATGATAAGAAGTATCCTTACGTTCTGGTTACGTGGTCGGAAGAATATCCTCGCATTTTCATTACTCGGAACAGGCGTCTGGGAAAAGAAAAAGATAAGTATTATGGCCCTTTTGTGGATGCAGGTTTGTTGCGAACCACGTTACGAATCGCAAAACGGCTCTTCCCAATCCGCCAGCGTCCGCAACCTTTATTTAAAGATCGTCCTTGCCTGAACTACGATTTAGGGCGGTGTCCAGGCGTCTGTCAAAAGTTGATTTCACCAGAAGAATATCGCAAAACAATCCAAAAAATCGCGATGGTTTTCCAAGGACGAGCCGGAGAACTGATTGATATTTTAACGGCGAATATGGAAAAGGCAGCCGAAGAGCTAAACTTTGAGGTAGCAGCGCGGATGCGAGACCAAATTGCCGGGTTAAGGTCTTTGAGTGCAGATCAAAAAGTGTCTTTGCCAGATGATACCGTTTCGCGGGATGCGATCGCTCTGGCAGCTGACGCCCAACACGCCTGCATTCAATTGTTCCAGATGCGTGCGGGAAAACTGGTTGGTCGTTTAGGCTTTGTGGCAGAAGCGCAATCAGGTACACCGGGAGCCATCTTGCAGCGGGTGTTAGAGGAACATTACGCAAATGCAGAGTCCGTAGAAATCCCGATAGAAATTCTGGTGCAGCACGAGTTGCCAGAAGGGGAAATGCTCACAGAATTTTTAACGGAGCGAAAAGGGCGAAAAGTAACGCTACTTGCTCCCCAGCGACAAACCAAGGCAGAATTGATTGAGATGGTGGAGCGCAACGCCCAGTATGAACTAGCGCGGATGCAACGATTAGGCGATCGCAATACCCAAGCAATGGAAGATTTAGCCGCCATCGTTGACCTACCCGACTTACCCCACCGGATTGAAGGCTACGATATCTCCCACATTCAGGGAGCGAATGCAGTGGCGTCTCAGGTAGTCTTCATTGACGCTATACCCGCAAAACAGCACTATCGCCACTATAAAATTAAGAATCCCACCGTTACTGCCGGTCACTCGGACGACTTCGCCAGTCTTGCGGAAGTTATCCAGCGGCGTTTCCGCAAGTATGCTGAAGATCCGCAAATGCAGCGAGTTGGGAATCCCGATTGGCCCGATTTAGTAATGATTGACGGCGGGAAAGGTCAGCTTTCATCGGTTGTCGCCGTCTTGCAAGAGATGAATTTAATGGAAGACTTGCGAGTTGTTAGTCTTGCCAAGCAGAGAGAGGAGATTTTTTTACCCGGTGAGTCTTCACCGTTACAGACAGATGCAGAACAACCAGGGGTGCAATTGTTGCGACGACTGCGGGATGAGGCGCACCGATTTGCAGTCGGTTTCCACCGTCAGCAGCGCAGCGATAAACTGAGGCGATCGCGTTTAGATGAAATTCCAGGATTGGGCTTTCAGCGACAGAAACAACTCTTGGCGCATTTTCGTTCCATTGATTATATCCGCGAAGCAACTCCAAAGCAGCTAACTGAGGCTCCTGGTGTTGGCCCTAAGTTAGCCCAGGAAATCTACGATTATTTCCATCCGGCTTGAAATGCCAAAAGCGATTCACCCTGATTTCAATAGCAATCTTAAGTGATTGATGAAATCCTCTGCTTTCTCTCCCTCTCTTACTTCGCGTCCTCTGCGTCCTTGGCGGTTCGTTAAAAAAATATCTTACAAATCAAAGAGGATTGCTGTAGACAAAATTTAAACCGTAGAGGACGCAAGAATTGAAAAGCCGTATCTTAATCGGTCTGCTGATAGTTCTAGCGCCCTTCAAGGTACTAGCTGACGAAGCACACCCGCGTTTATTTCTAACTCAAAGACGGATCGAACAAATCCGATCGGCAATTCGGGTGCCGCGATCGCATCATCAGCAAGCATTCAATGCCCTGAAAGCGCGAGTAACCCAGAACAACTGGCGCATTTATGATGGCAACCCGAATGACGGCAACTGGAACTATGCCCGTTCCTATCTGGCACGGGAAGCAGCGCTGTTGTACTTATTGACAAATGAAAAGGAGTATGCACAGATTGCCTACCAAGCCCTCTACCTCATCCACCGAGATCCAGACCCGGATAACCGCCTGCCGGAAGCGCAGTATGGGCTATCTAGGGCGACGGTGGGACAAAATTTTGCGATCGCCTATGATTGGGCGTATCGCGGTTGGACTCCACAGCAGCGAGATTACATTAAAGACAAAATTAATCTCGCCCTCGATGCTTGGGAGAATTTCCGTCACCCCAACCTCAGTAATCCAGCAATGGCTTCTAACTGGGTAGCAGTCTGTCGGGGTGGGGAACTGGTGATGATGCTGGCTGTGTACGAGGAACGCAACCGCGCCAAGCGATACACTCAGCTCAAAGGGTGGCTGAAAACTCACCTAATCAACGCTTACGGTCAGTTGGGCTTAAGTCAGGAAGGGATTGGTTATGACAGTTATGCAGGGATTTTTTTAGTTCCAGCGGTTTATGCCCTCCGGAGTGTTGGCGATGCTGAGCTTGACGCTGATTTTACCGCACGACATTTCTGGAAATTGGTCATGTACGCCGGTGCATTTATGATGCATGAATCGGGCGATCGCTACTTTCTTCAATCTGGCGTATCCGGTGCAGGCATCGGTGACGAAGGCTGGACGAGTCTCCTCCTGGGATCGGTACCCCCACGCTTATTGCCTTTCTACCGCTACTTTTACGATCGGCACATGGGAATAGATGCCCCAGGCACCCCAGCCGAGAAATTTGACAAACAGAGGGGCGCAACGATCTGGTCGCTAATCTATTACCCAGAAAGCGCCCCTTCCTTTAATCCAACAGGTTTGTTGCCCTCGTCTGTGGGGGATGAAAAAAGAGGCGCTTACTTTTTCCGCGATCGCTGGCAAGATGAGAACGATATCCTCGTGTCGGTGATGGCAGATAGCGATCGCCACCAGAATGCTTGGGATCAGTCAGAAGCCTTCCAACTTGGCTTACTCGCTTACAACCATCATTTCATCGGAGGGCCTGCCAAAATTTCTGGCAACCCTGCCACTTTTAGCACCCTCTTGGTGGACGGAAAAGCACAGCGCGATCGCGGTACAACGGGAAGGCATGAATTTTTCAATTCCAACCCAGATGGCGGTTACGTCATCATCGACGGTGGGGAGAAATACGCCAGTTTGGGCTTAAGCAGCGCCAAGCGCCACCTCCTGGTCAAGTTTTCTGAAACTGATAATACTGCTGTACTGGCAACGCTCGATCGAATTCGGGATGAGGAGGCGCATACCTACACCTGGCAACTCAACCTCGGAAACGAGAAAGGTGATGGTGGCGTCACTGCAACGGTTGGAATGGAAGGCGGGTTGTCAACTTTTTTGCTACGCGGCGGTAGTGACAGCTACCTCAAAGGCTGGGTGCTGCACCCAAAAGCAGCAGTAGTAACTGCGGGCGATCCGTTGCAAGTCAGTATTTCCGGGGCAAATGCCGAAATCTGGATTGCTACCTTTGTAGGCAGGGGAATCCCGCCTGTAGCAACTATCACGGGTACGGGGATGGCAGCCGTTCTGGAAGTGGGTAATGTGCGACTGCGCTACGACGCTGATACGAATCGAACGATCGCCGAATACAGAGACGACGTGACAGAAGTCGGCAAGACATTTCCGAAACAATAGCTGCCAGTTGTTGCAGCCACTGGTCCTATGCCACCCTTCTGGGAAGAACTACGATAGACTCAACCTGCTGAATCCTGCCTGGGTATGATCTACTGTCCAAATCCCAATTGCCGCGATCGCCTAAATCCTGACAATTATAAATTTTGCCAAAATTGTGGCTCCCATTTATTACTGAGAAATCGCTACCGTATCCTCAAACCGATTGGTGGTGGCGGATTTGGCAGAACCTATCAGGCAGCAGATACTGACTGTATGAATGCGCCCTGCGTGGTAAAGCAATTTTTACCATCCTCAGAGATTCAAGCCAATCCGAAGGCGCTGGAAAAAGCAACGGCAATGTTTAACCAGGAAGGCGTGCGGTTGTTTCAACTGGGAGAACATCCCCACATTCCCAGACTGCTTGCTTACTTTGAAGAAGATAAGCGCCTGTATCTGGTGCAAGAGTTGATTGCGGGACTCACTTTACGTCAAGAATTGGCTACTCAGGGAGCTTTTAGCGAACAAAAAATTAGACAGCTTTTGGCTGAGTTACTGCCAATTCTCAAATTTATTCACGAACGTGGGGTGATTCACCGGGATATCAAGCTAGAGAATATTATGCGTCGTCACCGAAACGGCAGGTTAGTCCTAATTGATTTTGGCGTCTCCAAACTGGTAACAGAGACGACGATGGGGCAAGTGGGGACAACGGTGGGTACCGTAGGATATACGCCGATGGAACAAATGCACGGTCATGCCTACCCCGCTAGCGATCTCTACAGTTTAGGAGTCACTTGCGTTTGTCTGCTCACCCAATCTCTTCCTACATTAGGTGGTTCTGATGGTCTTTATGAACCGCTAGAGTGTCGCTGGATGTGGCGAGAGTGTTTGCCAGATGGCACAACCATTAGTCAAGAGTTAGGTCAAATCTTGGATAAACTGCTTCAGCCTTTACCTAAGGATCGCTATAAATCGGCTTCGGAGGTGCTGGAAGCCTTGCACTCTAAACTTACTAGACCTTCTGATGTCAATGTCACGATACCCACGATGGCTTCCTCTCCCGCTCATCTCAGGGCATTGGGGATAAATTACAGCAAACTGCGGGATTTCCTTACCACCCGGAACTGGAAGGAAGCAGATCGGGAAACACGAATGCTCCTGCTGAAAATTTCCCATCGAGAACCAGAAGGCTGGCTGAGAGTTGAAGATTTTCAAAAGTTTCCCTGCCAACACCTCAGTACGATCGATCGACTCTGGGTAAATTACAGCGACGGACGCTTTGGCTTTAGCGTCCAGAAGCGCATTTGGGAAAAGATTGGCGGAAAACCTAACTTTGACTATGCCACTTGGTGTCGTTTTGGCGACCAAGTGGGTTGGCGTGTCAAAGGCAATTGGTTAAATTACTCGGATCTCACTTTCTCCGGAAATTCTGCCCCATCGGGTCATCTTCCGGCTGGAGGATTAGAAGAGACTGGATTGGGTCGCTGGGATTTGGTGTGTTCTTCTCTGGTGGCGAGACTCGCCAAGTGTAAAATTTGCTAATGGCTTATTGGATTTTGATTCATTCTTAGGAACGTCGATTAAAGAACTTAGGCTCGTTCGCGTTCTGTAGGGGCATACCCAGAAAAAGCCCCTACAGTCATGCCCCTACAAAAGAAATCGGGGGTTAATAAATCCACACTCCTTAATAAAGCCGACTCAACACGTACTCAGCCATGTCAATTAGCGCTTGACGGCACTCCGAGTGCGGTAAATCTGCTAATTGTTGAACGGCGAGTTGGGCATGATGTGCAGCTAATTCGCGCGATCGCTCAATGCCCTGGCTTTCTTCAATCAAGGCGATCGCTGCTTCTAAATCCCCCTCCTCTGTAAATTCCCGCTCAATGAGCGCCTCCAGGTAAGGTTTTTCTTCCAAGGCAAATAACACGGGTGCTGTTAGATTGCCACTTTTTAGATCCGATCCGGCTGGCTTACCTAAAGCTTCTGTCGAACCCGTGAAGTCAAAAATATCATCCACAATCTGGAAAGCCAAGCCGAGATGACGTCCGTAGCGATACAAATTTTCTGCCGTCTCCTCCGAGACATCACTGAGTAGTCCAGCCGCCTTCGCACTGTTAGCCATCAACGAGGCAGTTTTGTAGTAACTCTTCTCTAAGTAAGCTTCGAGGGACATACTGGCATCAAAGCGATTCAGCCCTTGCTGAATTTCTCCTTCTGCCATATCCATAATCACTTCTGAGAGCAGTTTCACTACTTCTAAATTATTCAAATTTGCCAAATACCAAGAAGATTGGGCAAATAAAAAGTCTCCCGCCAACACAGCGATGCGATTGCCAAACCGGCTATGAACCGTGGCAATACCGCGTCTTACCTCGGATTCATCCACCACATCGTCGTGTACCAGACTAGCGGTGTGAATCATTTCCGTAATTTCTGCGAGACGTCGGTGACGTGGGGTAAGGTCTTGATCCAGCATGGTTGCCCGCGATATCAGCAGGACGATAGCGGGTCTAACGCGCTTTCCTCCTGCCCCAAATAAGTGTTCTGCCGCCGCATACAGGATGGGGTGACGGGCACCAACCAGCTTTTTCAAATTCTCCGTCAGAACACGTAGGTCTGATTCAACAGGGGCAAAGAGGGAGGTCACTGAGGTCATGGATCAGCTGACTCTGGCTTAATAGTTACGAAATTTTACATTCCTGTCATTTATTTTAAGCTAATGCTCCCCTACAGGGAAGTTTTGTTCCTTAGAAGATGCCCCCGCAGCCTTTTTTTGAAATTGTATCGACTTGTAAAGTATCTAAAAAAATCCCTCCTAACCCTTGGGGATCTTGTGTTACTCTAATATGTAAGGATTTGAAAAGCTTAATAGAGTTACTGAGCCAAAAAATTACAGAAAACACTTACGTGTTTGTAATGAATTGGTAAAGGATGGCAGATTTTTGGTAGGCGGTAGCATTTCCGGCTTCCTGCATCTTTTTCTAGCGTTAAGGCTCTAGGAAAACTAGCCATCCGAAAATAAAGGACTTTCAATAGGCACTGTAGATTAGCTTGCTATCTACGGGATTGCCGAAAAAATCTCAGATTATTTTTATTAATTTTCTGGGGTTTTAGTTAAATCAAGAATTTTTGGGGCGACAGCGACCTCCAGAATTCCTATGGGCAGCCATATTCTCAAGCATTGACTCAAGTCTTGACTTGGGGCATTGTCTTGGGAAAAGAACTTGTATAAAAATTTACATTCCGCTACTTGTGATTGTGCGACACTATGACGTATAATGATATGCCTCTGATTATCCCGTTTTTAGCCACTGGTTATTTATTGACGGTTTACCTGCTGTTGATTCTGGCACAGCGAACTGTGAAAGGTGCGGGTAGGACGAAGTCCATACCCTAGCGATCGCGACAGAAGTATTAGCCGTTTGCAGCACGCTCACCTCATCGATCCGCGATTAGCAGTCAAATCTAGAATTTTGGATTGAAGAACCCATTCTTCAATTGACTGCTACTCGCTTAGCTCTAGCGGTAATTGCCGATGTAGCACTGTCGGTAAATAAACTTTTTCTACCGCAGGCGTACACCCCAGCCACTGTACTGACAGTTGTGCAAACTGTTCGGGACAACCGCTCACGGCAAATCGAGTTGCTAGAGGCGGGCGGGTGTTTCTCAGTCCTAGTAAATCCAGCTCTTGTGCAGCCGCAGCCACTACATGAACTGCCGGATCGCATAGCTTCACCGACCGGGGCAGAATTTTCCTCAGGACGGGTGCTAAGTGGGGATAGTGGGTACAGCCATAAACAAGCGTGTCAATACGATGGTGCAGTAACGGTGCCAAGTACTCCCGCGCCACTTCTAGGGTGTAAGGCTCATGGATGCGGTTTTGCTCAATCACCGGCACAAACTCTGGGCAACCGACTTGCCAAACTTGGGCAGTGGCGTCAACTTCTAAAATCGCGCGACGATAAGCGTTGCTAGCGGCAGTGGCTGGGGTAGCAATGACTCCAATCCGGTTGCCTAGCTCAACAGCCGCGCGGGCACCAGGCAAGATAACTCCCAAAATCGGGAGAGGAAACTCAGACCGCACTGCCTCTAAAGCGAGGGCAGAACTGGTGTTGCACGCCATGATCGCCATTTTGACGCCCTGCTGCATCATCCAGATGAGAATTTCGCGCACAAAGTGCAAAATTTCTGCCTGAGAGCGAGTGCCGTAGGGCAGTCGAGCCGTATCGCCAAAGTAAAGAATCGATTCGGATGGCAGCTGCCGGTAGAGTTCCCTCAATACCGTCAGCCCGCCGACTCCGCTATCAAAAATCCCAATTCTGGCTCGTTGAAGAGCCTCATTTGTTTTTTGTTCCTTATTCATCATTAATCAACCACTCCCCACAAACCGGCATTTAGAGACTTTGTTGAATGTACTGTAGAATACCGCGAGCGATCGCTCTTGCCATCTGGCTCTGGTAATTTGGCGAAGCCAACTTCACAGCCTCTTGTGGGCTGGACACAAAACCAACCTCCACTAAAACAGCGGGCATCGAACTCTTCCTCAGTACATAAAATCTCGCCTGCCGCACTCCTCGATCTCGGATATCAACGTTCTGCAAAATACTATTGTGAATGGTTTGCGCTAAACGCCCACCACTAGAGTAATAGTAAGTCTCCAGCCCCTGCACATCAGGACGCCCACCAATTGAATTGGCGTGGATACTGACGAATAAATCGGCATTGGCTCGCTCAGCCATCGTTACTCGTGGTTGCAAGTCTACAAAATAGTCATCCTTTCTCGTCATCACCGCCTGGATGCCCTGTTGCTCTAGCAATGCCGCTACCTGCTGTGCAATCGGCAAAATTACATCGACCTCTCGCAAACCTCTATAACCGATGGCTCCAGGGTCTTTGCCTCCATGTCCGGCATCTACAACCACAACCAATCGTCCAACACGGGGGCGGGGTCGCGAAGGCGGATTGTTATTCTGAGGCGGCGGCACGTTAACAGAACCCGTGGGCGGAACCCGAATAGGGCCTGTGGGAGGAACAACCGAGCCAAGGCGACTTCGTTGCAGTTGCAGTGCTAAAAGTTGGTCGCTCACCTGATTGAGTTCTCCAACCTGTACCCCTGAGGCTGGTTGCACCAGAATAACGACAGTCCGCGAGTCTTGCTGCTGCAAACGCACCCGCCGCACTGAAGTGGTGGCATCCAGTTGAGGTCCCCTAACTCGGTCAGCTAGTTCAGCGGAAGGAATCGTAATTCGATAAACTCCCTCTCTTGCATCCCATCTGCCGGTGTATCTGACAGACGCATCCGCCCGAATTAATAACTGGGTTCCGGAAGAAGCGAGTTCAACCGATTGAATTGTTGCTAACTGATTATTCGGACGGTTGGTGGGGACGGGTTGGCTGGGTGCAGTTGAAGGCGGTCTAGACCCCCCCGAAATGGGAGAGGGTTGATTTCCAGCTAGTGGTGGGCTTTCAATGTCGCCAGCACTCGTACCCTTCGGCAAGATGACAATACCGCCAAAATCGCTAACACTTGCCAGCCAGTCCGGGCTTTCTCTCCTCACGTTCATCGTGACGCGAACGATTGAGGGTGAAGTATCAACTTGGGACAATAAGATGCGACTGACGCCATAGCGATTCACCGTCGAAGAAGGCGATGTAAGACTGCGGGAAAGGGTCGCTCCTCGCAGGTCAAAAGTAATGTTTTTGCGATCGCTACTCCGGTTCACCTTAATAATCTGCGGGCGACCCCCATTCGTCTTTAGGAAAAACCCATCTCGCGTTACCTGCACATCTTCGATTTGAGCAAGCGACCCAACCGTTACGTTTGGAGGTGTCTGACGAATCGGTGGGCGACTCAGCACTGGAGGCGGCGAAGGATTTCTAGGAGCTTGATTGGGAAGAGGTTGCAAAGGGGGCGGCGGAGAATTTCCCAAATCTAGATCTCTGGGTGCTAGATCTCTGGGTGAAGGATTTGACACCTGCGCTACTCGTTCGGGCTTTGGTAATTGCACCGACCACTGGCTGGGGGAAGCTCCTCGAACTAGCACTTTTTCTGGATCGAGGGTGTAACCAGGGTCTAATTCAATCACCATCCGAGTAGTATTACCTTCAAACTGTCCTACTCGCAGAGAACGCAGCGATCCAGCCAACTGCTGAGTCACCGTTGAGCGCCCCAAGCTGGTACCGGGCAGATCGATTACCACACGGGTCGGATTGGCAAGCAGTTGCGCTCGCGGTTGAACTCCATCATCCGTCCTAAAGTCTAGTCGGTTCTGATTGGCATCAAAACGCCAATACACCAGTCTTGCCGCATTCGCGGGAAGTGAAACGAGAAAAATGCTCAAAAAACTGGGTAATAGCCAGTAAAATCTCACTATCGTTGCTCCTGAAAAAGGCAAAGACCGTAATAATCGGCCTGTACGCTGTAGACCTGTTTCGGATGTTTTCGGTTCACATCCGGTGCATTGCGGTAAACAAAGTAAACGATTTTAGACTGGGTTGAACAATATCACGACTTTGGTCGCAATGCAGAATAATCGACTAGGCATGACTTTTTTCGCTGGAAAAAGCCAATTACCATCGGGAAGATGCCTGGTGTATGGAGTTTCTCATCAGAGATTTTTGTTCTCAGGGCTTGGCAATGATAACGTCTTGATGCTGCCTATTCCCAAGCCACGCGAGCCAACACTTTTCTCAAAGCGAGAGAAACCTTTTAAATCCGATTAAATCCGATAACCAACCCCAAGGGACGTAGATAAAGTGACTTAAGTTTCACAAAAACCGTTTGCTGTTAGTTTTTTGTCAGTAGGTACTACGGAGTAGGTAGTCGGTGTTGATTGTATACCACCACTACCCACTACCCACACATGAATTAATAACTAATCGCTTTCCTTAGCAGGAACCGATGCAGGCTCTTGAAACACAAACCGTAATAAGGGAGGTGCTAAAAAAGTTGTCAAGATGACCATCATAATAATCGCGGCTTCTGTGGCTTCAGACAAAGCACCGCTGGCAGAACCAACACCGGCAAAGACCAACCCGACTTCGCCTCGTGGAATCATCCCGACGCCAATCGCTAATCGGTTGATCTGAGGTTGACCAAATACGACTAGACCCGTAACAACCTTTCCGAGAATTGCCACGACAATCAGGAACATAGCCATGAACAACCCTTCCCGGTTACTGGGAACCGCTGGATTGAGAACTCCTAGGTCAGTTTTAGCCCCAACCGTTACAAAGAAAATCGGCACCAGCAGATCGGCAATAGGCACTACCTGCTTTTCCAGTTCTTTACGCTTATCCGTCTCGTCTAAGACTAAGCCAGCGGCAAAAGCTCCCAAAATGGCTTCTAGGTGAATAGCGGCTCCCACATAGGCCATCAAGAATGCGAAGATGAAAGCCGGTATGACTAGCCCGCCGCGCGTCTTGAGCTGATCGGCGATCGCTACAAAGGATTTGTTAAAAACCTTACCTAGCAGAATCGCACCTAGTAGAAAACTACTGGCGCTGACGATCAGATAAATGACGTTGCTGACATCTACTTCACCCGTTTTTGCCAAACTAGCTACCACTGCCAAAACGATGATACCCAGAACATCGTCTATAACCGCAGCGCCCAGAATAATCTGACCTTCTCTAGAAGTGAGACGCCCCAATTCTGAGAGAACTTTGGAAGTAATCCCAATGCTGGTTGCAGTCAAAGCCGCACCCGCAAAAATCGCCGGAACCGCTGGCACGCCAAAAAAGAGCATCAGCCCCGCAGTGCCAGCTGCAAAGGGCACCACTACCCCCACCACTGCGACGACGACTGCCTGGATACCGACTGCCATCAGTTCCTTTAAGTTCGACTCCAGACCAATTTCAAATAGCAGTACGATTACGCCCAGTTCTGCTAAAACGGAAATGACTTCGCTCTGGGTTTGAAATACTTCACCAATCGTGTCGAGACTTAAGCCAGAAGTGCCTTGCAAGAAGGACATCAGGACAGAATCAGAAGCGACTGACCCGCTTTCTGGAAATACCAGCAGATGCAGGGCGGAGATACCCACCACTACACCGCCGACCAGTTCGCCTAATACAGGCGGGAAGCCCATCCAGTTTGATATCTCCGCCCCCATTTTGCTAGCGAAGTAAATGATGACTAAAGTCAGTAACACTGCCGCTAAGACCACTGGACTTTTTTCTGCTTCTTGTGTTGCTGTCGCTAAGACAGCAATAGTTTTGCTCGAAAGTGAGAGTGAGAAAGTTGGGCTTAGTAAACTAAGCCAGTGAGCTGCATCTATCGGCATGAGTTCTGCACAAAATCATTCTTTTCAATGTACAAGCTTCTTTACAAAATCAAGCTTTTATCTGGGGATTTAACAAGAGTCAAAGACCTGTCAAGATGATGGCTTGAAAGGGGCGCGGTCAATTTCGCGGCGCGATCGCATAGTTGAATCTAATCCCTGAAAGCAAAGTATAAATACTTACCATCCCCGATAGGACTGGCGATCGGGCGATACCCCTTGCATTGCAACTAGCACTATTGCCTGAGTTGCTAAAACGGTAACTGCTGAGATTTTTTGGCTGTGGTAGTGGCAGATTAGGAACATTCCACCGGCACAATGAAAAGCAGCTGGTGCAGTTCTAGTATGAGACAACACGATCTAATGAATCGAACTCCATCTTTCGCAAGTTCCTGGTATCAGCGTCAGGCAATATCTTTCGCCGTGGGTCTTTTAAGTGTAATCATGACGAATCCAGCGATCGCCCAAGAGAAAATGTTGCGAACCATCACTGTCACTGGCAGGGGAGAAGAATCGATTGCAACAACGTTAACGCTGGTGCGGCTGGGGGTTGAGGTTCAGGGTAAAGTAGCTGCGGATGTGCAGCAGGAAGCAGCACGACGCTCTAGCGCAGTGGTGGATTTGCTAAAATCTCGCAATGTCGAAAAATTACAAACCACTGGCATTAGCCTCAACCCGACTTACAGCTACGAAAACAACGTCCAGCGTCTGACTGGGTATACCGCCACCAACATCGTTAGCTTTCGAGTTAATAATCAAACAGCCGGAACGCTTCTGGATGAAGCAGTGAAAGCTGGGGCGACGCGAATTGACGGCATTAGTTTTATTGCTGCTGATAGTGCGATCGCGACCGCTCAAAAGCAAGCTTTGCGCGAAGCGACTCAAGATGCCCAAGAGCAAGCGGATGCTGTTTTGAGTGCCCTAAATCTTACTCGCCGGGAAGTGGTAAACATTCAAGTTAATGGTGCTTCTACGACGCCGCCGCCCCCAATGCCCCTAGCTGACATGGCTTTGCGATCTGGAAAAGTAGAGGCGTCTACACCCGTGATTGGTGGCGAACAACAGGTAGAGGCATCCGTGACTCTACAAATTACCTATTAGGAATATCTGTGGGCTTTTGCCCACTTGATATTTCTGAGGAATTCGATAACAGATTTTATGACAACTTGCGATCGCTCCTCACCAACAACGCCTTAATGCTGGTGCTGGTATCCCGCAAGGAACTGAGTGTTTACGCAAGTGAGTATCGCTTTGTCTATGCTTGTTTTTCAACCTAGGTCACGTTCTCAAGTTGGGTGAACTGACTACAGAGTAGGACTTCTAAAAAGGTAATCAGGCAATTTGAAGCGTACTGGGTTCAGGGATGGATTCACCTTCTGCAAGCCATGCTTCTAAGTACATTTCAATCACTTCTTCGCCCTTGTGAATTGCTTCCTCACGAGTTTTGCCGTGAGTGCAAGGCATGACAACGCGATCGGCAAACTCTGGAATCGTGACTAGGAAAAGGTGATCTTCATCTGACCACTGAATAACCATGCTGTATCGATTCATGAATCTTCGTCCTCTCTTAATTCCTCCAATTCAGCTAATAATTGCGCTAACTGCCAGCGCTAGACTGGGTGTAGTAAAAGTTTTCTATGACTTCTGGTTCGTCTCCTTTCTGCCCGTTTGTCGCTGGCTCAAAGATTGAAGACTATTGGCGGTTTGTCGGTTACTGACTTAGGTGAGCCTATACCGCATACTTCGGTAAGCGTGGAATTATCAACAGAAATATGCTAAACGCATTTTGCTTTTTCAAAAGGGAATATCATCGGAGTTATCATCGTTGGGACTTAAATCTCTATTTTTATCAATTGGAGTATCGCTATTTAATTTTTTTCTCAAATTTTCCATGTTGGGATAGAGTATATCTTCCAAAGTCATTCCGTATAAAGCTGCTGATGCCTCCAGGTTAGCTATTGCTGGATTGCTATAGATAGGGCTAGTTTCAGAAATTGGGTTACTTATCTTAGAAAGCGCTTCTTGAGCGGCTTGCCGAATCATTTCTTGGCTGTCCTGCAAAAGTTCAATTAGAGAAGATACTGCTCTAGAATCTTTGAGGTTACCTAGTGTTATTGTTGCCCAGTATCGAGTTAGCCAATACTCTTCCTTGAGAGCATCAATCAGTGGTTCTACTGCATTAGTACCGCCTGCCAACCCCAGGTATAATGATGACATCTGGCGAAGATAATCTAAATTCTCCTCATAAGCTGTATTAGTTTGCGGTCTTTTTAGAACTCTAATTAAAGGTGCTATCAACTTTTCGTCATGAGAAAATCTCAAGGTGTCACCAACGTCTTGGATATAACTCAAACCAGTATTTATATCTAGTTCTGGCAGTCTTAATTCTACCTGCTCTATTTGGTTTAGTGTTGCCGAAACTATTTGTTCCGCATTATATTTCTGCCAAATTTCTAAAGCTTTACTTTCGTCTTTGCTGAAATACCTATTACTATTTATATAATAAGCCTGTTCATAACAATCTGCTATGGTCATCATCATATTAGTGAGACTGGCATATTTTATAAGCGTGTCATTACCACCTCCCTTAAAATCTCTAAAAATGACTGGAAAAAGCTGGGAATTTTTATCAAATACCAAGTAACCATCTCTGCATTCACGTCCAATAAATATCGTCAATTTTCTTCCCTGGTTCCATCTCAGAGATTCTGAAACTGCTAATGGGAAGGGGTAAACACCAAAGCCCATAAAAAATCCCCATCCCTGGCCTGCATCGAATAGCCAATCAAATTCATATAGTGAATTATCGTATTGAGTTCCATTGCTCCATTGATATAGTTCACAAAGTTCTGGTGGTAATTGTAGTCTTAAATCTTTAGAAATTTCTTCAATTTCCGCAGAAGATAAACCAGGTTTGACTAAAGGAGCATTATTTTCTTCCTCTGGAGAGCGCAACCACCATCCTTGTGTTGCTTCTGGATGTTCGCGGTTTTGTCGCCGCAACCAATTTAAAATCCTATCTAAAGCTTCTATTAAATCTGACATGTAATTATTACTGACGACTGTTTGAGTACGCTCCGATTCTAAATCTTGATAAAAGTGTTCAGTGGCTCCCACAAGCTCAAATAGCTCTCCCGACTACTGAAGCAACTATCTGATTAACACCCGTACCTTGCGGGAGAGCTACTTGGACGAGGAATCTGTCCGTGAGTTGCTCGTGCATCCTGTGGAGGACTTCCCCGACATCTGCGATCGCGCTGCTGTAGATACCATTATTCATCTCACTCGCTGCGGCGGTGAGGATTTCTGGGAAATGTGGCGAAGTTTGAAAGATAGCGATCGCAACTTACTACAAAGTCTAGTTTACAAAGAAGCGATCGCACTGCAAGACACAACGCTTTTGCAGACAACAGAGGATGGCTACTGCTTCCAAGTGCCTTTAGTAGAGAAGTTTATCAAACGTGTAGTGATGGAAATTTGATATCTTCTCAACCCTATAGCAAAGTCAGCATCCTTATGGTTGAAATAACCCATCTCAGATGTCTAACCAATCCCATAATTCTTGTTGCTTTTTCTTCATACTCCTAAGATGACGAAGGAGAACAGCCAAAGGATTGATTCCCTGTAACAATAGCAAAGTCATCCAACACAGAGCCTTGAGTTGACTGAAAGGTGTCGGTCGGGTTAGCGCCTCATGGATAGCGATTCGGGCTTCATCAAGAAAACTGTCATACTCCCCAATAATCGTAGATTCATGGAACACGCCAGCGTTAATGCCATGAATACCACTCACCCAGTCTCTTCCCATCAGAATTCTCTCCAATAGGCTAACCTCAAGGTGATATAAGTCGTGGTAGTGAATCCACCTATCTCGGACTCGGACAGGCTGATCGCCGATTTTGACCAGAATTAGGCTGATACAACCCAGCATTTTCTTGAGGCTGACGATTCTGGGATTGTTTACGCAATAGCTGAAGTACAACCTCACAAAGGTAACTCGGAAAGTGCGATCGCCAAATGAACCAAATTTGTGTTTCTTGTCAGCACAAACCCGGTTGGGAGTTTGAGAGACTTGTCCTGTGGCTGGTGTTGGGGTGTCAGTGCTGGAAAGGGTCGGACTACAAGCTTCGTCCAGGACTAGAAACAAGTAATAAGGAACTTCAGAATAGCGCTTTTTTAATCTCCACCCTAGCTTATTATCCGCCTGTGAGCCGAGACACTGCTTTAAGCGGCGCTTTAGGTCACAGCGATATTCTTGTAGAGTGCTAGCCGGTAGGTGTTGGCGATACTTGTGAATGACAAAAGCCCGCAGCAGCAATTGCTTGAGGCGGGCAGCAAAAACGGTATCCTTAGAAACGGAAGCCCCTCCTCCCCACAAGGCTTGGTTTAGAGCCATTTTTTGTCGTTTCGAGAGTTGATTTTGTTGAAGCCGCGTCCCCAATGTCTTCTTCATGTTCCGCAATTGGTATCCGAATGCTTAATCACATCTGTATATTTAGTTCGTGACAAGTTCAGATTTTTTTGGGAATTTGAGAGGCATTATTGACATGGCAATACCAGCAAATTAGTTTTTCGGGGTAGCACCTGAGGGACTTACTCCATTTAGAGCGAGTATTATCGGGAATTGTGAAGAAGTTTGTAAGATAGCGAGCGCAACTTCCTGCGGTGTCTAGTTTCAGGAGAAACTCCCACAAACTAAAATCCCAGGATTGTCCGAAAACTGGTTAGGAAAGAAGTGTTGCATCAACAAGGCGATAGCGAAGCACTAACTTGTCAGTTCGCATTTTTGTGCCTTTAGTGCAAAAATTTATTGAACAGATGGTAGAAGAGGAAGAATAGGCAAGGGTTTCAGCAAGTTCTCCTGGGTACTTTTATCGATGAGAAGTACCATAAGCGATCGCTTGTGTCAGAAATTCTTACTAATCCGTGGAAGATTATCCAACTACATTTTAAGTTAATTAAACTCTGCGTTAACCTCTGCGTACCTTTGCGTTAAAAAACAAAAAAGGTGGGCATTGCCCACCCTACATAAACTAACCCTTAATACAGACAACCTGTTTCAACGTCGCCACCACTTCAACGAGATCCGCTTGATTAGCCATGACTTGCTCGATCGGTTTATAAGCGCCCGGAATTTCATCCAAAACGCCCTCATCCTTGCGGCACTCTACACCATTTGTTTGCTGAATCAAATCATCCAATGTGTAGACATTTTTAGCCTTATTTCGAGACATCAAACGTCCAGCGCCGTGACTACAAGAACAGTAACTTTCAGCATTACCTTTACCCTTAACAATGAAGGATTTTGCCCCCATTGAACCGGGAATAATGCCATAATCTTCTTCACGCGCCCGGACTGCACCTTTGCGAGTGACATACACATCTTCGCCAAAATGCACTTCTTTTTCGGCGTAGTTGTGGTGACAGTTCACTGACAGCAGCGGCTTTGTTTGTTTACCCCCAGCGAGATGCTTTTCTACAATCCGCTTGAAACGCGCCATCATCACGTCACGGTTGAAACGGGCGTAGTCTTGCGCCCACTGTAGATCGTGCCAGTAGGTGGCAAATTCAGGCGTACCAGCGACAAAGTAAGCTAAGTCTGGATCGGGTAAGCGATCGCCTGCTAGTTTCGCGAGTTCTTTAGCCGTGCCAATATGGTTTTGTGCCAGCATATTGCCGATGTTGCGCGAACCAGAGTGCAGCATTAACCAGACAGAGTTCTCCGTATCTAAGCAAACTTCAATAAAATGATTCCCACCACCGAGAGAACCCATCTGCTTCATGGCTTTACTTTCTAGGCGCTTGACTCCTGAATGTAATTCCTTGAAATCTCGCCAACCTTGCCAGTTAAGGACTGCTTTTTCAACATCTTTGTTTTCATTGAAACCAACCGGAATCGCTGCTTCTAAATCCAGACGAATTTGCTTTAGCTTACCCTCCAATTGTTCGGCAGTAAAGGGTGTTTTAATTGCCATCATCCCGCAGTTGTGGACAAAAACGCCAGCACTTAGGGCAAAGTTACCATATTCTGGCACTGTCAAGCAGTAAACATCTTCTCTTTCTGCCAAGGGAATAATTTCGACTACTTTATGGTTGTAGCCGTGTTGATTCTTTCTGTGATTATGAAGCCCGATTGGACTTTTGACTTCATCTCCACAAGTTTCACAGATGTAAATCCGATTAGCAATTTCCTTGCTCTTGTATCTTCCCTTTTCGCTGGTGTTGTATTGAATTAAAAACTGCTTTCCTCTGGCCCCATTTCCCGATACGGATGCCCTGAAATGTTCTGGACGTTCCTGCATATATTGAAGAATATGTTTCGTCCCTCTTTCAGAATAATATCTGTATCCATCCGGAGTAGTGGCTTTAGCCGCGATCGCTTGCTTTCTTTTTTCCTCAAACTCTAACGATTGCCAATGGGTATTCCTGTCTACTAATGAGCGGTGATAAGCAGAATGATCTTTATCACCCATAAACTCTAGATTTTCTGGACGATTGTCAGCTTGCTCAAAGTTCTTGTGGTGAATAACAGTTTTCTGACCGTTAAATGAAGGAACTTTCCCTAATAACCCAGACCGAGCAATAACCCAGTGCGCTTTTTGCCATCTACCTGAATAGGGTTGCTGGATTAAAATATATCCATCTTTATCTACTTGGGAATAAAAAGGCATCAACGAAGCACCAGCTTTGAGGTCGCCAGCTTCCTGATAAGTGCCGTTTCTGAGCATGAATTGATGGTCAGGGGTACATTTGATTTCCTCTCCGTTGTCGAGAACTACCTTTAAGAGTTCTGCATTACGACGAGTTAGCTTAGCCGTAGCCTTCGCGGCTACAATTCTTTGAGTCTCGGTGCAGGAATAGACAACAAACTCTTGCTGAGCTTTGGCTAGTTCTCCGATTGGGTAGGATTTACCATCAGCTAAAGGAACCAGAGTGTCACCAGTAAAGCAACCAATATCCACACCGACAGCAGCTGGCATAATTGCTTCTTTAGTCGCCACAACAGAACCTACCAAGGCACCTTTGCCAAGGTGAACGTCTGGCATCAGCGCTACGTGTTTGAATACAAATGGCAGGGAGGCAACATTCTTTGCCATCTTGGTTTCATCGGAACCAAGGGCATGATTTGCCCAAGATAGCACTGGCACTGGGGTTGAAATTTCTAGCTTTTCGTATGGCATAAACGTTTGCCGCTGATATTTGATATTAAAGATCCGTGACGCTGCAAGCCTACTATCGGTCGCGATCGCAATCTGGGCTGAGGTAGCTCTCGATATAATACTTTATGTATTACTTATATAATACATGAGGGGATGCGGGTTTGTCATCTCCCAAAGACATCCGCAGGAAGAGTTTCTGCGTTATAAATAGCATTAAGATTTGTAAAGAGGAGAACGCTCCTCAGGTAATCTACAACAACGCAGATAAAATCCTATGGCGGTTGGCAAGAACTCAATCTATGAGCGCTTCTTAGCACCTGTGGTTCGGCTGTTGATTGATGAAGAGAAGCTGCGGAGTTTCTATGAGAGTGTGGATTGGGAGCAAGAGGGCGATCGCTTCCGGAAACCCAATCTTTCCTATCCCTCCTACTACAGTAGCCAAAACTTCCACGGCATTGAGCGCGGTTATCTTAACCCCGGTGCGGCAGTTTCCTACGACCCGATTACCCAGTACGCCTTGCCTCCCAACGAAACTTGGGTACGCCAAAGCTTGATTGATGCGATTGGAGGGCAACCGCGACGGATTTTAGACTTAGGCTGCGGTACCGGCTCAACAACGCTGATGTTAAAGCAAGCTTTCCCGCAAGCGGAAGTCATTGGTCTAGACTTGTCGCCTTATATGCTGGTGATGGCTGACTACAAAGCCAAAAAAGTACCGCTAAACATCCAATTTTTGCAAGGGAATGCTGAAGAAACTGGCTTTCCTGATGCGTCCTTTGACCTGGTAACAGCTTCTTTGTTGTTTCACGAAACACCACCCGCCGTATCTCGCGCCATCTTGCGGGAAAGCTTCCGCCTGTTAAAGGCTGGGGGAGAGGTGTTGATTCTCGATGGCAATCAGAAAACGATTCGCCAAGTAGATTGGCTAAGTGATATTTTTGAGGAGCCGTACATCAGAGCTTACGCCAGTGATAGCGTAGATGCCTGGATGGGAACCGCAGGATTTGAAGCGGTGCAAACTCAGGATGTGTTGTGGATACACCAAGTTACTAGAGGCATCAAACCCATCCCAGTTCAAAACCCTGGCTCGGTATCAACATCCCGTACAGCGACCAGTAGCACGGCAGATAATGAGGATTTGGAGGGCTTTGGTGCCCCAGCTTTTGGCACAACGGCATGACTTTGAAAGCAGTTCTGTTTGACTTTAACGGTGTCATTATTAACGATGAGGCAATTCACCGCGAACTAATTGATGAAGTTCTAATTTCAGAGAATCTGCGGTCTAAACCAACAGATTACCGACAATTTTGTTTAGGCAGGAGCGATCGCGCCTGTCTAAATCAGCTGCTGAAAAATCGCGGTAGGTTTGTCACTGAAAACTATTTAACCGAATTGGTGAACCGCAAGGCGCAAGCCTACCAGCAACGCTTAGAGGCGCTGGAAAAGCTACCTATTTATCCAGGCTTGGAAGACTTCATTAACCGATTGCGGATGCGAGAATTGAAACTGGGTGTAGTCAGTGGCTCCATCCATTCTGAGGTAGAACTGGTATTAACTCGCACCGGAGTGGCTGAGTTCTTTAGCGTCATTGTTGCTGGTGACGACATCAGCGCGAGTTCGCCAGAACCCGATGGATATCTTCTGGCAGTGGAACGCCTCAATCAGCAATATCCTCATCTCAACCTACTGCCATCGGAGTGTCTGGCGATTGAAGATACCCCAGCCGGAATTCAAGCTGCAAAGATTGCTGGTGTGCCAGTAGTGGGAGTAGCGCATACTTACCCGTTTCATATGCTGCAACGCTGGGCAAACTGGGCTGTCGATGAGTTTTCCGACTTAGAATTAGAGCGGGTGGAACAAGTCTATTCTCGAAGTACACCCCAGGCAACGATCGGATAAACCACTGACTCTGTACGGATAACGCGATAGTTAGTTGTTTCTGGCTGGATGCTAGAATATTGAAGTTCAATAGCTCATAGCTTATGGCTATTAGCTCACAGCTTGGGGAATTAGCTCAGTTGGTAGAGCGCTGCGATCGCACCGCAGAGGTCAGGGATTCGAGTTCCCTATTCTCCATTAATGTACGTTCGCAAATTAAATGTCGCGATTCGCAAATTAATGTCGTTTTTCGCACAATCATGTCGTTCTTCGCAAATTAATGTCGCTTTTCCCTCTTGAGCATCTGTTCGCAAATTAATGTCGCTGTTGATTGGCAACAGTTGGTTTGTGTGATCGCAGCGCTCCTTTCAACCCCCCTAAATTTGTGAGACGATCTACCACTATTATTCTATGATTCCAATTGCTGGTGCAGCTCCAGAAAATTTCAAACGCTCCTAGCCTGGAGGGTTGTGGAGACTGCTGGTAATCCTAGTCAGAGAACGTGGTTTTAAACTTTCAACCCACCCCAAGGTGGGAAAGCTGATGAAACGACCGAGAGCTTGAGCGGGGGATGATTGTAACTCAGCTTTCAACCCGCCCCAAGGCGGGAAGGCTGATGAAACTGAGATTTTCAACCGAATTTTCCGAGTAATTTCATCCTTTCAACCCGCCCCAAGGCGGGAAGGCTGATGAAACTCCTTTGGCGATCGCGCTACCTGGTTCTAGTGCTAGACTTTCAACCCGCCCCAAGGCGGGAAGGCTGATGAAACTTAAAGCGGATTGGAAAAAATTCAATCGTATTCTTTCAACCCGCCCCAAGGCGGGAAGGCTGATGAAACGATCGCCGGTTGCCGAACATTTATTGCAATGGCTCCCTTTCAACCCGCCCCAAGGCGGGAAGGCTGATGAAACGACACAATTTTTGGCGATCCACGAGACCCCCGTTGGCTTTCAACCCGCCCCAAGGCGGGAAGGCTGATGAAACACAATTTCTCATCTGGATTATGCTTCCAAATGCGTTCGCTTTCAACCCGCCCCAAGGCGGGAAGGCTGATGAAACCCAGAGCCAGTGAAAGATGCGATGTGGGAAATCTTTCAACCCGCCCCAAGGCGGGAAGGCTGATGAAACCGCGCCCGCTGAAACCCTTGCCTATACAAGCTGACAAATACATTTTTGTCGGCTGATTTTAAATTACTCATTTCAGCTCTTTCCCAAGGAGAAAGTTGACTGACATGAAACTCTAAAACCAAGACTGGACAGGAGTTTCGACCGTTTGACGGCATTGCCAGGATTTTGACCCCACTTTGACCCGTCAAAAAAAATTTGGGAGGGTTCCCCCGACGAAGGGGGTGATTCAGTAGCCACCACTGAGGAAATCCACACCCTTGTTGCCAAAGGTTATTGCAATTAAGCATTACTTCTTATTGCTGGGAGCGCACCTATCCCGTCTATAGACAAATCTCTACAGACAGCAGCATCAGAAGCGGGCAGCTACCAGGGTCAGAAAGCAAGACTGTCTCACAACAGTCAAACTAACCCAGATTTTTCACAGTACAGCGGCTGTTAAAAGCATGAACTGCGGCGCTGTTATTTATGTATTATATTGTCAAGGTTCAGTATCTGCTTATAGCGCCGCAGTAATACGACATCGGTAGGCAGCGATCGCTAAATCCCGCGCTTTTTCTTGTGGGCTACCTTGAAATGGTTGTTGACCAACTTCAACAGCAATTCCAGCCTTAGCCACTTGTGATTGAATGCTGCCGAGCAATCGACCGTAGCTCCATCTGTGGACGCTGACACGATACTGTTTGGCATATTTAGCTTGACCTTCCTTGTAACCAGGGACTTTTTGCTCGGCTCTGGCTTGAATTTCGCTTTGTAATATTTCCCTGATATCACCGAGTTTAGGGAGAACTATACTGCCAGCTCTGTAAGTTTTTGCGATCGCTACAATCGAATCTGCCAGTAATCTGTCCACATACTGCCCCAACTCGGATTCACTAAACGAGTTTGGTGAATCCCGTTTTTGAGCTTTATGACGTTCGTGGGCGTTACGTTGCTGTTGGTGTCGCTGGCGGTTGATGAGCTTGTAGTTGTCGCCGAGTAACTGTTTGGCACTGCGATAGACCAATACTTTGTTATTGGCAGCGTCTACTACGGCAACGGTTGCTGGCTTGTCCAGACCAAAACTGACACCAACAAGGATAGACGGTTGACCCTGATAAAGAGGTTTACTAGGACGAGGAAAGGGATTGTTAATTCGAGCTAGCGTTGATTGCTTACGAGTTAAAAAAGCTTGTTCTTCCTCGTTGAGATCGTCTTTCTCTTTTTTCTTGCTTATGATTTTTTCAGCACGAGAGGCTTTTGCACTTGCAACTTGTTGAGTTCCTTGGAGCGTCCACAGACGGGTATCAACTGTACAGTAAAGAATCAGACGATGGACGTTCCACGGCTCTCCTTTGCCTGTCCGTTCCTGCCAAGAAATCCGTCCACTTCTGAGAGTAAATATAGCACTTGAGTATTGGTCTTTACTCTGACTTTTAATGTCTTGGTCTTGGACAAAGCGTTGAAACCAGTGCAAGTGCCGAGAATCGCAGTATACCTCAAAGGTAAGCTTACTTAAACCCTTGAAGCGAACAAAAATGCGCTGTTTGTCGTTTTTAGACCAAATTATATCTTCGGTGCTTTCATAAGCTACAGGAAAGGGCACAGAGCTTGATTTTCTTAAGAGGCTAGATTTCCATGCTTTAGTTTCATCTTCATTTTTAGGAACGTTACTGGTAGCCATTTCTAATGCTTCTAACCATTCTTTACTTGTCAAATCCCGACCTTTGGGTATCCGACTTTTCATTTGTTCTTTCAGGCGTTCAATTTCTACTTCCTTTGCGCGACGCCTTTTAGCAAATTTTTCTGGGTCTTCCTCAACTTCGTTAAGCTCACAGTTATTTTTCAGGAGATAGGCAAGGGCGCAGCGCTCAAGAGGAGCTTGCGTCTTGTCGTAAGCCTCAAATAAGATGTTGAACGGTTTGGAGCGGGAAAAGTTAGTTTTTCCTTTTTTAGTCTTCTTACTCTTTTTCTTGTTGGTCGGCTGAGATTCATTTTGAGGCGATTCGGTTGTCACTGACTTAATGATTTCGGCAGCTTTGCTACGAATCTCATCTAGACGGCAATTACTCTCTTCTTCCAGCTCTACGTTACTTTTGAGCATCTTTAGCCAGCGCTCTTTGCCTTCTATTTTGCGCTGCCGTCGCTTCTGGAGTGCCAACCAAGATTTGTAAATATAATCAACTAGAGAACTCGCTGACATATAAAAACGGCTGGTTTGACCTGCAAAGCGTTCTTCAGTTTTAAGAGAGTTACAAAGTCCTGTAATAAGTCCGTTAGGTATTTCGCCTTTTTGCATCCATTTCTCAAAGTCAAGATGTTTGGGAATCTGTGACAATAATTCGTTAATGAGCGGCGTGTTTTTATGAGCCATCAGGTCCCATAGACAGCGGAAGGTTTCTTCATCAGCGACTAAGCGACATTGAATTGTAATCACGCTCATAGGATTATCCAAGGATAATTGTTAGAAAAAATCATTTTTTTAAAATAAAAAACTACTACACGAGGATGTTTCAAATTCTGCGATTTTTAAATAATTGATTACTATTTGCAGATGAAGTTTATGCCATCTGCGATTACCGTTTTTATATTTACTATTGGAAGCCTCAAACGATTCAACTGTCAAACACTTGGCCGTCGCCTTTCCAATCAACTCCAGTAAAGCTATTATCCGTGCCCGAAAAAATCCTTCAAAGTCGTCTTTTCGCGGGATAAGCTGGCTCGATAAAATGCGATCGCAACATCTCATCCAGCCTTGTTGCCGATGTCCCAGATAGCTCAAACTCCTTCAGGTAAATAGAAGGCGCTTTACTACCAACCTTGTTGTTAGTTTTGCCAATGGTGCAATGACAGATAACAGCAAACTGATTGTAGGTAACCTCCCATTTGGATAGAAAGATGCGGGGAGAAATTCCCAGTTGGCTATGAGAAAGGCGATGAACTAGCTCTAGTTCGCTTTGTCCGAGTCGGCGCGGTTTATTCATAGGGATTCATCTCCATCTATTGGTTCGAGGTCTTCTTCCCATGCTGTATCGGCGGTACAGAAGGCGGCGCTGTAGGAGACGGGATCGAGAAAAATCAAATATTTCCATGCCCACTGATTTTGATGGTGGGCAAAGGCATAAAAACGCCCAATTATCCAGCCTTTGTCTGTTTTATCGATGTCAGATACAGGTTTCCACCTGACGCGATCGCCATATATAAAACGCGGTATTTGAGCATCATCTGGGAAGTTGGCGGGGAGGCTGACTGATGGAGGTGGTGCATCCAAACCGATTAAAGGCAAGTCTGGAATCACGATGGGGTGGGGGTTGAGTGAATACTGTAAATATACGCAATAATAGCAATAATAGCAATAATAGCAATAATAGCGAAATAAGAGATTTTGTGAGTTTGTGCGAGAATGAAGCCTGAAACTCCCGTGTTTAGCTTATTTGTGGTCGATAAACGGAAATCTACGAATTATCAGGAGTTGCGGGGTTTTGTCCCTAAGACGCTTTCCTTGAAGTTCAAGGGAATTTGTAAAAGTTTGGGTCAGGATATTAATGTCGGTTTAGAGGAAGCGATCGCTAACTGGATCGAAAAACAGCAACAGCAGGAAGACTCGCCACTGTCTGAATCTTCGGGAGTAGTGGCTGCATCGACTGCGCCGCTAGCAGTACCCACGATCGCATCTCTGATTGACGAAACGTTGAGTAACCGCGACTGGGTGCTTGGGAAGCTTGCGGCTGACGCTGAAATTGCTGTGGAACGGATTAATGAGTTACTAGAAGGCGATCGCGCTTCAGATGTAGAACTTCAAAAACTCGCACAACGGTTGGTCAAATTGAACGGCGAAGCGTGGGAGGAAGGGGAACTGGTAGATATTCGACTGGCTGAGGATTTAAAGAGGAGACGACAACAGAAGCGATCGAGCTAACTGACTCACTCGCTCTCTTGTTGTTTGAGAAGTTTGAGTAGCTGTTGGAGAATTAGCCGATCTCAGATTCTGCGCGTAAGCCTTTGTTGCGAAAGTCAAACGCCTCACACCACAAGTTGCCGACTTAACTTAGATTAATAAGGGAAATACCTTGCTTCAGAGATGGAACGACAGGAGCTAACCTGGTCTGGAGAACTCCATACGAGCCTGACTGTGGACATTGATGGCTCGTCGCTTCCATTTGACAAGTTCCGTAAAGCACAAGAGGAAATCGCAACCCTACTGCGCGAGGTAGAGCAGAAGCTCGCTGAAGATAAGCGTTCATCTGTAAGTTGGGTTGTCTCATCGATAACAACCGGTAGCGTTCACTTGACGCTTGAAGGCATACCTACAGATGAGGTGCAACCCTATAACATCAATGAAGTTATTACAACAGTCGAGACAGGTCTAGCTAAGTTAGAAGAACGTCCAGAGCGACCACTATTCTTTTCTGACCGTGCTTTAGAGAGTGCTAAAGCGTTAGCTGAATTAGTTGGGAAAGATATTGTAGGGATTCAAGTTGGGTCTAATTCCCATAAGGTTAATCTCACTAAACATTTAGTCGCTAATGTAGATGAGTTAATCGGTGCGCGTTATAAAAGTTTTGGTTCTGTAGAAGGTGTGCTTAAGTCTATCACCATACACAGAAGACCAGCATTCAGAATTTATGATTTACTAACTGACAGAAGTGTAGCGTGTTACTTTCCCTCGAATTTTCTTGACAGGATAAAGAATGCTTTTGGTAAAAGAGTATCTGTTTATGGACTGATTCGTTCTAGGGAAGATGGTGAAAAAGTCAGTATAGAAGTTGAAGAGATGGAGGTTTTCCCTAGTAAAGGAGAACTGCCAAGGATTGAAGATGTAATTGGAATACTGGGAGGTGAAGATTGAGCCGTTCATCCAAGCCACTTCATTACTGGGATTCATGTGCATTCTTAGCTTTACTTAAAAATGAAGCTGATAAGATTGATGAGTGCAAACCAGTTATAAAGGCTGCTAATGATGGCAAACTAATAATTGTAACTTCGGCATTAACATTTATTGAAGTTATCAAACTCGAAAAAGGAAAGCCAAAGCTATCTAAGGATGTTGAAGAAAAAATTAGTTCATTTTTTAAGCATGAATGGATTTATATATACAACGTGGATCGGAAAATTGGAGAATTAGCCAGAGATTTAATATGGCAGTATGAATGGTTAAAACCAAAAGATGCTACCCATCTGGCAACAGCAGTTCAGGCTAAGGTAGATGTTTTAGAAACCTTTGATGATGATCTGCTTAAGCTCTCTGGTACAGTTGGCAATCCTCTCCTCCCTATCAGAAGACCGTATTTTCCCAGCCAGTTGGACCTTTTTGAAGATAATACATAAGGGTTCTGCTGCTTATGAAAATCCATCGCATCTCTAATTGAAGAAACTCTGAGTAACCGCGACTGAGCGCTTGGGAAACTAGCGGCTGATGCTGAAATGCCTGTGGAACGAATTAATGAATTACTGGAAGGCGATCGCGCTTCAGATGTAGAACTCCAAAAACTCGCTCAACGCCTGGTTAAACCGGATGGTGAAGCGTTGGAGGAGGGGGAACTGGTGAATATTCGACTAGCTGAGGATTTGAAGCAGAGACGGCAACAGAAGCGGTCGTCAACATGACCCGAAAACCTGCCTAATTTCCCTAACTGCTTAACTCCGGGGTTCTCACATAAGTTAATGGGCAGCCGCTGAAATAGCTGGTTCAAAAAGAGCTAAGTAGGGTTCGTATCGGTAACGTCGATTTCGCTGCCAGCCAGTGAACTCACGTAATAGGCCTAATTCTGCAAATTGCTCTACTATTTTACTAGCAGTAACGTAAGCACATTGCAGGTACTCTTCTACCAATCGAACATTAACTATCGGCTGTGCAAAGAGCAAGTCTAGTAAGCGCAATCCATAATTACTACCTCCAGTCAGATGACCAATTACTTCACGATGTACTTCACGCAGGTCAAGAATGGAACGGGCGGTAGCAGTTGCTGATTGGCTTACCTCATAAATTCCTCGGAGAAAAAACTTTAACCATCCTTCCCAATCTCCATCAGTGCGGATCGCCATGAGTCGGTCATAGTATTCAGTGCGATGGAATTTGAGGTAATGGCTGAGGTACAACAAAGGACGCTGTAGAATACCCCGTTGGCAAAGCAGGAAGGTAATCAACAACCGCCCAATACGTCCATTCCCATCTAGAAAGGGATGAATAGTCTCGAATTGAGCATGAGCTAATCCACACTGGATTAGTACAGGTAGAGATGTTGTATCGTGTAAAAACTTTTCTAGATTGCCCAGTGCTTGATGCATCTCTGAAACTGGTGGTGGTACGAAAGAAGCTTTAGCTAAGTTGCAGCCACTTGAACCGATCCAGTTCTGGCTTTTACGAAACTCACCTGGGGTACGCTCACTCCCTCGTACTCCTTCAAGTAACTTGGCATGAATCTCCTTGATAAGCCGCAAGCACATGGGAAGCTCTTTGAGGCGTTCCAAGCCATAACGCATGGCATTAACGTAGTTGACTACCTCTTGGATATCCTTCGGATGTTCCTGACCATTGGCATCGATTTCAAACTCAAGTACATCTTCTAATGTGCTTTGGGTACCTTCAATCTGTGAGCTGAGTACAGCTTCCTGACGGACATACATGGCTACGAACAAGTCAGGGTTAGGCAAAATGGAGGTAGCTCCATCAAGCCTGCCTAGAGAGCGGTCAGCGTCAGACATCAGGCGGATAAGCTCTGCATCCATTGCTATTGGTGGGTCTGGAGGTAAGGGAGTCGGAATAAATGCCCTGTATCCTTCAACTTGTTTTACATATTGACCAGTTCGCATAATATGACCTAATGGTTGAGGGTCTTATTACAGTCCAATAAAATAAGACTGCAAATGTCACTTTTTATTTTAGTCAAACCCTATTTAGCAAAATAAGAGGTGGCGCTTGCCTCCCTTGTTACCCAGAAACTGGTTCTGGTGTTTTAGGCAGGTATTCGGTATCCTATTCTAACCCTGGCAACTCTAGCTGAATTGGCTCTGAGTCTTGCGGCTTCGGCTTCCTGCCGCGTCGCCCACCTTTTTTGCCTGTGGATTTCTTAGCGGCTTTAGCTTCGGTTTCTGGTTTTGCCCGTTCTGCGCGAATCCGCTCTAACAATACGGATGCAGGCTCATCGTTGGGGTCTTGGGGAACCAGTTCACCCCGGAAGGCTTTGGCGAGGATGGATTGAGTGAGTTGGTCAACGTAGCCTCTGGCTTTTTGGTAGCGTTGTTCGATTTGATCGGCAAGTTTGAAGAGGGTTTCAACGCGGTTGACAATTTCTTGTTGTTCTGCAAATGGCGGAACTGGAAAAAGAATAGATTTAAAGCGTTCAACACTAATTTTTTGCTGCGCTACACCTTTAGTTATTAAGCCAAGCTGGTCTTTAATAATAAATGAGTTGATGCAATGTTTAAAAAAAGTTCTTTGAAGGTCAGTTTCCCAGATTCGGAATTTTAAGCAATCCGATGTGATGATACCATTTGGTCTGTCATCAGGATAAATTTCGCAGTCTCCTGGTGGTTCTCCCATCTTTGTGATAAGCAAATCCAGGGGTTCTACCATGTGAGGCAATAATTCTTGAGCTTTTTCTGGTGTAACGTACTTTGGCTCTAAACCTGCAAAGTTTCCACTCCGAATATGTCGAACAAATATTAAAGGCACACCATCATTTATGTAATCTGATACTTTCAGGTTGCTACCAAAAGGACCAATTCCTATAGAATAATCTTTTGAAGAGCAAATATCTTCAGGATAGGCTAATGCCCAACTTTTCGGAATATCAAAGTTATAAGTTTCCAATAATTGGAACTCTTTGGGTTTCTTCGGTTTTCTTCTCCCTTCTGCCTTTGCTCTAGCACACTCCTTCTCGTAGTGCTTTTGACGCTTCTCCTGAATCCGCTGTAAAAGTTCTGAAGCAGGTTCCACATCGGGATTATTTTCTCGCCAATCGGCGGTGAGGCGACCGGAACAAGCCGCAGACAGGACGGATTGACGGAAACGCTTGAGGATGGCGGGGATTTTGTCTAGTCGCTCTTTGCAGGAATCGACTTTAGCTAGTAGTTTTTCCAGCTTGGCTACGATGCGGCTTTGTTCGTTGAGTGGTGGGAGTCTAACTGGAATCTGACTCATTAAGCTTTGAGTTAGCTTTAGTCTTGTCGTACCATTAACATATCCTCTAAAGTCGAATTGATTTAAATAGTGCTTCAAAAGATAGTTGCTTGTTAGTCCCGGAATACTCCTTAAAACATGGGCATGATTATTAACCCAACTTTTCCCGCTAATTGTGTAGGCTATTGATTTTGATTTGTCAAAAAATGGCGCTCCATCTTCACCTATTAATAACAATTGTTCATCAAACAAAAAATTATCTATCCACCCTACTTGACCTGTGGCACCATAATAAGGAATATTTCCAATTCGCTGTTGACGCTCCTCAGAATTGACGGGAACTCGTTGACTATCTAAAATATCTACACAATCTTTTAGCTGGCATAGCGTCCACCCTATTGGTAATCCCTTTTTGTTGGGTTGTATGTGGTGATTATTCATCGCCATCAACTTCCATCAACTGAAGAATATCTTTCAAATCATCTACCACCGCTTCTAACTCAGTAATCGCCTCACTTGCCAAAATTTGAGGCTCAGGTAAACTGTCCCCATCTTCTAAACTCTCATCCTTCAGCCAAGTAATATCAAGCTTATAATCCCGCTCCTTAACCTCACTAATCGAGAACTTTCTAAACCTTCCCTCCAGCCCTAAATCAGTTCTGATACTCTGCCCATTTGGATCATCCCCGTAACATTGCTCAAACTCGGCAAAATGCAAAGACGTTAAGGGACGATCCTTTTTAGTCACTCCAGGCACATTAGAACGAGCATCAAAAATCCAGACATTTTCTGTAGGTAAACCCTTTTGTAAAAACACCACATTTGCCTTTACCCCTTGCGAATAAGGTGTAAACGTACCTCTAGGCAACCTCAAAATCGTGTGTAAATTGCAATCTTGCATCAAGATTTTGAATACTTCCCCCGCCTTATCCTCAAATAAGCAATTATCCGGCAAAACCAGCGCCGCTCTACCTCCAGGCTTGAGGATAGTCATAACGTGCTGAACAAAGTTCAGTTGCTTGTTACTCGTCTCAATCGTAAAATCATCCCGATCCGGCGCTTGATTCGCGCCCCTCGTGCCAAAAGGCGGATTAGTTAAAATGCAGTCATAGCGATCGCCCGAATCCGCCTCATAAATTGCATCCCCCAAATAAATTTTGGGTTCCAGCCCTTGCAAAAATAAATTCATCAGCGCCAGTCTGCGAGGGCGCGGGACTAAATCTTCACCATAATAGGTTTGGGTTTTAATCCGCTTAATGTCCTTACGGTCAAATACCCCACCAGTGATATCCAATAGCCACTGATAAGCACACACCAAAAAACCACCCGTGCCGCAAGCTGGATCGCAAATCTTGAAATTAGGGCTACTCAAAGGATTCGGCTTCATCACCCTAACAATCGATTTAATCAGCACTCTTGGCGTGAAGTATTGCCCTGCACCCTTCTTGCCTTCACTAGCGGCTTTTTCCAACAACCCTTCAAATGCCGCCGCCTTGACATCCACACCCAGAGAAGTCCAATCCTCCTCATCAATCATGGCGATTACTCGTTTGAGATTGACAGGATTATTAAAACGAGGCATCGACTGAGCGAAAATATCCCCCAGCAATCCCGGAGATTCCCGGAGTGTGCGAAGTACATCCAGATAATGATCGGTTAAATCGGTGCCTGAGCGTTTCTTTAAACTCTCCCACTCACACCCTGAAGGCACATCAACACCCTTTTCATCCGCCATCTTAAGAAACAGCAGATAAGTTAGTTGCTCGATATAGTCGCCATAATCGATCCCGTCATGGCGCAGAGTGTGGCAAAAGCCCCAGAGTTTGTTTACAACGTCAGACACAATGCTTTCCTTTTCTAAGCCGCGATCGCAGCATTAATTTCATCAATCAACGATTCTAGTCCACCTGAAAAGACTTTTTTCGCCTTACCCTTGCCGCCGAATCGTTCAAAAATCGGTGCATACTCAAAATCATCTATATCAAGGGTGAGATTTTGGACTAGATGCTCTTGGATATAACCTAGCCACTTTAGCTGCTCGTCGTTAAACGACTTGCCAACCATAACAGATGCGATCGCTCTCTCGATCCGCTCCGCCGCCGTATAAATTGGTTCCTCAGCATAGGCAGCACGTTTCACCATTGAGATAATGTCAGCCAGAGCCTTACTATGCACCAACTGAGTCGCCCTTTGTAGTTCCTGTTCTCGAAACTGGTTTTGTCCCAGCTTTTCCCGAAGTTCGTTGAGTGCCTGAGTTTTCCAATCTCGCGGGCGTTCTAGTAAAATAGCGATCGCTTCTATCTGCTCAGAATTTTCTCGCACAAAGCGGCAGAAACTGTCTAGATAATCCTCTGGTTTTTGCCCCCTAATCATCACCTCAGAGGAGACAGTATCCTCTTGCTCGTAAGCGACTAAAAAATTCTGTTTAGCTCTAGGGTAGTTTTCTAACAAATCTTGAAAGCCGTGATCTTGCAGTAAGTTGAGCGTGTTTGTAAAATCCCGCTCAATCCTTTCTGTCAATTCCCCTGCAAACCTGCCCATATCCCCATCAGGAATATAATCAGCAAACCGCTCCCTTGCTTCATCACTCATTCCTCGATCAATCCGTCGCAGACGCTTAACCAGAGATTTAAGGTTGTAATCTCGGTCAAGATTCTGGTAAATCTTCTTAATGACCTGCCCAACTGGTACTAGGTCTTTGCGGGGTGGCTCTATCTTTAAATCGATAGTGTTGGCAAAGTATTCAATCAGAGAACCCCCTAAGCAATCAAAGATTTTAAAGTGAGTTTTGTTAATCTCATCACACAGGCGAGTACCTCTACCTAGCATCTGCACCCAGAGAATCCGAGATTTCACTGGACGCATAAACACAACAAATTCCAGACTAGGGATGTCTACTCCGGTACTGAGCATATCCACTGTCACTGCTACCTTGGGTTGAGGACGATTGCGAAACTCCCGAATCTTTTGCAGGGGTCGATCTACACTAGGACTGCCTGTAATTTTCTGAACAAAATCATCCCCCCGCCCAAATACTTCTTTGCAGATGCCAACAATCTGATCCGCATGGGATCTATGAGGCAAATCATTGACTGCAAAAATCAAAATTCTCGGAAAACGCCCCGTTTCTTCCTCATGCCTGTCGGCATATTTGGCAATATCTTCAATGATTTTGCGGTTGCTATCGGGTACTGTAATTTTATGCTCAATATCGGTAGTCGAAAACTCCCGCTCATCTTCTAACTCGTCGTAAATCTCCTCTCCGGTTTCAGTATCAACTACGCCAACCTGTTCCCCTTCCCGCAGAAAAGCTCCATTCATCCGAACATTTGAATAAATGTAAACTGACTCATAATCGACCAGATAGCCATCTGCGATCGCTTCTTCAGTGCTGTAACGGTAGACCACCTCTTTAAATAAAGACAGCGTATTCACCGCTGGAGTCGCCGTCAGTCCAATCTTAATAGCATCAAAATAGTCGAGAGTATTGCGCCAAGCACTTGTCTCTTTAGCGGTATATCCCCGATGGCACTCATCGGCAATAATTAAATCAAAAGCGTGAATGGGAATACTTAATTCTTCTGCATCGCTTTCGTCATCAATATCACCATCTTCTGAGACCTCAACACTTGCTTTACCAAACAGATTGATGGTCATTCGTTGGATGGTGGAGACATAGACAAAGGTATGAGTAGATTGGGGGGCTGTTAGATAGGAACTTGGTAACACTTGGGGGTCAAATGCTTCTTCCTCACCAAAGTCCTCCCGCCGAAACCGCTGGCTATAGACCTCGTATTCTTGATTAAACTTATTTCCCCTCGGCGTGTTGAACGAAGCAAACGTTCTCACTGCCTGCGCTGCCAAGGCTCTGCGGTCAACCAGAAACAGAATCCGTTTGGCTACCTTAGATTCCAGCAACCGATAAATCTGAGCAACCGTGAGAAAGGTTTTCCCGGTTCCAGTTGCCATTGCCACCAGCATGGCGCGTTTACCTTTGACAAGGGCATCTTCAGTGGCAGCGATCGCATTTTCCTGGTAGGGGCGAAGCCTCTTAATTAGCTCAATTGGAGTATTTTGCAACCGAGTGTAGCTGGCAGCTTGGTCATGCTCAAACAGTTCTGTTAAGGCATCCGCCGTGTGAAAATTCGCAATCTTACGAAAGATATTCTGTTCGCCCCCGACATCGAGGAAATAAATAATTTCTCCATTCGTGGAGTAGAGAAAAGGTACTCGGTAGCCTCGCCAATTCCCCGTCCCATCAAACGCTGTCCGCGAGTACCGTTTTGCCTGTTCCAGAACATTTTGTGCGCCGACTGACACTTTTTT
Organism: Trichocoleus sp. DQ-A3; assembly: GCF_039961975.1. NCBI lineage: Bacteria > Bacillati > Cyanobacteriota > Cyanophyceae > Leptolyngbyales > Trichocoleusaceae > Trichocoleus > Trichocoleus sp. DQ-A3. The sequence goes on along the minus strand of NZ_JAMPKC010000005.1, from coordinate 100,160 downwards.
GGCTTCAATAACCCCCAAAAATCGCCCTTTCACAAACAGGGCATAATCAGCAGGTCCACTGGCTGTAGGGTATTCCTCAACCGCATGGCATTGAAGTGCGGAAGTATCCAACCCATCTCGATACTTGATAATCTCCCACTTAGGATTGAGCGACCTAAGCTTAGTGTTAATCCGCTGTTGCCTGGTCTTCCACTCAGATTCTTTGCTCATTTGTGCCTACGTCTTGTAAAGCCGGAAGTTAAAAGCGATTCAAAGAGCGCGATCGCTTTGCTCCACGCTCTACTCTCTTAGTGTTCCCACTGATTAAGTCGCAAATCATTGCTAACCATTCTGGCTTCTGAATTGACTTTCAGCCAGGAATGTGAAATAGATTCTCTTTCAAAGTCTTTGTGGAAAGGTAAAAGGCGATTATTACCATCCTGTGTCCAACTGTTGAACACATCAATCGCATTACTTCTTGAGTGTAAATTTTGTACGAGGTCTAACTGAGATTGAGTTCCTTGCCCAGCCAGTTACGGAAGCTGGAATGATAGAGACTGTAACAGGTTGCTCCACCGATTTGCTGTTGCTGTAAGAATTCAATCCAATTTTCTAGCACTTCCTCTACTTCGTATTCATCCTCATCAATGATTCGCGCGATCGCTTCTGCTGATATCGGTTGTGCTTCCTGCACTAAGATGTTCAGTACCGCTAACTCCACTAATGGTAATGGCTCGACGCTTTCACCCGCTAAGCTAACTTGTCGCTTGGCGATCGCGTTTTGCCAGTGGCTTTGATAGTATTTTGTCAAACTGGAAGGAAGTGGATCGAATTGGAAGGGTTGAGAATAAGATCCTCTAGCGATCGCTCTTAAAATCTGGCTCAGGTACATGAAATTATTCTCGCTCTCTCGCGTTAGGCGATCGCAAAATTCTGTAACTCCAATTTGGTGGGTATTTAGCCAAGATGTTAAATTTTTTGATTCTTCTGGTGCGATCGCGTTACCATCGGCAGGGAGGCATTGCTGGATGTATGCTTGCACGTTTTCCCGGTTTCGATCGGCGTATTTTTCGAGGGTGAGAATCTGAGACGGAGTTTCAATTAATAAACCGGATTTTTCCCGTACAAAAGGTCTCCGAGCCAGGAGAAAATAGATTTTCTCTGGAAGATATCGGGGAAGATAGAACAGATTTGACCCAAGGGGTTGACTGCTGGGGTTGATCGCATCTAAACCATCAATGACCGCAATTAGCCTTTGATTGGGTTCGAGGCGATCGCTAATTTTCTGAAGTAACAGAGACAGAAACCAACTCCCCTCAGTAGCATTATCTGGCATCGCTGCATCTTCACCGCTCATTGCCATTAATTGATGGCAGATGGTGGCGAGAAATTGGTCAGCGCGATTTTTACCCGGAATTTGGGCGTTGTAATAGGCAACGTGGGGATTTTCGGTGACGTACTTGGCGAGGATGGCACTTTTGCCGCTACCGGGTGCGCCGACAATCGTGAAGTAACCCCGATTGCACTTGTGTAAAAATTCCTCAATGGCGGTAAAGACAAATTGACGACCAACAAAATTAGCGCTTTTTTCGCTAATTAGTTGCTGGAATTCGGTGGGGTAGGAGGGAGTATAGAGCGGGGTTGCCGCTCGCGGTAGGTTGTTCATGGCGATGCTATCCCTTCCAACCGGAGGAAATGCACTCGTCCTGATGTTTCACCCGCCACAATTGTTACTCCATCTGGAGCAACAGCACAACAGAGTAACGAACTATCTCCAGTAAAACTAGCAAATACCTCTCCGGTTGCCAAATTCCAGATTTTGAGAGTGCTGTCCCAGGAACCCGAAATCGCCAGTTTGCCATCGGGGGTGACGGCGACCGCACTTACCCAGTTGCAATGACCGGTGAGGATGCAGCGTAACTCTCCGGTTGCCAAATTCCAGATTTTGAGAGTGTTCTCCCAGGAACCAGAAATCGCTAGTTTGCCATCGGGGGTGACGGCGACCGCAAGTACCTTGCGCCTGTGACCGGTGAGGGTGCAGCGTAACTCTCCGGTTGCCAAATCCCAGATTTTGAGAGAGTGGTCGAATGAACCAGAAATCGCCAGTTTGCCATCGGGGGTGACGGCGATCGCAGTTACCAAGCCGTTATGACCGGTGAGGGTGCAGCGTGACTCCCCGGTTGCCAAATTCCAGATTTTGAGAGTTTTGTCATCTGAACCAGAAATCGCCAGTTTGCCATTGGGGCTGACGGCGACCGCATTTACCGAGTCGCTATGACCGGTGAGGGTGCAGCGTAACTCTCCGGTTGCCAAATTCCAAATTTTGAGAGTGTTGTCGGATGAACCAGAAATCGCCAGTTTGCCATCGGGGGTGACGGCGACCGCATTTACCCAGCCGCTATGACCGGTGAGGGTGCAGCGTAACTCTCCGGTTGCCAAATTCCAGATTTTGAGAGTGTTGTCGGATGAACCAGAAATCGCCAGTTTGCCATCGGGGGTGACAGCGACCGCATTTACCCAGCCGCTATGACCGGTGAGGGTGCGTAGTAACGCCTCGTTAGGATTCGTTAAGCTAGCTGTCAAGGGACGCAACCAAGGTTGAGCTTTGCTCTGTTTCGCCTGTTCTACTAGCTCTTGAATGAGAGGCTGGTTTATATATGGTAGGAGCCGTCCCAACAATTGCCCTGCTAGTTGCGACCGATCCTCAGCTAAAATATGCCCGGATAGCCGCAGCGCCCCTTGAATCCATTTCAGCACCTCAGCCTTCTCCGGATCGTACTCTGGCTGAGTTGCTGCCTCCGGAATATCAGCCAAATCATAATCCTCAATCAGCGCCTGCACCCCAAACTCAGGATGATTAATCTTGGCTGCCAAGAAATCAAAATCAGCTAGGGTTTGATAATACTTTTCGAGTTTCCCTGACTTCACCAGATTTGGTACATAGTGACCAACATAAGCGCGTTGGATAGCAGGACTTTTTGCCGCTAGTTTGTCAGCAAATTTTCCCATCTCACGCCATCTCCTTTTCTAAGTAATCAACAATCCGTTGATTAACCTCTTGAAATAGCTTTCGGCTTTTCTTCATCTCCCGTTTGCTTTTTAGGAAGTCCAGAAAACTAGCATGATAAATGGTGTAACAGAGTTCTCCCTGAATTTCCTGCCGCCGCAAATACTCCACCCACTCTTCCAATAGCGATTCCATCTCATATTCATCTCGATCGGCAATGGCAGCAATCATCTTCCCCGGAATCGGCGTGCCAATCTCCACTAAAATAAACAAAGCGATCGCCTTAATTTCATTCGGTGCCGCATCCATATTCATCCGCACCCAATGAGTTTGATAATAGTCCTGAAGACCATCTGGTAATTGCTTTAAACTCAGATCGTCATAGAAACCGCGCGTAATTCCTGGTAAGACATAGCGCAGATACATGAAATTGTTTTCGCTTTTTACCGCTACCAGCTCGACAAACTCTTCCGGATAAATCTTGCGGTCTTGAATCCACTTTGTCAGCCCATCTTTATAGTCTGGAGCGCAATTGAGAGACCAGCGAATATACTCTTTGATATCATTATGGCTGCAATCAACATATTCCCTCGCCCTTAAATCCAACTCCTGCACCGGAATACCAGGCGATACAGTTAATCGTTTTTTCTCTTGGTTATAAGGTCTTCTAGTCAGCAGGAAATAAACTCGCTCTGGCAGCTCCTTCGGTAAATATAAAAGATTCTCTGCGCCCGATTCTTGCTCCACTTCATCCAGCGCATCAACAACGATCGTCAGGCGTTCCCCAGAGGGAAGTTTTGACACGACCTTAGAGACTAAAGTTGGCAGATCGGCATCTCCCGCCTCCTGCAACTGGTAACGATTAATCAGTTGTTGGCGAATACTTTTGAGAAATAGTTCCGGTCGATTGCGGCGCTCTGCGAGAATGTTGAAATAGCAGGGAGAATGGTAGTCATAAACGTACTTGGCAGCGATCGCGCTTTTCCCCATCCCCGCATCTCCCACCACCGTAAAGTAACCTTTAGGATTTTGTTGAAGGAATTTTTTAAATGCTTCAAAAACAAATTTCCGCCCGCAAAATGTCTTAATCTTTTCTTCGATCAGTGGCTCAAACTCTGATGGTAGCTGCTGCTGACGATACCACTCTTTCGGATCGACAATATCCGTTGATTCAATATTCAAAACCTTCGCAATATTACTTACTGCCCACCTTTCCACCCCATTTTGGTATCCTTTTGTACCAAGCAAGCGCTTCACAGTTTCCAGCGAAACATTAGCTTTTCGCCTTAGTTTCTCTTGAGTAAGATTTGCTTCTTTATACGCCTGTCTAAGTTTGCGTTTGCCTTCTGGACTAGATTGAACTATATCAGAATCAGATGGAAGCATAGGGATTTTTAGTTGCGCTCGCGGGAATTTATTAAATTAGGTTTTTGCACTGTTATCTTCTGTTGGCTACACCCGCGAGAGAATCGATTCCCTCGCTCATACAGCAAATCCTCTTGTATAGAACTAAACACTTATTGAAAAAGTGCTTTAGTCCATTTAATCGACTTGCTCAATTAGCTTGAAAATTCATTCTAGGACAAACAATGCGGCTTACCAAAAAGAGTGCAATATGTCAGGTATAGCTGATTTTGAGTCTTGCTGTCTAGGGCAGATAGGTTTTCACGCTTTGACCTATCTGCCCCAAAATATAGGGCAAATACTCAATACAAAACAAATCTATCTGCCCTTGAAAGTAAGTTTTTGTCCCCAGTATGATACCAATATCGAGTTTCAAAAACTAAATCTTCGAGGCTAGGAACCAATGAATTTCAAGCTCTTCAGAAAATTTATACTCAATCATCAGCCAAGTTTTAAAGACGATTATAGCGATATCGAAGAAGAGATTATTCGAGAATTGTTGCGTGAAGTTCGTCAAAGTTATAACCTGGCTCTTTCCATAGTTGCTGCATCTGCCTTAATCACTTTATTGGGTGTTGGATTGCTCTACTTAGACAAAGTACCAGAAGCGTCCATTATCACAGGGGGAGGCACGCTTGCGAGTCTTCACAGTGTTCAATTTGCAAAAGATGCAAAGAAGGAACTTCGTCAAATGCTCACCAAGTTCCCGCACTAAAACTTACTCTGCGGCTTAGGCAATAGCATAGCTGCATTACAGGTGTGGTTGTAGCGCGTGGTACAGGTGCATAGTTAAGAATTCCATCACGCTCTACCCCTCCCCTGCCTTTGGAGAAACTTCGCTCTTGCTACCAAAAGCTTCCAACTGAAAGCGCTTATTCTAGCAGGGAGTCAAACTGTAAACAGCTTCCTGATTTGCAATTAGAGTGTAGTCAAGCTGAACCACGTTAACAACACGTCACTCGCGATCGCTTATCAAAGTCGCTTCTGTCTTTTTGCCATCGTCGCAAACGGCAACAAACAATGCGGACATTCACCGTGTATCCATAATGCCGGAATCGGAAACGGAGTCTCGCAGTTAGTGCATTTTGCTAACAAGCGTAACTGATGGCGATCGCAACCCCATCGATCTTTAAACTGCCACTCAAGCCGATGATAGGGGTTCTCCCCATAACAAGCCGCACACAACAGAATGGGTCTTGGCTTCATCGTTACACCTTTGGGAGGCAGCATTTCGGCGAGTCGGGTTGCATCCACTCGAATTAGCTTTCCCAATGCTGCCAATTCTTCAGAGGAGGGAAACGGGTTGAAATATAATTTTTCCCATCTTCCCAAAATTGCACCCAGCCCAGCTAGTTTTCCCAATGAATGAGCGGAGGGAAGGCTATTAGCCTTGAACCGCCGAAAACGTCCTAAATAATGACTGATGCTCTCGCCTTCATAAGGCTCAATATAGCCTAATCTTGGTAAGCTTTCATCCACTTCCTGCATTCGAGTCTTGTTAAATAAAGTTTTAGGACTGCTAGCTAGCAACCGAGCAATCACTCACTGTCATTTCTTGGTTGAAGGGGAACATATTTCCTGCCATATCGATTGGCAATTTTCCCCAAAATTCCTTCATCAACCTTGACAAAACCCTTTTTGAGCGAGTGTAAAACCGCCTTCGTCAAAATCTTGATTAACACTCCTATACGGGCTTCCGTGCTGGTCGCTAGAATTTCAAACATCGTTCCTTCCGTTAAACGAGATGCTTCTGGTAGGGCAAGGATATCAAGCTCGATAGTCCGTAAGCTTTTTCTAAAGTCTTCGTAGTCGAGTTGTTTAAAGTCGAATAGCGTTGGAAAACAAGTCAGTAAGTCAAAGCTATGCAATTTGCTGTCTAGTTCTTGTCCTCCAACTAAAATAATCGGAACCCCAGACTCATCAAAAAGTTGCTTTAGATCGAGCAGGGCTTCCCGTTGAAGATTTTCGGCATTGTCAACGATGAGTAGTTCAATACCAAAGAGTTCAAGGCTACCTGCCAATCTAGGACGCAAATCTTCCCTCTTACCGTTTGCTGCTGCATGATTAATGTCCTTGAGGATTTGCGTAAATAATCGTTTGGAACTCGATTCTGACCACGCTCTGACATAAGAAACTCGTTTGCGATCTTCTTGTCGATAGTGGATTGATGCACGGCTTTTGCCAACATCCCTCGGCCCAATAACACGCCCACATTGTTTAAGGAACCGCAGTTCATCCAACCATCTCAAGTATTCTGAAGCGCGGTCGGTTGGGATAAAAGCAGTTTTGAATAGCTCCTCTATTTCAGCAACCTTGGCAAGTTGAGCGGTCAAATCCAACTGAGGAGCCAGAATTTCAACAGGTGTCTGAGTTACAAGTTGCGATCGCGCCATAGTCACCAGATCCTTTTCAATTTGCTTTGACGATCAGAAGTTACAAGCTGATGCCTCTCCTGCTGTTGAGCATCAGATGTAGAGGGTAAAGTTTTTTCAGGTTGTGGTTCTGGTTGTTGAGGCTTTATTTGTTCCCTGGAAATCCGTTCTGGCAAAACCTCAAGCGGCTCATTTTTCTTTGAAGAGGTTGAAGCCCTACGCTGACGTAACTTGACGACATTTGAGTCTTTCTTAGAGGTTTGTCGTAACTGTTTCTGTTCAGCTCGTTGCCTGTCCTTCTTGTCCTGTTTGCGTTCCTCAACCAGTTCCTTCCGTTTCCCTAGCGCCAAAAGAGCATCATAGTTTGAATGTTCCTTACGAGCTTTACTTCGCTCTTTGTTGAGTCTTTTCAACTCATCCAAACTCAAATCCTGAGTATCTAGGTTTATGGCATGAGCATATCCCAGAAAATCTTCCAGCTTGTCATCCGTTTCCTGGCTGTAGACAAACAATGTCAGGATATGGTCGGGATCGTATCGGATGGTGACATATTTACCGCCATATTGCCTAAGCGATTCTCCTCGATAGGTCAGATTCTCAAATTGGACAGAGCCATGAGCTTGAACCACTCGTTGAGTCTCTTTCATTAGACAAATATCCAGTTTTCGCTCGTCTGGCACTTCAGGCAATTTTTCACCCATTCCTTTAAACCATCGCTCAAACCTTGTATCTCTAGGATCTTTCGGATATGGCTGGTGGTTATAGTCATCGCAGAAGAACCCAGCTAGGATTTTATCCAAATCGTGAATGGTCAAGCAGGCTTCCTTTTCTGCCTGCTCTGGGCGCTCCTGAACATTTGAACCTGTATAACCGGGAAGTCCCTTAAGAACCTGAGTATTGATGGTTTTGAAAACTCGTTCTACAATTCCGCCTTGAGGTGGGCGATCGCGCAGTTCGCACTGGAAACCTAGCTTCTTTCCAATAGCTTTTAGGTGCTTTGAGCGAAAATCCTTCCCTCCGTCAGTGAAAAAATATTGGAGTGGAGAGCCACATATTTGCCAAGGTTTTTCCAGCTCGTATGCCGAGGGATAGTGCTTGGGTAAGATGGCATGTCTTAAAGCCAGAGCTACTTCATCAGAACCCGGTTGTTTTCTCCATAAGTGATAACCAATAACACAGCTTGAGAACGTATCTATGACAGTGGTTATCCAGGGTCGATCAGGTAATAACACGCCATCACTACCGACAATCCGAATATCCAACTTTGTATGATCGCATTGGACAATTTGGTTGCTAAACTCAGCCTTTAAGAGGTGCCCAGTTCTTGTCTCAACTGCCAACCAAGAGCCGGAACCCGGATTGCGAACGCGCTTTTTCCGGTTTTGATGCTCGATTAATGGTTGCAAAACTCGATAGATAGTGGCTGGATGGGGATAGTCACACTCTTCAAGCCCAAGCTCGACGATTGCGTGTCGCTTCACTTCACGAACGACTTCTGCTGGAGATAGTGGGTGTTTATCTTTAAGACTCTTTTCATAAGTTGACTTCACAAATTCTTCCCAATAGTCACTGATGCGATGCTTCCCCTTATCTGAGCGCTGCACTCCTGTTGTCTCTGGTAGCTCATCTCTGATGTATTGCTTGAGGAGGCGCTCTACCTGCCGAGTAGAAATATTTAGGGTATTTGCGATCGCCTGCTTCCTTTGAGACTTAAGCGTGCGATTCGGGGACTGGGCAAGCCATTGAATGAGATTAAATTTAAGTTTGTGTTTATCAGCAGTTTCTCGAAGAATTTGTGAGGGATCGACTTCAAAATTACTCTCACCGAGGTAAAGAGTGTCTAAATCTTGTGCCAATTCTTCTATCAGTTCAGATGGGTCGTCTAGCATGAGGGGAAGATCATCCATTCTGAGGAATAGTAAAAATGTACCATCCCTTCTGAAGAATAGCTAGACAATGCGACACTCAATTTGCGATGTCGCTAAATTTAAAAAACGACAATTAATTTGCGAGACAAGATTTCCGACATGGAGTGTGCGAAATCGACAAAGTTGCTGCTTTTGGAATTAAAAAGCCTAAAAAGTTTTCGGGGAAAGGCTTTCACTGGTTTGTAGCAGCTATGCCGTTATTCAAAAATTGCGACATTTAATTTGCGAACGTACAACATCAGCAAGGTAATTAATCTAAAGTCTACTAAAAGTCTACTAAGAATGAGTAGCTATATGGAGATTTCGGTCTTCTTAGCTGTAGGAAGCTCTACAGTTCGATGGTTTAATTGCAGATTGATAAATTGCACATCGCCTGTCACCTTAGTATCTGCGATCGCTTACAGGCAAATCCTTATCCGTCTTAGAGCGTTAACCAACTAAAAACCTGCTCAACCGTCAGTTTTAACCCAATCCCACTAAGAATAGGTAACTCAGCCGTTCCCCTTAGCAATTGTACTCGCTGCTCCGGAAACACAACTAAAATACTCTCCTCTTCTGGATCGATTAACCACCCTAACTCTGTACCATGCTGGGAGCAATGGAGCAATTTCCCTAATACTTTCGTTTGACTCTGATCGGGGGATAAGATTTCAATTGACCAATCGGGATAAATCTCGAAGTGATTGGCAATCCTTCCAGAAGGACGAAGCGGAATTCTTTCCCACCGAAACACCACAACATCTGGAACAATCGAGTCTCCCCCAAACGTACAGCGTAGTTCTGGGAATGCAATCGCAATTTTCTGCGGTTCGGCGACTTCGTTAACAACCGCGCAAAATTTAAACTGCAATCGGCTATGCTCACCTTGAGGCATGGGTTTTTGAATAACCTCTCCGTCAATAAACTCAGATGCGGGTTTAGTTTCTGGGAGTTTTAAGAACTCCTCCAGAGTTAAGGGCTGCGTGACTATACTCATCTTCTCACTCAGTAGATCGCCATTCCGCTTCTCAGCGGGTTAGGAGGGATCGTGCCTGTAATAGTTTCTTGAATTCTCGCACTTCCTCCGCCATGACCTGTTCTAACTTCAGTAACCTTTGCATCGATCGTCACCTATGGCGACTCATAAAACGGCTTATCTTGCTCAATCTGACGGTAACGACTCGCTCTTTACTTGCGCCTTTGTCACCCAAAACTAACGACTCAATTGATTGATTTCCGCTTACAACACTTGCAGCCTGAGTCTTTTAGCCTCTTTCTTGGCTCAATTTTCCTGAAACGCCTATTGAGCCTAAATTTTTTCACGAGGGTTGGGATGGGGTTTCAGAGGTCTCTACAAGCCTTGAGCGGCTCCCTTCCATCGTTAATCCGGAACCAGTTTTAACTTTCCGCCTTAGTCCCTGTCAAGTTATTGTTCGCTTTGTTAAGTATTTGGTAACTCTTGTTGCAACTTGTGCGATCGCGATTTTGGTATTACCAGATAAGTTATCGTGGAAAACTAAAGGAATAATTAAATAAGAGGCCGTGTGCCGTACCCATCTGCTCCCACCACCCACATAACACCCGTTCCCAGCCAATTCGGCACTCAGAACAGCTATCCGCTTATAGGAGGTTTTATGACTCCCACAATGCTGCGTCAGCTTTGGGCTTTAATTGAAACTACTCAGGCCAATATGTTATTGAAGCTAGACGATGCCAGCCTAGTACAGTGGCTGCTGAAGCAACTGAAACAACAGAGATCGCTCAATTCCGACGAAACAAATATTATGACTGACTATCTGCACTCAAAGCTATCCCTGATCCGGGATCTCGCTCAAGAGCGTCAGTCTGTCTGGCAAGAAACCCATTAAAAGTAGAGACGCGATGTACATCGCGTCTCTACTTTCTAAAGTGCCAATTGTTAGAAGCCAAAAGCTACCTGGGTGCCAAGGGACGCTTTGGGAAAGACTGCGGCTCTGGTGGGGGTGCGGCAGGTGTATTAACTTGTGAAGAATTCGCAAGCGTTGCCGACACGAGGGCATAGCCCAAATAAGCCGGTAAACTTATCGCTATCACAGCAGCGATCGCTGCCGCCCAGGTACGCCGCGTCAAGACAGGCCCGTAATGGCTGCGATAGGGGTCATAAGCGAGAGATTCTGATGGAATCATGTCCCTCATGGCAGTCGGTCGCTTGAACCGCACCCGCCGGTCATCCATTTTTTCTAATAAAATCCAGCCGGATTGTGCCTCTTCTTCACACAGCTTTTGAAAAACCGTTGGATTGCGAAATAAATCGCCTTTAGCTCGCACAATTTTAAATTCCCAGCCCATCAGTCGCGGATCTTTGAACGTTTGGGCAGAGGAACCATTAGAAGGCAGCTCTGCGGGTGCCAGGTCTTGTTTAGATTCATAACGAGTCAAAGTTTCTTCCTCTTCCTCATATTGCTGACCTGCACTCACCTGCTGCCAGCGCATCCATCCGCTTACCATGACTGCCTCCAGACCAAAACTTCCAACCAACAGGCTCCATACAATCACTTCGACCATATTTTGATAGCTATCAGCTTTGTGAATGGCGAATGGCAATTGACAATTAGCTATTCGCCATTCACGAATGACCAATAACCACTGACTACTGACTACTGACTGCTAAGGGTAAATAACCTTCAACCAGGCAATCTGAGCCGACAGCTCGCCAACGGACGCGCTCTAGCGTGAGTGCATCTGTCATGCTTGCAAACCCCAAATCCCCAACAGGAGAAGGAGCCAACCTGCCGCCGACAATTTTGGGAGCAATGAAGGCCAGAATTTTTTGCACTGTCCCTTCTGCGATCGCACTTGCTGCTAACGTGCCGCCACATTCCCACAGCACGCCCGATAATCCACGCTCATATAAGTACGCCATTGCCTTCGTCGGTGTCAGTGGAGTCAGCTCCACTACCATCACACCCTTTTTCAGCAGCATCTGCTGAAAATCCGGATTAGCTCCCACCTCTGTTAACACTAAAGTGGGAGCCTCCGCTGTCTCCCACACATGAGCCTCTACGGGCAAATCCAGCGTGCGACTCATAACGACGCGCAAGGGATTGTGTGCCTCTGTCTGATGGCTGGTCAAGTGGGGATTATCCAGACGCACCGTATTGCCGCCCACGATCACCGCATCACACGCCACCCGCATTCGATGTACCTCATTGCGGGCATCAGGGCTGGTGATCCAGGCACTGTGTCCGGTCGTTGTAGCAATTTTGCCATCCAAAGTCATGGCGTATTTTAAAATGCCGAACGGACGCCGGTAGAGAATTCGATGGATAAAAGCCTCATTCAGCTGCCGACAGGCGTCTTCTTCCACGCCCACCACAACTTCGATTCCTGCTGCTCGTAACCGCTCAATCCCGCCTCCCGACACGCGCGGATCGGGGTCTACCATGCCCACCACCACCTTGCTCACCCCTGCGGCTACCAACGCTTCCGAACAGGGAGGCGTCCGTCCGTAGTGGTTACAAGGTTCCAGATTGACATAAATTGTGGCTCCTTTGGCTCGTTCACCGGCGTCTCGCAGCGCAAAGACTTCTGCATGGGGATGACCGGCACCGGGATGAAACCCTTCCCCCACAATCTGCCCATCCTGGACAATGACAGAACCCACTAGGGGATTGGGCGCGGTTTGTCCTAAGGCGCGACGGGCTAGTTCTATACACCGCTGCATCATCGCGCGGTCGAAGGAGGTAAAAGGGGACTCCTGTTGGGGTGCATCCGATTGGGTGTTTGCGGAAAAGTTGTCCATGAGTTTGCTGCTGTCCTGGCTACACCTGAGTGTAATAGCCAGCCTACTTTAGCAGCAGCAGGCTTAGGGAGGGATGCTAGGTGGATTATCCCTGCAAAAAAAGAGGATCGCGTGTTTACCTGTGAAGAGCGGAATATTAGGAGATCGTATGAGCCGATAAGCACCGTTTCATGGTGCTTCACTTTGAGGAATTCATCCGTCGGGGAACCAATCACTAAGTTTGCGATTACCCGCCTTCAAAAGTTATATTGATCTTCACCCCGATTTTCACCCCTATAGTTAGGCGATCGCTACATATCCCTATAAATAGGTCTAATATATTTTGATGGCTAAATCCCATGACAACTTATGTTGCACCTGTTAATGTAAATAAACGTATCAAAAAGTTCGGATTCGTAACGTCCTATGAACTGCTGCCCCGCCGCCTCAGATTTGCAACCACCTCAGCCCTACCGGGGTCAAGCCGCTGCCCCTCATTTACAAAAACTGACCGTGTTTTGCGACTTTGACGGCCCACTTGTGGACGTTTCCCACCGCTATTACAGTACCTATCAGCTAGGACTCGCTGATACTCAGGAGATATATCAGGAGCAAGGAGAAATCCTGCATCTTCAGGTATTGACTAAAGAGCAATTCTGGCAAATGAAGCAAGATCGTGTCCCAGATGTGGAAATTGCGATGCGATCGGGCTTACAGGGTGAGCAAATTAATGTATTTTTGCAGCGTGTCGTCAGCATCGTCAATCAACCGGCGCTGTTACAGAAAGACAAAATGCAGCCAGGAGTGAACTGGGCGCTAGCATTGCTACATTCTCAAGGCATCAAGCTGGTGTTAGTGACGTTGCGATGTCAATCCCAAGCTCTGCAAATCCTGCAAAATCACGGTTTGGCTCGTTTGTTTAGTGGCATTTATGGGACTCAAGACAGCCATGCCGCCTATCAAAACTACGCTGAAGTGAAAACGCAACTTCTCACTACAGCGATCGCAGAACATTGTTCGCCTTGGCAAACTGCCGATGATTGTTGGATGGTCGGGGATACGGAAGCAGACATTTTAGCAGGACAAGCGCTTTCGATTCCCACCATCGCGCTGACTTGTGGCATTCGTAGCCCCCAAAGGTTGCGACAGTTCCAACCAACCCGCATTCATAGCGATTTACTTTCTGTTGCTCATTACCTGCTGGGAGTGAGTCATCACTCATTGGTCAATCGTCAATAGTCCTCACTCAATACTCAGAAGACTGAGTATTGACGATTGGCTAGAAACTACTTAGAAGACTGCCCTAACAGGTTTATCTGCTGCCACCAGCGATTTAGAGGATAGTAAACAACGGGTGCCCAAAGGCTGCTCAGGATGGCACTGGAGAGGGCAATGCGCTGGTGATATGTCCAAATTGCGGTCAGATCGCGATCGCCTTGGAGCGTGAACTGAAGGGCACTCACCGTCTCCCCCACAACCGCCATCCCAAAAACAATTAACGCCACCGAAATAAAATCTTCCTCAATATACCGCTGCTTTTGAATCCGAGCGGTCAACATTCCTACCAATGCTAAGCTAAGGGCATGACTGGGATCGGGAGATGTCATTCCATCTTGGATCAGTCCCAACACCAACCCGGCGATCGCACCCTGCAACACCGATCGCTTCAAACTCCAGGCAACCACCCAAATTAACAACCAGTTGGGGCCAATTCCCAACAATTCCATTCCTGGTAGGCGCAGTGGTAAGACCAATAAGCACAACAGGACAGAACCAATGGTTACTGCCCAGTTAAGCATTTGACGAGGCCAAGGTGACAAGTCAGATACATTGATCATGGGTCATGGGTCATGGGTCATCCGTGATTAGTCCTTAGTCCATCGTCTGTGGTTAATGACTAATCACTATTTACTATTGCTATTTCCTAATGACAGCTAACCGCTCATTCCTCATTTCGGGTACACAACCACCCATTCCAAGGAACTCATCGGTGCTGTCAACTCAATCACAGCTTCAGGAGCTGGAGTTTTGTCCAAATTTACAGATTCTATTCGCCCTATCGGCAACCCTGACGGAAAAAGTTTACTGACAGATGATGTTGCCACGACATCGCCCCGACGGACATCAGGAACTTTATCAAAAAACTGCATCACTGCTCGGTTAGAACCTTGTCCTCGAAGATAGCCCATATAACGGCTGCGGCTAATTGCAACCCCTACCCGGCTGCTGGGATCGCTGACCAGTAAGACCCGGCTGCTATGGGGAGTCACGTTGGTTACGCGACCGACCAAGCCACCCGTACCCATCACGATGAAATCTGCTTTGATACCGTCTTGACTTCCTCGACCGAGGGTTATCTGTTGCCACCAATGATCGGCGCTACGTCCCACAATCGGAGCGACTATCCCTGGCTGTTTTTTCTGTTTAACATAACCCAACAGCTCTTGTAACTTCTGATTTTGGCTTTCGAGTTCAACTAACCGCTCCTGTAGTTCCAGAACGCGGGCATTCTCGATGCGCTCTTGTGACGTGGGTTCCCCTTGAAAAGGACGGGTGAGCAACTGGTAAGTCTCATAAAGAGCAGCTCCCTGAGTCTCCCGAATCGCCCACGCACTTCCAATCGTTAGCCCAGCCAATATAACTTGTATTCCGTGCCGAACCCACCAGCGACGCAGTGTAAACATTTAGGTATCAGGGATTCGTCTTGAGTCCTTTAGTTTTTAGTCCTTGTCCCTAGTCTCTAGCCTTAGCCTTTAGTTCATCGTCTACTGCCGATGACTAATGACTAATGACTAACGACTAATGACTGCTACATCTGGCGCGATCGCCCGCTGAACACCCGCTCTAGCTGTTTGAAATTCTCCAACACCCGCCCGGTTCCTAGCACCACACACGAGAGCGGATCTGCCGCTACGTGGGTGACAATGCCAGTTTCGTGGCTGATGAGCGTGTCCAGCCCCTTTAACAAAGCACCACCGCCAGCCAGCATGATGCCCCGGTCGATAATATCGGCTGCGAGTTCGGGAGGCGTGCGCTCTAAGGTTCGCTTCACCGCATCCACAATTACTGAAAGCGGTTCAGACATACTTTCCCGAATTTCCGGTCCCTTGATGGTGACAGTGCGCGGCAAGCCAGAGAGCAGGTGCAAGCCTCGCACTTCCATGATGGCTTCTTCATCAAAACTGGTGGGGTAGGCAGAACCAATCTGAATCTTGATTTCTTCAGACGTGCGTTCCCCAATCACCAAGTTATGGACTTTTTTCATGTACTGCATGATGGCTTCCGAAAGCTCATCCCCAGCCACGCGCACCGATTCACTTAAAACCGTTCCTTGTAAAGAAAGCACGGCAACTTCTGTGGTGCCGCCACCAATATCAATGATCATGTTGCCCGTAGGCTCAGCCACGGGTAGTCCAGCGCCAATGGCAGCAGCGACCGGCTCATCTATCAAGTACACATCCCTGGCACCTGCCTGAGATGCTGCTTCCATAACGGCTCGTCGTTCTACGCCAGTGACACCCGAAGGAATGCCAATGACAACACGAGGTGAAACTAAGGCTCTTCCCTCATGTACTCGCTGAATAAAATGCTTAAGCATTAGCTCAGCGACATCGAAATCTGCAATGACACCATCGCGCAGGGGGCGCAGGGCCACCACATTGCCGGGAGTTCTTCCCAACATTTTTTTGGCATCTTCGCCCACGGCTAGCGGGGTTTTTGTGTCCATATCCATAGCAACCACAGAGGGTTCTTGGAGAACAATACCTTTGCCGGACACATAAACCAGGGTGTTAGCAGTGCCCAGGTCGATACCCATGTCCCGGGATAAGGAAAAGCGACTGAAAAGACCCACTCGTTTCTACGCCCCCAAAATGAAATGCTGTTGTGTGAGATGGAATTCTAACGGAAATGGAACCGAGGTGGATTCTATTACGTTTTCTATCCAGAGTCTAGTCAGGTAGACGAATTTATCCAGTGAAAACGCCTCAAGGCCATTTCCAAGCATCATTCTGGTAGTTGAAGAGCAAATCAGGATAAAGTTGACTTGAGCCTACTATCTAAATTCGTTAAAGTATATTCACTGTAGTTCAGTACATTTGTACTAATCAATTTTATGAGCCTGAATGTTGTGAACTTGGTAGGTCGTGTGGGTACAGAGCCTGATGTCAAGTATTTCGAGTCAGGTAAAATTAAGTGCAATCTGACGCTGGCAGTGGATCGTCGAACTCGCAATAGCGACCAGCCTGACTGGTTTAACCTGGAACTGTGGGGGAAGACAGCGGAAGTGGCTGCGAACTATGTGAGAAAGGGCAGTTTGATAGGGGTACAAGGCTCCTTGAAAATAGAGACTTGGAGCGATAATAAGGCATCTAACCGATCTAAACCTGTTATTAAGGTGGATCGCCTAGATTTACTCGGTTCTAAACAGGATACAGACCCCAGTGCAGTAAATGGCTATAACGACACCGAATTTTAATTCGTTGCTAATTTTTAGCTGTTAACGACAAGCCATCAGTCCCCAGAGAACTGATGGCTAATGATTGTATTTGGGCGGGAAAGACGAAGAATCCCCAAATCTTTAACGTCCAAATCTTTAACGACAGTCTACCTCTTGGTGATTTGCACCGAGCCGCTGCTAGACGAGTTCAGATCGCCAAAACCAGGGATATTCGTAATCAGGTTTTTGCCGTCCATCGTGACGCTACCCGATACGTCCGCAGTCCGATAAGAGCCAACATAGCGAGAGTGCGACATACCGCCCATCCACTGATAGTGAGAACTGCTGTGACCCCGGAATGTCTCGCCTGTTCCCGTCCAATTTAGCGCTACGTCAACCGTTTTGGCAGTCGTTGAGTCGGGATTCTCTGACGAATATTCGTCAACTTTGAAGGTGCCTTTCAAACTAGCTGAGCTGAGCTGGTTATTGGCGGTGAAGGTGACATTTGGAGCGTAACCGTAACCATAGGAATACTTGCCGGTACACCAATTCGAGTTCCAATAAGAGACGTTGGCTCCCTTCTCCGAAGTCGGTGCTCCTGGTGCGCTACGGCTGACGTTATCGGCAGCCCAAACACTGACACCGCTTGAGCTACAGTCGTCAGATTGGTAAAAAGAGGCGGAAGCGTTTTGCCCTTTGACCTGGAATTTCTCTGTAGTGGCAGCCATTGCTGGAAGGCTAAAGCTCAAAATAGTTAATAAAGCGCCAGAAATTGCCCGTTTCATCGGTTTGTCTCTTCCCTATTGCTATTTACGTAATCTTGTTAACTCTTCAGAACTGATTGGAGCTAATTAGGTTCCCAGCTAAGCAATTTTCCCAAGTTGTGGAAGAAGTTATCAGTTGATCTCATAACGGAATCTGTTGCCGTGCAGCGTCCGGCAGCAGTGGCGCTGCGATCGCTTCGTTCTTGGCATCAGCGGACTGCGAGTATCCGGCACAGCCGGTGAAAACAAAAATTAAGGGAAATAAAACTAAAAATTGGTTGAATTTATTCGTCAGTTAAGGGGTTGCGTCTTTTTACGAGCCAAAATAGGCAATACACACAGGAGAGTTAAAAAACTGAGCGCTAGTAGCAAGGGCAAGCGATCGCCTCCCTGCAAAGCTTGCTCACCCGTAACCCCCACCCAAGCGTAAGCCAGCGTCCCTGGAATAATTCCGATAAACGTGCCAACTGAATAAGGTACCCAGCTGATAGGCGTGAGTCCCAACAAGAAATTAACCACCGTGAAGGGGGAGATTGGCGCAAAGCGGATCGCTAGCACAAAAGTCAGAGGCTGACGGGTCACGGCTTGATTGAACCGCATCAACGCTTGATGTTGACCAAATCGGCGTTCCGCCCAGTCGCGCAGCAGGTAGCGAGACGCCAAAAATGCGCCAATTGCCCCCAGCGTTGCGCCGATGACCGACCAAAGGCTTCCCCAGACGAAACCAAAAACCGCACCAGCCGCAACAGGAAACATAATTCCAGGGATGCCGATGGCGCTGGACAGGGCAAAGACCAGGATAAACAGGCAGACTGCCCAGCTACCGAATCTTTCCAAGTGACTAACCAGGAAAGATTTATCCAACAAAAGTTTCAATGGGCTAAAGATACAGAGCAGGATGCAGATCGAGAGTGCGATCGCTATCCACAAGGGGGGACTTTTGAGCGTTCTGACCCACTGGCTGTAACGTTTCGGCATCGGGGAAGCACTTTGGTTGGTCTTATTTCTCATCCGATAAAATCCAGGCAAAATTTTATTTTGCGAACAAACTTTGCCTTGACTGAGAAGAGGGAGAATCCTACTTTTTTTGCTAGTTTCAAATCAGGGCACCCCCACAGCTAGAACCACATCCAGCCGTGCAACCATAGCAGTAAGATGCAGTTTGTATTTCTTCAATAATGTCTAAGCTGCCAGCTTCCAATATCTTGGCAACTGTCAGTTTTTCACCATTGCGGGTTTTCGCCGGTAAATTTTCCATCTGGTTAAAGTCGCAATCATAGACATTTCCCAGATAGTCAATTGAAAGTTCATCCCGACACATTAAATGTTCAAGGGTGCTGCCATTGAAATTTGACTCTAGGAAGTGTAAATAAGGCCTGATTAATTTTCTGTGCTCTAAATGAAACTTTGTTCGCCCAATTGGTAAATTTGTAATCGTGAACAAGCTGTTAAAAACAATGTTGAAATGCTCTTTTAGATAAGCCTTGTAATCTTGTTCCAGATTTACCTGATTGGGGGTTAAAGAAAAATTTTCTGTAGCTGGAACTGGAGGGTTGTATACCAGATCGAGGATTAAGTTAGGGTCAAGACCATACCCTTGCTGGTTCAAACATTGCAGTGCCTGAATTGAGTCGTTATAGACCCCAGAACCGCGCATTTTATCAACATTGTCTTCCAGATAGCATGGCAAGGAAGCAACAATTCTCGTTTGGTGTTTGGCACAGTATTCTGGAAGAGTCTCAAACCCTTTTTCAAAATAAATGGTGAGGTTAGACCGCACAATCACTTGTTTACCTGCATCCCGTGCCGCCTCTACCAGGGGTTTAAAACCATAGTTCATTTCCGGGGCACCCCCTGTCAAGTCAACAATCTTGATTTGGGGAAATCTATAGATTAGTTCAATCAGCTGATTACAAACTTCTGGGGTTAGTTCTTCAGTTCGTTTTGGCCCTGCTTCTACATGGCAGTGAGTACAGGCAAGGTTGCAGCGCTTCCCCAAATTGATTTGTAAAACGCTAATTTTACTTTTAGTTAAAGGGACACCAATTTTTTCTTTAAAAGGTGTTACGTTTGAACGAGTTGATTCGAGATTAATCATGAGATAGCCCTAAACAGGGAAAGATGGTTATCGAAGGTCAGGTTGGTCATAACAATGTCAGCAGTAAAAATTCCCTGCCTAAACGATTGTTTGCCTCATCTTGATGAATATCTTGTAGAACCCGGAGAAGGCATAAGCGGCACGCAGAAAATTAGTTGCCGTAACGGTGGCAGACAATTTATGGAGAACCTATCTAATAAATTAGTACGCGGACAACTCAATGTTGGATTGAGCAAGCCTAATTGCCGCTAATCTCCTAAAAGGAAGTGACAAAAACACTGTTTTATGTTAATAAATTTTTAAGTACAACTTTAAGCACTGCTGCTGTCGCAGTAGATGCTAGCATAAGTGCCAGGATTTTTTTGTTCTGATTTTTTCTGAAATACAGCGATACTCTGATAACTCATCGTCCTATCCTAATCATTGGCTGTAGCTCAGTACATTGACCCTCGGCAAGATGCGTCGGCTGTTGCCGAACTTGCCCAAAAGATAGAGGATGTAACCTGCATACTCTCGTGTGACTAAAATTACAGGGGTCAGGGATTAAGCTTAGATATTATTAAATCTTGGCAAGCTGAGTATCAGTTGAGAACAATCTTAGAAGTGGTATATAGCGGTTCTGACGCTTAGTGCAATGTACACACTCGTAACCCACCCCCAACGCCTCGACCTCCACGGGAGGGGAATATTGAACCCAGCCCCGGTCACGGGGCTGGGCTGGGGTCTTTCAAGGGTAGGTTTTTAAAAAGCGAGGTGTCGTTATAACCTCAGCTGAGTCGCTGCTTTTTCCTTGCGTTCGCTGTAGCGATCCGTCAGGTAGTCTACTTTATCTCGCAGTAGTAGCGTAAATTTGTAAAGTTCTTCCATTACGTCGATAACCCGATCGCGATAAGCGGAATCCTTCATCGTTCCGTCTTCGTTAAACTCGTTGTACGCTTTAGCAACGGAAGACTGATTGGGGATGGTAAACATCCGCATCCAGCGTCCCAAGATTCGCATAGTATTGACGGCATTAAACGACTGAGAACCACCGCTGACCTGCATGACTGCCAAAGTTCTACCTTGAGTCGGTCTTACTGCCCCTAAAGTTAGAGGAATCCAGTCGATTTGGTTTTTCAGAATGCCGGTAATATTCCCGTGCATCTCTGGACTAGACCAAACTTGACCCTCAGACCACAAGCTTAAATTCCGCAATTCTTGAACCTTCGGATGGTCAGCCTCTACGCTACCGTGAATCGGCAATTCACGCGGGTCAAAGAATTTGGTTTCTGCACCAAAACCTTCGATGATTCTGGCGGCTTCTTCTGCTAATAAACGGCTGTAAGAACGCTCTCTTAAAGAGCCATACAAGAATAAAATTCTGGGTGGATGCTCGAAAGTTGTCATGAGAAGGATAACTTTTGCTCAAGAACCTGCTGAATTGGTTGCTCTATCGGTGTTTGGTTTGTCATTGAAACCTTATCCAACAGGTGTCGCTTCTTCCTTTAGCGATTCGATGAGTTTAGTCACCCGTTCTTTTATCTGATCGCGCACTCTGGGGAAAATTTCAGGCTGTTCAGCCGGATCGTCAAGCTGCCAATCCTCAAATACTTCCCGAAGTACCCAATCTGTCGGCAGATTAACTCCACAACCGCACAGGGAAATTACCACATCAAAGTCTTCAGCCTTGAAGTCGCTAAGGGGTTTCGAGTGTTGATTGGTAATGTCAATGCCGATTTCTTTCATGGTAGCGATCGCTTCCGGTCTAACCTGAGAGGCTTCTAATCCAGAGCTAATCACTTCAATTTCTCCCTTACCCAGTGTTTTTGCAAAGCCTTCTGCCATTTGGGAACGGGCAGAATTTTTCTTGCAAACAAACATCACTCGTTTCATCAGGTTTTCTCCCTTACTTAATGTCCCGAAATCCGTTGGAAAGTTGGCTGTAAATCAACACGGCTAATTGCGCCCCTAAAATCGGTGCAACCCAATAAACCCAGTGGTGCTGCCAAATGCCGCCCACTAAAGCGGGGCCGAGCGATCGCGCTGGATTCATACTTGCTCCGGTAATTGGCCCCATAAACACCGCCTCCAGCCCCACCGTCAAGCCAATAGCCAACCCCGCAAAGCCAATCGGGGCGCGGCGATCGAGACCGGAACCAAAAATCACAAACATTAAAATGAAGGTGAGAACCGTTTCCAGCACCAGGGATTGCAGCCAATTCCCGTCTAGCGGCACAGTCGCACCCAAATTGCCAACACGCCCTAAAGCCATCCAGAGTAAAGCTGAGGCGGCAATTGCTCCTAAAGACTGCGCCAAGATGTAGGGCAATACTTGGCGTTTCGGGAAAAAGCCGCTTGTCCAGAAAGCCAGCGTTACGGCTGGGTTAAAGTGAGCGCCGCTAATGTGTCCCAAGGCGTAAATTAAAGCGGCAACAACTGCGCCAAACACAAAGCTGATGCCGAGATGAGTCACCGCCCCATCGCTAATTTGGTTTACCATCACGGCACCCGTACCGGCAAACACCAGGATGAATGTACCGACTCCCTCAGCGATCGCTTGTTGCTTGCACGATTGGAAAACTGAGTTCCAACGCGCTATCCGCGACACTGATTTCACGACCATCCCCAGCACCAAAGAATTTTCTGCAACTTATATTTCAAAAAAAATTGATGCATTAAGCATATTTCAAAAAAAATTGATGTGTCAAGCCTAGTCTTTACAGGGAAGCGCTGATAAGAGCGGGCTGAAGCGACTGTACTCTGCCAAATACTGCTCCAAAACAACAAATTGAGGCAGATTGAGGCTGTAGTAAATCCAGCGTCCTTCCTGTCGGGAGCAAACTAAAGCGGCTTCTTTGAGTGTTTTTAGGTGAAAGGAAAGTTTAGACTGAGTGACCCCCAACTGTTCGCAGAGTTCGCAGACGCAGCGCTCTTGTTCGCGGAGCAGCTCTAGCACTTGAATCCGTAGGGGGTCAGACAGGGCATGAAAGCCAGAAGAAACGGAAGGAGGTGCGATCGCAGGTAGTTTAGCCATCAAGTTTTATTGAAGAATCTCTTCAGCTATCCTATCCAAGCACCCAGCAAATTCGTCACTTAACAGCAACCGCCGCCCGTATAGTACCAGGTTGAATCAGTAATCAGGATGTCTTTTGGCATCAATGCACCAAGCTTTCCTGCTGTCTTATCGCACACCGCGGCTGGTAAACCCCGTGGAAGGATATGCCCGTTCGAGTCATCAAAAAACTCTTCGGTGCCGGTGTAAATCGCCGTTTTGCCAGTAAAAATACAAGCACCATCTTCAGGAATTGCCACTTTAAAAGAAACAGAATCCAAACTTTCTAATAGCAATGGTTCCTGCAACCCGTAGCTAGCGCAATCCAGCAGTCGGTAAGGACGCCGCGCTCGAATTTCTATCTGCCCAAATCCAGCATCAATAAGATGCTGAGTATATTGCTCGTAAGTTAAAGCACCTGACAGACACATTGCCCGTAACCGTTCATCCTGCCGCAGATGGGGTGGGATGGGACGAGTGGCGATCGGGTCGCTCATCAGTAGACGACCCCCTGGTTTTAACACCCGGAAGGCTTCTTGAAGCGCCCGATGCAGGTCAGCGGGTTCAAAGATATTAAATAGACAATTCTGCGCCACCACATCTACAGAGGCGTCTGGCACCGGCAGGGAGAAGGCATCCCCTTCCCGAATCTCCACAAAACTGGGGTCAAACCAGGAATTTTCTTGGGCAGCGATCGCTAAGTTCCGAGTCGCTGCCTCGCGCATCGCCGCCACTGGATCGACGGCAATCACCCCACCCGGACGGCGAGAAAAATAAGCAAATTGCAGCGCTTCCAAACCACCGCCAACGCCGACATATAGCACCGTCGGGTCATTAGCGAGTTCAGCGGCATGGACGGTAGTACCGCAACCGTAGTTCATCTCCTGCATCTGAGGCGAAATTTTTAGTCCTGGCAGTTGCAGGGGACTGCTTTGGACACAACAAAGTCCGACTTGTGGCGTCTGCGCTACTTCACTATAAAACTCAGCAGCAGTTTCGAGATAGCTCACTCAAATATTCTCCTAGATTGGCGTTGCGACTTTTTAGCAAATTGCTAAAAATACTCTGATTCCAATCTATAAGGCTATCAAATCCCTAATAAATGAGCATTGCCTGAAAAAGGACTCTCCCCAGCGCTACCAACTTTTCCCCTGGTCTGCTAAGGCGAAGTTAACATAGAGCCATAGGAATTTATACTGTGCTGGACTCAAAAGTGGAAACTGGTTCGCAAGAAAAGTGTTTGGAGCAAGATCGGCGTTGCGTCATCGTTTGCCAGTACCGTTCCTGTTTGGTAAATGGAAGCGCAGAGGTACTTGCCGCTTTTGAGAGTGCTGATATTCCCGGAGTCATAGTGACGGGGAGCGGTTGCCAGGGACAGTGCAGCTGTGGTCCTACAGTGCGAATTGTCCCGGAAGAAACTTGGTACTGCCGAGTTCAACCCAGCGATGTCCAGACGATCGTTGAACAACATTTACAAAAAGGGGAACCAATAGAAGCAAAGCTGAATCCCAGAATTCACATGAGAATCAGTTTTTGAAGTGATTTTCACTCCGATAACTGCCGCCGTGTCAAGTTTTCTCAGATGTAGGTTGGTTACTTGCTTAAATCAAGCAGTTTTTGTGGCAGTTTAACGACACGGCGATCGCGCATCCCTGTGATGTAGATCAAAAGCCGCTCGTTGTATTTCTAGGCTTTAATAGTTCAGTAGAACGCTGTATAAGGCTCATCAATATGCCTACTTATACCGGAATTTCCAGTGAAGCTTTTAGACATCCCCTCGACCGACAAGCCGAGCAAGCCTTACGCAGCGTGCCTGGATTTGATATGGTTGCCCGTAAATTTGTGGAATTTGCCTCTGAGCGTCCCCAGTTTGTCTACCACATGGGCAATAGCATTCAGGTCGGGCCGCGTCAGTATGCTAGCATCTATGGCATTTTCCGGGAATGCTTGCGCGATCTGGACGTTTACCCAGAACCAACGCTTTTCGTTTCCCAAGCGCCTTGGGTTAATGCCAGCGCCCTCGGACAAGAACGCCCTTATGTGATCCTGAACTCTGGACTTTTAGACCTGCTCAACGAAGCGGAACTTCGGGCAGTCATTGCACATGAATTAGGACATATTAAATGCGGTCACACGACCTTACGTCAGATGGCGGTTTGGGCTTTGCAAGCTGTCAATTTTATCGGGAACGCGACCTTTGGCTTCAGCACTTTGGTCAGTACCGGCTTGGTTTTGGCATTTATTGAATGGAGCCGTAAAGCCGAATTATCAGCAGATCGAGCCGCTTTCCTGGTGACAGACGACCTGAATCCGGTGATGCACTTAATGATGAAATTTGCTGGTGGCAGCGCCCGTTATGCCAATGAAGTAAATTTAGATGAATTTATTCGTCAATCGCAAAAATATCAGGAATTGGACGAAGACGGGTTGAATCAAGTCTACAAGTTCTTACTTTACAATAACTTTACTCAAGGTTGGTTTACGACCCATCCCTTTACGGTCGATCGCCTTCACCATTTGCAGGAGTGGGCAAACTCAGAGGAATATCGTCAGATTCGCCGGGGCAATTACCAACGTTCCCCTGTACAGGGCGCGGTGAATGTCCCATCAGAAACAGCCGTTAATGAGGTGGATGCGCTACAGCGTCAAATTGAGGAATTGCAAGAACAAATTAACCGTCTCCGGTCTGAATCCGAAGATCCTTAGCGGTTGAGAGCAAGTTCCCCAAGCGTATGTATTTTCAAGGATTGCTATGGGCAGTCAAGTCAAGTACTATACACTGCAATTAGCATTGACGCTGGGTGCCATCTACTTTCGCTCTTCACACTCTAAGGAAGGACTCAATAGTCCTAATTAATGGAATGGTCAGGGACATTCTATCAGATGGATATCAGGCCGAGTTTCGTGTCATTTCCAACCAGTCAGATCGAGATATGATCTATCGTTTTTTGGTGGACATTGTTCAGCAATGGCCCCCAGAAGCCGTTCTGCAAGAATTTAAGCAGTTATTTATTTATTACAGTCCTAACGCTGTTAATACCAACGCGATCAAAGCGCTTTCAGACATTATCTTTGCAAATGATGAAGAAGAATTTAAAAACACTCTAAAGCGCTCTTGTTATATTCTCATCAATAATTGGGAGACGACACGAAGCTATAAAGCAATTAAAGAATTAGTTTTAGTATTTAGCGATTTAAATATTAGCAAGTCAACCTTATCTCCAAGCTTAAGTAAGTTGAGAATTTGGCTTGTAAATTTTATTAAAAGCCAAGACTATCAAGATTTAAAGATATTTGCCGCTAGATACGATGAACATGAAGCAACCCATTGGAGCCATCGTTATACTTCTTATCTGTTAGTTCCTCAATATGCGAATCTCTCAAACCCCGTCGAACAGCGGGAAGCTGCCAGAGCATTGTCGCAAGAACTGAAAGATCGCTTTAAGTTTGAGCTAGCAATGTATACCACGCGATCGCAGTCGGCGATGCCTAGAGAAATTTTGCCTAAAAACCCGACTGGCTTGGGGGATGAGGTACTGCGTCTGATCAAGACAATTGTTGCGAAACGGGGGCCATTTAGCTATACAAATCTGGCAAATATTTTTCTCCAACAAACTCAAGGACTTCCCTACAAAAACTTTAAACATAGTCTACAAAAATATTTAATTTTTTCTGTGGAAAATAGAAAATTTGTAGAGGTCTTGAAAACAAAATTAGAAGAAAAGCTAGATGTTGTATATGAAAATCATCATGAAGAGACGCTGGATGATGCCCTGTTGTTAAGAACCTGTAATCGGGTGATCGAATATTTAACGACTGAAAATCATCGGGAACCTTCGCCTCTATTTATTTTATTGATGTCGCAAGGGCATCCTTTGACTTTAGTAATCGTACTGCTGAAAATTTTATTAATTTGTAAAAATGTTCGCACCCATTTAGAAACTTGCATTGCTGAGTTAATCAAATACTATATGCACTATCCAGAAGAGGATTGCAAGTGGGTAGTGAATTTCTTTGAAATATTTCATATAACCTTCGCTATCTATGGTGAAAACGTTCAATACAATTTGATCAAGATGAACGGAAATGGCACGAAGAAGCTGCCTAACGGGACGGCACAGATGTATCGAGTTTTTTCTCAACTGAAGTTAGATAGCGATATAAAAGCTGCAACTTCTGCGATCGCAGAGGCGATGTCAGATCAAGTTGCAGAGGATTAGGTTTCTGGCTACCCGTTGAAAGCGGGACAGGGGAACCCCACCCTTAATCCCTCCCCGGTTTTCGGTGAGGGGAACCTGGATTGAGGGGGAATAAAGTTGTCATAGCTGTAGTTGATAGCCCTTTTAGCGATCCTTCAGCTCGCTCAAAGTTGCCAATCCAGCAGCGGCGGCTTCCGCTAAAATACTCACCAAGCGGAATAGGGCGACGACGCTGAGGAGAATGGCGGCAGAAAAATGTTGACCGAATAGAGCGATCGCTGTCGCTTCAAATACCCCGATTCCCCCAGGTGCGCCGGGAACAATCAAACCCAACAGCCATGACAAACTAAACCCACTCAGCAGCATCGGGATTTGATTGGGATTCACTGGTGTCAGCGCTAGCATGGCAAACAAAAACCCCGCGCCACGCAGTAACAAAAAGCCAATTTCTCCCAACAAAGGAAATAGAGGATATCGCTCAAGTCGAAAAGAAGCTTCTGTCGCTTCTGTGGGGGGTGGAGAAGCTGAAGCAGAGATAGCATTTTCTTCTCCCCCGCGCCCCTGCGCCCCTGCACCTCTTGCTTTCTTTCCCTTCAATTTACTTGCCAACTGCATCAGCCGGTTCAAAATTCGGGGATGAACGCCCAGCAAAACTACACCCAAACCAAGAAGTTGTAAGGTTCTCGTCTGGGTATTCTGAGGGACACCTGCCCAACCAAACTGGCTACCTGCTAAGGCAACTAATAAAGCGGCAGCCGCCATCAGCAGGGGTTCGAGTAACACGCTGAGAGTCGCGGCACCGAAAGAACCCCCGTGGGATGTCACCGCCACGATGCGCCCGTAGTAGTGCCAGACATTCCCTGGTAAATACTTGGCAAGGTTGGTTTTCAGGTAAACTTGGAGCGCCCATCGAGGCTGAACGGGTTGCCGGAACGATTGCAAAATCCAACTCCAGACGAATCCAGACCAAGTATGAGCCAGTAAAGTGATCAAAAAGGCGATCGCTAGATTTGTCCATCCCGCACCAGTCATTCGGATGGCTGCGACTTCCCGCCAATTGTCTTTGAGAGCTTTTGCCAAAAAAAATAGCGTCCCGCCGAGAATCACCCAGCGCAAGTACGGCTTCAGGGATGACCAAATTTTTTTCATGACCTTTCACACTGGGTAGCGAGTTGAGGCAAATACCTCATCCTAGAGTATGAGAATACCAAAGTGAGAACGGTAGCGAGTCTGTAACTTTTGCCAGAGGGAGCGATCGCTCTTCTGTTTCTACACTTTGCAGACATTCGCGAACAATTTCCCAGCCAAGCTTCGCACATCTGGGATACGGATAACGATCCGCTACCTGATGGTGAGGCAAGTTTGATGTGAGCGATCGCGTTTGAGGCAGCGATGCCCAGACCCATCTGATGCTGAAAGATTGAGAAAAATCAGCCAAGTTCTAGGCTGAGCGATGTTTTTAGCTGGCATGGTCGCGAACCAACCAATATCACCGTAGTTTTGCTTATTTTTTGGGAATCTCTCTACGGTTAGAGAGAGGTTGCTTTTAGTTGCAACCAGAATGTGACCTGCGCTAGAGGTAGGAACACTGTAGCTTTTGTATTGTTTATGACAGTTCGTAAAAATCTTGGGAGTAGTGTGTGAAACACTTAACTGCTTTCTTTAAAAAACTACGGTTACGTCAAATATTGACCGTTTTTTTGGCAGGCGCGTTGCTAATTGTTACCAGCGCTTGTAACAATGGCGATTCTTTAGGGGCACGTCCACAAAATCCCCCCGTGCAAATGGGAGGGAACAACAATCCCCACAGCAATGGTGGAGATGGCTACACGAATTACAAAATGTCTACCGATCCTAACGTCAGCAAAACAGCGAATCCACGCGATCGCGCTGACTTGCAGATCCTGTCCAATCAGTTAATTGCTACCAGCGATTCTGAAATCCTCTACCCGGGTGCTGAGACACCAGCAGGTCGAGCCGCAAAGGAAAAAGAATTGCCCATAAAAACTTCAGAGGATTTTGAAGTCTCTGGAGCTGGAGGTCGTCAACCTATAATCAATCGCAGCGATCCTAATGCCAAGATATTAGAAAGTATCGGTGAAGAGTTCAAAGAGGCTTCCAGCTTCATCAAAGATAAATCAGATGAAGCCGGTCAGAGACCTGAAATGCAAAGCAACCCTGCTTTGCACAAATAAGCAAATAATTGAGATTTTCGATTGGCAGTCAATCGAAAATCTCGGATTGCAATGCTAACCAAAACAACCATTGACTCGTACAGAAAAAGGAGTTTTTTTGATGAACAGCGTAATTAATTGGTTGAAAAAAATCAACTTGGGCAAAATCCTGACCGTGTTTTTGTCCGCCACGATCATTTTTGTTACCACCGCTTGTAATGGTGGGGCACAAGCGAAGACCGCCGACCAAATTAGGGAGGACGTTCCTACAGGTGCCTTAACCAATGAGTATAAAGGTGGGATGAACGACTATAGCGATACCGATCCCAGAAGAGACACCTCAGGCGTAGCAGCTAAGGCAAAAGGCCTAATTGACAATGCTGAGCGCCACGTAATTGACGAGACCGATGACGTAGGTACAAACACCAAGCGGATTCTGGATAAGAAGGGCGAAAACGCTAAACAGTTCGGTGAGAATGTCAAGCAAAATACCGACGCAATTGGCGACAAAGCGCAAAAATCGGCTAGTGATTTCGCTAAGGGAACAAAGCAGGGAATTGAAAATCTCAAGGGCAATACTCAGGATGCAACCAAAGACCTGGGTAAAGGAACGCAGCAGGCAGCTGACAATGTCCAGGAAAATAGTAAATATGCAGGCAGAAATGTAATTGAGAGTGCTAAGCGGGCA
Organism: Trichocoleus sp. DQ-A3; assembly: GCF_039961975.1. Lineage (NCBI taxonomy): Bacteria > Bacillati > Cyanobacteriota > Cyanophyceae > Leptolyngbyales > Trichocoleusaceae > Trichocoleus > Trichocoleus sp. DQ-A3. Next base: position 70,339 of record NZ_JAMPKC010000005.1, on the reverse strand, counting down.
GCAGATAAGGCTGCTGATGCGATTGATTAGCAGCGTCTGGAATTAAATAAACACCAGACTCAATCAATGATTCTAGGGGCGGGATAATCCTGCCCCTATTTGCTTTTGTATCCCTATAGCGGTTCTAACTTGAGTGCTATATCACTCGGAACCTCACTCCCAGCCCCTCTCCGTGAACGGAGAGGGGAGAATATTGAACCCCTCTAGTTGAAGTGAAGGGAAGGTCGAGGGGCAAGGGTGGGGTTAAACCGTACTGCATCGAATAGAGAATTGTGATAGTACCCTGTCAGGGTTTCTCCGGGAGAATCCTTTCGGAGAAACCGGATCAAAAATACATAACCTCAGCCTGACTAAAGATATAGCCGAATAGAACACACACTCTCGGCTATTGAAATGAAAAAATTTCTAACCGTTGTGCTGTCTCCAACTGAGGTGGCGAAGCAGCTGGCATCTGACTGTCCTGGCTATAGCGCAGCAACCCATGAAAGTATTGCTCTGTGGCTGGTGGGAGAGGAAGGAGAGCGTTTTGAAACGTTTAACGCAACTCAGAGGGTAATTGCCTTGCAAGCGATGGATTATCGCTATCGCATTTTACGGCAACGCTACTTAGGCGTGGCACCAGAGCGTGCTTATTGCAACTTGACGACTCGGCTGGGGAGTTTAGTATTGCTGAAGAATAAAATTCGGACTTGGGTGGCGCTATCGCGCGATCGCTCGGCAACGGTTGTCGATGTGTTGCAAGAAGTCATTCAGGAATTATTGCATCGCGATCGCTACATTCAACAGCAAATTGCCTGGATTAGCAAATGTACTTCAGACGCTCGCTTAGGCAACTCTCTACTGATGAGCAGCATCGAAGAATACTGTCTCAGACCAATTCGCAACCAGCCACTTTTAGTTTATAGATTTTTTAACTATCTACGTCGTTCCCGGCGGGGAGGGATGACTCATATCCCCGATGGTGAACTGGTGCGACTGATTTCTGAGGAAGTGGTGTCCCACGAGACAAACAATCCGGTTAGTTTCCTCGATATCCACGCAGTTGCCGAGTATCAAGAGAATCAAGCAATTGAAGAACAAATGTTTCTGCGGACAACCGTAAAGCAGGAGTTTTACAACTATTTAGCCGAAAATGTCAGTCGAGAAGCAGCGGTTTGGCTGGAACTTTACCTCGCTGGCAATTCTCAACAAGCGATCGCTCGCGCCTTGAATTTGCGGACTAGGGAAGTCTATCGTCTGCGGGAAAAAGTCAGTTACCATGCAATTCGCATTTTTGCTCGAAAAACAAAGCCGGAGCTGGTCGCAAGCTGGCTAAAACCCGCCGCAGCGCGTAGAACGTCTGAGCAAGTTGTGGCGATAGGAATGGAAAAGTAGCCGAGTGAAGTTTGGGGAAAAGCGGGAATTTCTTGAAGATGTCACTCGCTTTGTTTAAAGTTATCCTTATCGTTTTTAGCCGTTCAATCAGCTCCCCCGAACTTGCCTCAATTGACTTTGATCGGCATCCTGGTTTACGCGAGGCAAGGATGAGGAATTTCAGAGTCGCTTTGCATTTGCACAATTGAGTGAAATAACGATGGGTACGGCATCGAGATACTGGCTTTTGATGAGAATTGATAGTTTCGGCAAGTGTCGAACTGAAGAAGTTGAGTCGGCAAAAGCCTTTTTCTTGACTCAATTTCCCGAACTCTCTGACCGAGAGGATATGCCAGACCGGGAAATTCAACGCCAACTCATGCAGTGGTTCCAGAACGATGACACTCGCCGTCAGATGGCTGAGGTGTGTCTGCGCTGCTTTATCTCTCATCAAATTCAAGAATTTTGCTTAGAACTAGAGCAGAAGTTTGGCAAAAACCATGACTTCACCAGTATGGAGCTGTTGCCGTTGGTACTCGATAGCACTTTGCGTTCTCCGCGTCAGGAAATGGATGAAAGCCGGACAAACTATCCATCTGTAACCGCTCGAATTTTGCAAACCTTTGACCCGGATAAGAGTAAATTATCGACTTGGACGGTCAGGATGGTAAAAAGCGATCGCTTCCTCAAACGATTCTTACTCGAACACGGAATTGAGCAAGTGACTGACTGGATGATTCTGAGTTACATGAACCCCGGACGATTACAGCGAGTTTTATTAGAGTTTGACCGGACACCAGCAGAAATCAACCAAGCACTTCAGCTACTTGATAGCTACCATCAGATTTATCGCACCCAACTTTTGCAGCACCGCAAGGCTGGAGAGAAAAGCCGATATCCAGACCCAACCGCCTCGCAATTGCGTCAAATGGCTGAACAATTGTCAACCACTCGGACAATATTTCCCGAACAAATCTTAAGAGAATTGCAAGAACTCGCGCAGTTGCTCAGAGCCGAACGCCTCCGGACTCGCAAAGGCTTACCGTTAGATAATTCAGGAAATTCTGCGGAAAGAAATAGAGCATCCAGTGAGGATGATTCTAATGAGCAATCAGAGTTTTTAGCAGGTTATCACCAGCAATTTAATACCTGTTTATCTCAGTCCGTCAAGCAGGTCATTCAAGCTCGCTTTATCTATTTGCAATCCAAGAAAAATCAGAAAGCGCAAAACTTCCTCAAGGCACTTCATTTATTTCACTGTCAGGGAGTTCCCATGAAAGAAATTGCTCCCCAACTCGGCTTAAAAGACCAGCCTCAAGTAAGCCGCCTGCTGGAACTCAAAAACTTACGCAGCGATATTGGACGCCGAACCTTATTGTGCTTGAGAGCTTGCGTTTTAAAGTTAGCTCAATGTTACGTTAATCCCGTGCAGCTCCAAGATTTGGAGTCAAAAGTCCAATTCATTTTAGATAAAGAGATTTCTACAGAGATTGAGAAGGCGAAAAAAGAATCTCACATAGGACACAACCGAGTGATGAACAGTCAACTAGCGGCAACGATTTGTAACCATCTGAATAGTCAGAAAGAAGAACGAGCATGAATTACTTAACAGATTTGACAGATGATTGGGTCGAACTTGAAGAATTGCCAGAAACAATTCCCTTAGAATCGGAGCAGCTTGACCAAGCTGTACAATTGAGCAACCAAGTAGGGAATGAAGACCGAAAATGGCAAATTTATCTTCAAGCTTTAAGTTTATTTAGTTTTGAAGAATGGCTGCGGAAACGAGAACCGGAGATTTATCTAGATAAAGAACATTCTTCAGTTTTACAACCTCAGTATGCTAATGCAGTTGATGCCGTTTTTAATTTGAGAATTGGCGAATTTAAAGTTTGTTTAATTCCTACCATCACCTTAACCGATAAAGAACTTACTATCCCTAGAGCCGTAGTAGATTTACCAGAATTTGCAGCTCATTTTTATGTATTTATTGGTATTGAGGAAGAATTGGAAGTTGCAGCAATTAGAGGTTTTCTGCGTCACGATCAAATGATGAATTATTTACCACAATTAGAACCCGAAGCTGATTGGAATTATCAGATTCCGATTGCTTGGTTTAATGGCGAACCTAATGAACTATTGCTTTATTTGCAATGTTTAATTTCATCAGCAATTCCTTTACCTGAAATCCCAACGAATCGTCAGAATACCCTAGCTCGAATGCAGTCGACCCTATTAACATTATTACCCCAACTGCGTAACCGTCCTTTGTGGCAAGTCTTGACGTGGGAGCAGGGAGCAGCAGTCCTAACGACACCGGATTTACTTAATTGGCTCTACCAGCCGCTAACTGAGAATACAGCAACTGTTACCAATCATCTATCAGAGCTGCTCCAAATCTTGACTCAGCAAGCGGTAAATGTCAGGAACTGGTTACGCAACCAAATGGATGAAGTAATGCAAGAATTGTCCTGGGAAGCCTTGCCAGCACCGTCTCCTTTGCGCGGAACTGAGCCACTAAGAGAGTTGCCAGCATCATTCTCCCTTCGCAGAAACGAACAAAACCCATCTCAAGAATTAGATGAAATTTTGATAGAAATTAGTCGCAATAATCAGTTAGAGATTCCAGCCAATACGGGTCGTGCTTACCGAGACTTAACCCTAGGAAATCGGGTGCGGCTGTATGCTGTTACCTGGTCTTTCCCGGATGATGATGGCTGGACGTTATTGCTGATATTGAAGGCGATTTCTGGAAATGAACCTGACGATGAGATGACTTTGCGAGTAAGCGATCGCGTGGAAGTTTTGGCAGAAGATACACTGCACTTAGATGGGGACGAGGACTATATTTTTACTCAAGTGGCGGGGACTTATCAAGATAAATTTCTCGCAACCATTACCTCGGAAACTGGGGAATTCCAAACTTTGCCGCCGTTTGAATTTATTTTATAGCTTCTCGAAAATCATCAGAGGCAGGACAACTCCGACCTCCGCAAAATCCAAAATCCAAAATTAAATGATGGATAGAATAGTTTTTAAGCTTAGGGTTAAGCAAGTTGGCACTGTTTGCGACTTTGAGTTGTCTTGGGGGAAAGGAAAAATACTCTCTGTAGAGCTGAATTATCCCCTCTCGCTGACCAGGAGTTACGAACAGTGGCAAAGCGCCTATCTCAACTACTATAGGCGGCTGCGAGGGCACAAGGTCATCAGCGGTAAAGGCACTCTCCCAGTTGATCGACATCGCGAACTGGTGAATGCAGAGGTTCAGCTAGGGGAAGAATTTCAACACTGGTTGCTCACTCCTGAATTAGTTAGTATTCGCCGCGAGATTGTCAAGGCGGCTCATAAACCGGAACATCATACGGTTGAGGTGTTCCTGACTTGCACTCCTCTAGAACTGGCGCGATTACCGTGGGAAATTTGGGAAATTGGGACGGATTTGGGTGCTACTCAACAAATACGCATTGCTCGCACTCCCGCCAATATTCTGAATGAACCCGTTCGTCCGATTCGCCGTAAAGCTAGGGTTTTAGCGATTTTAGGGGATGACACTGGCTTGAATTTGGAAGCTGATCGAGAAGCACTGCGATCGCTTGATCGTGTTGCAGATATCCAGTTGATTGGTTGGAAACGGAACCAGGGGAAAGCTGAACTGAATATCCCTAAGAGTATAGAGGCTCGATTTTTTGATGCTGATGCACTGAAAATGGAGATCCAGAAAGCGATCGCATCTGAGCCAGGTTGGGATATCTTATTTTTTGCCGGACACAGTAATGAAACTGTCCTGACGGGTGGAGAATTAGGCATTGCACCACACACCTCAATCTCGATTCGGGAAATTGAAGAGTCACTGAAACAGGCGAAAAAACGGGGACTTCAGTTTGCAATTTTCAACTCGTGTAGTGGCATGAATATTGCCGAATCCTTGATTAACTTGGGATTGAGCCAGGTAGCAGTAATGCGGGAACCGATTCACAATCAGGTAGCACAAGAATTTTTGGTGCAGTTTCTCGCCAGTTTGACTCAATACAAGGATGTTCATTCAGCTTTGCTGGAGGCAAGTTTATTTCTTAAACAACAGGAAAAGCATCTTTCCTACCCTTCTGCTTACCTGGTTCCCTCCCTATTTCGGCATCCAGAAGCCGAGCTGTTTTGCATTAAACCTTTTGGCTTTTTTGACACACTAAACCGCTGGTTGCCAACGAAAAAAGAAGCCTGTTGGCTAGGCGCTATCCTGTTTTTAAGTTTATTACCGCCCGTACAAAACTTATTATTAGAACCGCGCATTTTACTTCAAGCCTTCTATCGCAAAGTCACCTTACAAGTGCCAGCCAAAGGAAGTTCACCTGTGCGACTTATCCAAATTGATGAGGAATCTCTAAAAGCTGATGCGGATAAAATTAAACAAATTTACCCTATCGATTATCGTTATGTAGCATTACTTTTGAATCGGGTTTCTGAATTAGAAGCTAAAACTATTGGCATCGATTATATCTTAGATGATAGAAAACAACCAAATAACAGTTTAAAACTTAAGGAATATGTACAGAATATTGTTAATAAAAATACTTGGTTGGTATTTGGTTCTGGAGAGGGAGAATCCACTCCTAGGTCAGGGGTAAGCAAGGATATTGCTAACCTCAATTGGAGTTTGGAAGGGGATATCATGTTCTTCCCTTGGTATGTTGAACTTTTGCCAGCAGAACCCAAAAGTTCACAGATGTATCCTTTTGCTTATCTCTTAGCTATAGCGTATGTGTTGAATCAAGACTTACCGCCGAATTTACCGCAACCCAATTTGCAGGCTCGAACGAATTTTAATTTATCAGTGATTAACTATTTAAATCTGATAAGCCAATCCAACCAGAAAATAGCTTTTTTACAAGAAATCCGCCTTCATTCACTTACCCGCTTTTCTCAAAATTTTATTCAAGCGTGGTTCCATCCAATTATTGACTTTTCTATTCCCCCCGAATCTGCCTACGAACGCATTTCTGCCTGTAAGTTACTAGGAGATTGCCTAGGAGAAGGAAAAGTACCAGACACCTTTAAGAATGAAGTGGTGTTGATTACTCCAGGTGGATATAAAGGAGCCGGGTTAGAAGGAGAAAATGAAGATAATTATGCGATTCCTTTAGCTGTCGGTTTCTGGCGCGGTTGGGAGGAGGAAAATTTTCCTGGCGGTGAAGCTCATGCTTATATGCTTCATCATTTATTAACGCGGCGATTGGTGATACCTATCCCCGATTTATGGATGATTTTACTTTCAGGATTGCTGGGGAAAGGCGTAACGCTGATGTTACAGGATAATCTTCATCAACGGCAACGCTGGGTAATAAAGTTAGGAACGGCTACAACCATTTATATCATCGCCTCCTTGCAAATCTATATATCGGCGGCGATGTTATTACCTTGGTTTTTACCAACAGTTTTGTTTTGGAATTATATTCGTTTAGCATTCAGGGAAAAGTCTCATGTTTAACTTAAAAAAACTCCAATCCATTTTGTTAATATCTGCCTTGATTACAACTTCTTCCTCAGTGCCTCTACAAGCGGCAATCAGACAACAACCGCATCCCGTCCTAACAGAAAGCAATGAGACATATCTAGCTTTATCGTGGGGTGATATCTGGAAGAAATTACGTCGTAAAAGGAAAGGAGGGGGCGGGAGAGGAGGAGCGATTTGCGCGATCGCTCCCGCTAAACTGGTAGACGCAGATTCGCTTCATTCAAAACAAGGGGAAATCCTTGAGATTTGGAGCGATCGCCCTCTGTTTCTCTGGAATATCCCAGGTGGAACGGTAACGCGAATTGAGCTATCTCGTCAGGGGGATAAAGAGGCATTCTGGAACCGACCAATTAAAGGAGAGACAAGGGCGGTTTATGATGGGGAACCATTGCAACCTGGACAGTCTTATGTATGGAAGTTGTCTGCTTCAGAGCCGTACCCAATTGAAACCAGCGTCATGTTTCAAGTGATGGAACCGGAAACACGCGATCGCATTTCAGCCGAATTGATTTCAATAGCACTCGTACAGCAGCTTAAAGACCCATCACCAGAGGCTTTGGCAATGGAGAAAGTCTACTATTTTGCCGAACGCGAACTCTGGTCAGATGCGCTGCGGGAACTCTATTCGGTGCCAAATCTCTCAGCGGAATTAAGGAATGCGATCGCGCTTCTTCAAGCTCATGATTTCTGTGCAGAAGATGAGCCAAACGTTTCTGCATCTCAATAGGCTACGGCTTGGGTTTTTACATAAGTACCCCTTGCCCAAGGATATTATATGTAAGCGGACAATATCTTAAACGCTGCGATCGCACTCCTACAGCTATGGAATTAAAAAGATTTTTCTTGCTTGCGTCTAGCACAGTTCTACTGACTGGGTTGCAGACTTGTTGGCTGAATTTTCCGGTGACATTTAGTGGATCTGCGGTGATGGCGCAGACGGTTGAGGAGAGGAAGGCGCAAGCAGATAAACTTTATCAGCAAGGTAATCAGCAGTATAAGACTAGCCAATTTCAGGAAGCATTACAGTCTTTTCAAGAAGCGCTCTTAATTTATCGGGAACTAAAAGATACCAAAGGCGAAGCATTAACCGTGAACTACATCGGGTTAATTTATCGCAGTCTCAGCCAATATCCAGAAGCCCTGAAATTTTATCGGCAAGGTTTAGAGATTTTCAGAAAACTCGGCGATCGCTGGAACGAAGGAACTGCACTTAACAACATTGGCTCAGTTTATAGAAGCTCAGATCAATATGCTCAAGCACGAGATTTCTTTCAGCAAGCCTTATCTATTCGTCGAAAAGTTCAGGATCGCGAAGGCGAAGGGGTAACTCTTAGTAACCTTGGAACGATTTATCATGGTTTGGGTCAATATTCTCAAGCATTGGAATTATACGAGCAAGCCTTAGTTATTCGTAGAGAAGTTGGTGATTTTCAAGGTGAAGTAGTAACCCTCCTTAGCTTGGGAGTTATCTATTATGATTTAGGTCAATATAATCAAGCACTGGAAACTTATCAGCAAGCTTTGAATGTAAGCAGAAAAATTAATAACAAAAATGGAGAAGCTCTTGTTCTGAATTCAATGGGAACAGTTTATATGAGCCAGGGTGACTATTCCAAAGCATTAAATTTGTATCAGCAAGCTTTAATTATTGCTAGAAAAATTGGCGTGACTGGTCTGGAAGCAGCGCTACTCAACAATATTGCCGAATTTTATAGATATCAAGGTCAATATTCGCAAGCATTAGATTTTTATCAGCAATCTCTAGTTATATATAGGAAAATTGGCAGCTTTGGTGGTGAAGAAACAGCTATTAACAACATGGGTAAAACTTATGATAATCAAGGTGATTATTCCCAAGCGCTGAAACTTTTTCAACAAGCTTTAACTATTTCCAGGAAAATAGAGAATTATCCAGGTGAAGGACGAATTCTGAGAAATATGGGTAGTAACCTCTATCAATCTGGGAAGCTAGCGGAAGCTACAGAAACCCTAACTGCTGGAATTAAGGCTTTAGAGTCTCTACGGTCAGGATTGAGTGATAGCAATAAAGTATCAATTTTTGAAACCCAGGCTAGTATCTACCGTCTACTCCAACAAGTTTTTATTGCCCAAAATAACATTAATGATGCTTTAGAAATTGCTGAACGAGGGCGTGCAAGAGCATTTGTGGAGCTATTGGTAAAGAGATTATCTTCAGAAACTAGAGGTAACGTTACTTCCCCACCACCACCAAATATTGCCCAAATTACACAAATTGCCAAAGCTCAAAATGCGACTCTCGTTCAATATTCAATTATTGATGATGACTTTAAAAGTCAAAATAAATCGCAAGTCAAGCAAACAGACCTTTACATTTGGGTGATTAAACCTACAGGCGAAGTAACCTTCCGCAAAGTTGACCTAAAACCATTGCAGCAAAAAAATACCTCTTTAAAAGACCTTGTTAGCTCTAGCCGTGACTCAATCGGAGTAGACGAGCGCAGTATTTTTAAAGCAGAAGTTGTAAATCCAGGTAATCAAGAAAACTCAGCCAAAAGCTTACAGCAACTTCATCAACTATTAATTTCGCCCATCGCCGACCTTCTGCCCACCGACCAAAATCAGCGTGTAATTTTTGTCCCGCAAGGTGAATTATTTGTAGTTCCCTTCGCCGCACTGCAAGATAAAGATGGGAAATACTTAATTGAAAAACATACAATTTTGTCCGCACCTTCAATTCAGGTACTAGAACTAACACGCGCCTCACGGGAAAAGGTGAAGCAAGCATCCGCCAAAGATGCCATCATCATAGGAAATCCCACCATGCCCAGCGTAGCGCCTAAAATTGGAGAAAAGCCGCAACAGCTAGCTTCCTTACCAGGAGCAAAACGAGAAGCCGAAGAGATTGCTCCTTTATTGAACACCAACGCCCTTACTGGCAATGCAGCCACCAAAACTGCTGTTTTATCACGAATATCTCAAGCTAGAATTGTGCATCTGGCAACCCACGGCTTATTTGATGATTTCCAGGGATTGCAAAGCGCGATCGCACTCGCACCCACTAGCAGCGATCGCGGTCTACTCACTGCCGAAGAAATCCTTAATCTGAAACTAAATGCAGATTTAGTTGTCCTGAGTGCTTGCAACACCGGACGCGGGCGCATCACGGGTGATGGGGTAATTGGACTATCCCGCTCTTTGTTTATCGCCGGTACTCCCAGCGTTGTTGTCTCCCTGTGGGCTGTCCCCGATGCTCCCACGGCTGAATTAATGACCGAGTTTTATACTAATCTTTACCAAAAGAAACTGGATAAAGCCCAATCCTTGCGAATGGCAATGCTCAAAATGATGGAAACACATCGCGATAATCCTAGAGCTTGGGCAGCTTTTACCTTAATTGGTGAAGCTGAGTAGGAGCATCGGTTGAGTAATCAGAATTTACGTGTAGGGAGAAGCATATCCTTCCCAAAGGGTATACTTCACCCCTACTTAAATATTCCCGAATAGGATACTAGGAGGAATTAGTAATGTCCCGTATTTCTCGCCGTCATTTTTTACAATTCGCCGGCTCAACTATAACTACCTTGGGATTGAGCCAGTTAGATATTATCAATAGGGGAAATTGCTACGCTCAAGTTCTGGCGCAAAATACCCCGCGCAAGCTCGCTCTTTTAGTGGGAATTAATGATTATCCAGCCAACGATCGCTTTCTTAGAAATCTGGAAGGATGCGTTACTGATGTCGCTTTGCAAGAAGAACTCTTGGTTCATCGTTTTGGTTTTAATCCCAGCGATGTCGTTAAGTTGACGAGCAATCAAGCTCCTGCTCAACAGCCGACTCGCAACAATATTTTGACAGCGTTTGAAGAACACTTAATTAAACAAGCTAAACCGGGAGATGTGGTTGTTTTCCATTTTTCCGGTCACGGTTCTCGATTGGGCGACCCAAATCCTATCCAAGGTTGTGCTAATCAGGCATTCAATGATGAATTTAATAGCACTTTAGTCGTTGCCGATGAGGGGCAAAAAGATTTGGCACCAGACATCATGGGGCGCACTTTGTTTCTGTTGATGTCGGCTTTAAACACAGAAAATGTCACAGTCGTACTAGATAGTTGTCACTCTGGCGGCGGTACTCGTGGTAACTTTCGAGTGCGTTCTGTACCCGGCGATAAACTCAATCCCAGTCCTGAAGAAATCGCTTATCAAAAAGGCTGGATGGAACGGCTGCAACTGTCCGAATCCGAACTGGCTCGTCGGCGCTGTGCAGGTGTTGCAAAAGGGGTTGTTTTTGCCTCTGCTCAACGAGAAGAAGAAGCTTTAGATGCTGAGTTCGATGGCTTTTCTGCTGGTGCGTTTACTTACCTGATGACGCAGTATCTCTGGCAAAAAACCGATACGGTGGGAAGCGCGATCGCTCAAATCACTACTGGCATAAATTCACTTTCTAGTCAAGTTCCTTTAGCAGATGGCGACCCCAAAAAACCAGTTTATTTCATCAACAAACAACTCCCTCCGACTGATGCCGTAATTACCAAAGTAGAAGGCGATAAGGCAACTTTGTGGTTGGGAGGAGTAGACTCTGAAAGTCTAGAAGCTTTCCAATCCGGTGCTACATTCGCAATTGTCGATGACAACGGGCAAACATCGGGAAAATTGCAATTAATCTCTCCTCGTAGCGGCTTAAGGGGAGAAGCAAAACTGGTAGACAAAGCAACTAATACATCTCTAAAACCAGGGACGCTGCTGCAAGAAGCAAGTCGGGTTGTGCCAGCAGATTTGAAGTTAAGCATTGGTCTCGATCCGTCTTTAGCAGGAGAGACGAACGCGGCTAAACAGGAACTCTCCGCGATTAATCGCATTGCAGCGGTGCCTGCACAATCTGGAAATGTCCCCTATCCGGGAGGGGTGCAGTACATCTTCAGTCGGATGACGGCAGATTATCAGCAAAAACTGCAAAAGCAAGGGGCAAATCTTCCAGCCGTCGGCAGTATTGGTTTATTTACCGAAGGACTGGAACTGGTGCCGAAATCCTTTGGCGAACCAGGGGAAACGGTAACGGCAGCGGTGGAGCGTCTGGCAGCTAAACTCAAATCTCTGTTAGCAGTTCGGATTATTAAAAAGACTTTGAATGCCGATTCTTCGCAGCTTTCTGTAGAAGTTTCGATGAACTTGGTAGAACAACCCAATCAAACCCTTGCTAGAACTTCCAGTCGAGGTAGAAACACTCGTCAGGAGTTGGAACAAACTTATGCTAATAAGTTACCAGTGAATAAACTATTTCAGTTTCGAGTTACCAATCACGAGTCTAGCGACCTCTATCTGACAACTCTACTGATTGACTCGACTGGGGGATTAGTGGTGGTGTTTCCCTATCAGTGGCCTGCGTCAAATGAGACGATGAAATTACGACCCAATCAAACGCAACTAATTGGCGACCCGCAACAGATGAAATTGAGAGCGATCGCAACCGGAACAGGAGAAGCGCTGGTAATTGTCAGCCGTTCACCCCTAGAAAGAGCTGTCAAGACATTAGCATCTCTCGCCGCTGAACTAAATCAAGATAGAGGAGCGTTGGAGTTAAAAGAGCCAGTTGAGGTGATGGGCGATTTACTTGATGATTTGAGTAGCGATCGCGGTGGCATTGCTGTAGAAGCCATACCCATGAACACTTCAGAGATGGCTACTTTGTCAATCGCCTTTCAGGTAAGCGATTAGCGACTCACGGATTTAGGGGGAAAGAAAAAAGCATCTGAAACGGCTGTTGAACAATTTCATCCTCAACTGAGCCAAAGAAATTGTCAAAATATTTACGAACAGCGCACTCTTCGGAATGTCCGTGAAGAAGTTGAGTGAATTTTTACATAACCTCGCCAACATGGGAGATATATATAAGCAGCTCGCCTCGCTAACCCATTGATAGAGAATTCTGCTATGTATCCTCATCTGCGTCGCCTTAGCGTTGTTACTGTAACCTTGCTCATCTCGTTGAGTTGTCCGTTACAAGTGGTGAGGTCTACTTCGGGAAGCAATACGGTTTTGGCGCAGGCGCAGACAGGAGATGAACGAAATGACGAAGCATTACGGTTGAGCGAATTAGGTTTTCAGCAATTCAATAAAGGTCAGTTTCGAGAAGCATTGAATACGTTTCAAACTGTTTTAGTTATTACCAAAGCAATTGGCAACAAGGCGATGGAAGGTAATACGCTCAACAATATTGGAGAAGCTTACCGCAACTTGGGACAGTACCCTCAAGCTTTGGAGAATTATCAACAAGCCTTAGTCATTGCCAAACAAATTGGTAACAAGGCAGGAGAAGGTACTACGCTCAACAATATTGGGTTAGTTTACAACAACCTGGGACAGTACCCAAAAGACTTGGAGAATTATCAACAAGCCTTAGCCATTGCCAAACAAATTGGTGACAAGGCAATGGAAGGTACTACGCTCAACAATATTGGGACAGTTTACAACAACCTGGGACAATACCCTCAAGCTTTGGAGAATTATCAACAAGCCTTAGCCATTGCCAAACAAATTGGTGGCAAGGCAACAGAAGGTACTACGCTCAACAATATTGGAGAAGCTTACCGCAATCTGGGACAATACCCTCAAGCTTTGGAGTATTATCAACAAGCTTTAGCTATCCACAAACAAATTGGTGACAAGGCAGCAGAAGGTACTACGCTCAACAATATTGGGTTAGTTTACAACAACCTGGGACAATACCCTCAAGCTTTAAAGAATTATCAACAAGCCTTAGCTATTCACAAACAAATTGGCAACAAGGTGATGGAAGGTAATACGCTCATCAATATTGGAGAAGCTTACCGCAATCTGGGACAGTACCCTCAAGCTTTGGAGAATTATCAACAAGCCTTAGCCATTGCCAAACAAATTGGTTACAAGGCAGCAGAAGGTACTGCGCTCACTGGTCTTGGGTTAGTTTACAACAACCTGGGACAATACCCTCAAGCTTTGGAGAATTATCAACAAGCCTTAGCTATTCACAAACAAATTGGCAACAAGGTGATGGAAGGTAATACACTCCATAATATTGGGTTAGTTTACAACGACCTGGGACAATACCATCAAGCTTTAGAGAATTATCAACAAGGCTTAGCCATTGATAAAAAAATTGGTAACAAGGCAGGAGAAGGTGTTACACTCACTAATATTGGATTTGTTTACAATACTCTTGGTCAATATTCTCAAGCCGAAACCACGTTAATTGCAGCAATTGAAGCTTGGGAATCTCTACGACCGCGAAACTTAAAAGATGACCAGAAAATCTCTATTTTTGAACAGCAATCTAATTCATACCGCTTTCTGCAACAAGCCTTAGTTGCTCAGAATAAATTTGACAAAGCACTCTTAATTTCTGAACGTAGTCGCGGCCGTGCTTTAGTAAATTTATTAGACTCCAAGCTATCACAAAACCCCAGCAATCAACCCAATATCACACCCCCAAGCCTTCAAGAAATTAAGCAAATTGCCCAAAAACAAAACGCCACACTTGTTCAATATTCAATTCTTTATGACCCGTTTAAATTTCAAGGAAAAGAAGAATGGCAGCAATCAAAAATCTACATCTGGGTCATCAAATCCACAGGTAAAATTGCCTTTAAACAAGTCGATCTAAAAAAAACATCGAATAAATCCTTACAAGACCTCGTTACCACCAGCCGTGATGATATTGGTGTCAGAAGCCGCAGTATCTTTGAAGTAACTCCCACAAATCCTCAACCCGAAAACCCAACCGAAAAATTACAGCAACTCCATAAAATCCTCATCGCACCCATTGCAGACTTGCTACCAAAAGACTCCAATGAGCGAGTCATCTTTATCCCGCAAGAATTCCTATTTCTCGTTCCCTTTCCCGCGCTGCAAGACGAGCAAAGCAAATACTTAATCGAAAAACATACCATCCTCACCGCTCCTGCAATCCAAGTTTTGGACTTAACCCGTAAGCAGAAGCAGAACAGTCAAAGATTAGCTAAGGATGTGCTGGTTGTCGGCAATCCTACCATGCCTAAAATTAAAATTGGGAAATTGGAGGCAAGCTTAGAGCCTCTGCCTGGTGCAGAAAAAGAAGCAATTCAAATTGCTAAATTATTCAATACCAAAGCACTTACAGGTAGCAATGCCACCAAAACGGCGGTAATGCAGAAAATGCAGAAAGCTCGTATCATCCATCTGGCTACCCACGGCTTACTTCATGATTTTAAAGGATTCGGTGTACCGGGAGCGATCGCGCTTGCTCCTTCTGGTACACCTGACGACGTAGTTGATGGTTTACTTACCGCAGGCGAAATCTTCGACATGAAACTAAGCGCCGATTTAGTGGTTCTCAGCGCTTGCGATACGGGACGCGGAGACATTACAGGCGATGGTGTGGTTGGCTTATCTCGGTCTTTAATTTCTGCGGGAGTACCCAGCGTCATGGTCTCGCTGTGGGCAGTTAATGATAATTCTACAGCCTTTTTGATGACCGAATTTTATCGCAATTTACAACAAAATCCTGACAAAGCGGTTTCCCTCCGTCAAGCAATGCTGACAGCAATGAAACAATATCCCAATCCTAAACAATGGGCGGCTTTCACCCTTATCGGAGAGTCCGAGTAACACTGCAAAACATTCGACTTTAGACAAATCTGTGCAATATCCAAACCAAGAAAGTCTTAATTATTATCCAGTAGCTGAAACTCTCTGCCCTCTTTTGCATAACTTCTCCTCGCTGGGATATATATACAAGCAGTTCGTTAACGTATAGGGAACATTGTCTATAAATTGTCATTCGTCCAATAAACGTGACTCAAAGGGTATGAGGGTAGTAGCAACGTCAAATACGTAACAAATAACAAAAGATAAAATATTAGGTAAGCAAATGGATAGTCAAATCTTAGGAGCGCACTACCAAATCCACCAGGAATTAGGAAAGAAAGCTGGTCGAAGGACACTTTTGTGTAGCGAACAAGCGACTGGAGAATTAGTGGTTGTCAAGTTACTAACTTTTAACAGTGATTTTGAGTGGGATGACCTCAAACTGTTTGAGCGGGAAGCAGAAGCTTTAAAAAACTTGTCACATCCAGCTATTCCTCGTTACTTAGACTATTTTGAGATAAACGCTTCCGAGCTAAAAGGATTCGCTCTCGTTCAAAGTTATATTCCTGCACAATCTTTGTCACACCATGTGAAAGCAGGTCGGATTTTGACTGAGATAGAAGTTAAAGAAATCGCTAACGCTATCTTAAAAATTTTGATTTACCTACACCGTCAAAATCCGCCATTGATTCACCGAGATATTAAACCCAGTAATATTTTATTGGGCGATAGGTCTGGTAATAGTGTTGGCAAAGTTTATCTGGTGGATTTTGGATCGGTGCAAACTGTCGCCGCCCAAGAAGGCGCAACTCGCACAGTAGTGGGAACTTATGGATATATGCCTCCAGAGCAATTTGGTGGACGTACAGTTCCCGCTTCAGATTTATACAGTTTAGGTGCAACGTTAATTTATTTATTAACAGGTGTCCATCCTACAGATTTACCACAGAGAGATTTTCGCATTCAATTCGAGCAAAAAGCTGATCTTAGTCTGACTTTTAGTGACTGGTTGCGGCGGATGTGCGAGCCAAACTTAGAAAATCGTTTTGATTCAGCATACCAAACTCTACAAGCTTTGAATCAAAATCCCAATCTTGTAGCTATCAATCGACCACTTATCAGGAGAATTCAACTTAGAAAAAGTAGCAAATTTCTAGAAATTTTCATGCCGCCAGAACACTTAGATTTTTTTGAAGTTTTGGGAACGTTTATTTTTATTTCATTTGCTATAGGAATTGGAACCCTGTTCTTGTACGCTTTGTTTGATGAATTCAATATGACTTATCTGCTACCTATAATATTTTTATTAGTGTACTTATATCTCCTTTCATCGTACTTTATTAGTAAAACACTTTATATAAACCAGGAAAAAGTTATTTTTACTAAAGAGTTGTTTGAATTTTTGAAATTTCATTTAGCTCCAGAATCACCGCGAGAGGAAATTGTCAAATTGGTTTATTTCTCCGAATACGTTGACCAAAGTGAAAATTCTCACGGTAATAGATATTCAGTAACTGTGGGCGCACAATTGGAAATTTGGGCTGGGATTTATAAGTATAAATTTCCTGGTGTTAGCATAAATTTACCCAAAGAAGAAGTGCAATGGCTGGCAAAAGAATTAAGCACTTGGTTGGATTTGCCGATTTTATATGCAGATAAGCAAGTTTAAAAAAAATAAATTAGGGCGAACAGGTATTCAATACAATTAAATAATCCCTAGAACTATCGCTAAGTAAATATTCTGTTTGTTTCAATCGAAATTAGAAAAGTTTAAGGAGTAATATTGCTTATGCTAGTGAATAAGATATTAGACGATCGCTATCAAATTCAGCAGGAGTTAAGCAAAAAAAATGGACGAAAAACCCTCCTAGCGCATGATTTGCATACGTCAGAATTAGTAGTTATTAAATTACTATCATTAAGTAGTGATTTTGAATGGGATGACCTTAAATTATTTGAGCGAGAAGCGGAAACTCTAAAAAAACTCAATCATCCCTCGATTCCTCGTTATTTAAATTACTTCGATGTAAATTTACAAAACCTAAAAGGATTTGCTTTAGTACAAACCTATATTCCTGCAAAAACTCTAGAGCAATATTTACAAGCAGGTCGAACTTTCACTGAAGAAGAAGTAAAAGAAATAGCTCTATCTATTTTAGAAATTTTGATTTACTTGCACGAACAAAACCCACCTGTCATTCATCGCGATATCAAGCCAAGTAATATTTTATTAACCGATAGGTCTGGTAATAGTGTTGGTAACGTTTATTTAGTCGATTTTGGCTCTGTGCAAACTATTTCTGACAGCAAAGGTGGAACAATGACTATAGTAGGAACCTATGGCTATATGCCACCCGAACAATTTGGCGGACGCACTGTTGCTAGTTCCGATCTTTATAGTTTAGGTGCTACTTTAATTTATTTAGTAACCGGAGCCCATCCCGCAGATTTACCACAAAAGGATTTTCGCATTCGATTTCAGCAAAAAGCTAATCTTACCCCAAACTTTACCAACTGGTTGCAACAGATGACAGAACCCAGGTTAGAAAAGCGTCTGAAATCTGCAAACCTAGCGCTACAATCGCTTAATGAACCACGGCTAAATCTCATTTGTACGCCCGTCAAAAAACCATTGGGAAGTAGAATTACATTAACCAAAAACATACATAGTATGGAAGTTTTGATTCCTCCATCTGGCTTTTTTGACTTAATCAAAGCTGGGGCTAGTATGTTTTTTATTACTCCAATTATTTGGGGTTTAACCTGGTTTTTAACTTTTCAGTTTTTTTCTCTTGGTTTGGTAACTATATTGTTCCTACTCTTCTTCTGGCTACCATTAATGTTTCTAAGTTTATGGATATTAATTTTTTGGGTATGTTTCCCATATTCACTTATCGACTCTTTATTGGGTAAACGACGATTGCGTATAGAATCAGAGCTGATTTACTTCACCCATGAGTTGTTAGGATTTGAGTTTGAGTCTTTTCTCGCAATAAAAAATATTACTAAATTAATTTATAATCCAGGCGAATTTATTAATAAAGACAGAGAGCAATATCCAGATACTTTAGAAATTTGGGGTGAAAACCAAAAAATAAAAATTAGTAGCAGTATCAAATCAAATGTAGAAAAAGAATGGATAGCCCATGAATTAAGTGAGTGGTTAAATGTACCAATTACACAAAATTAGCTGAGTTTTCGGGTTGAAGAAATTTCAAATATACAACGGTTATTAAACTTAAATAAATACTGCAAAGCTTTTCTAATTTACTATAGGACAAGGTATATATAAAATTAATCCATATAAATTAAAACAGCAGCTACCGGAACAATAGAAAGGCCAGTAATTCCTCTGAATTAACTAGTTGCATAACCTGCTACGCCAGATAGGAGTAGTAATTCCCCATGCTAGGAGAAGAATAGATATTTTGCGATCGCAATTAGGCGATCGCAACCCTTGGGGTTCTGCGCGAGCATTCCGGGGAACGGGAACGCCTTCGGAGTCAGCTTCACGCTACTTCCAGGGAAACGCCTGCAAGAAATCTGAACGACAAACAGTGTTGGCTATTCCAGCGAGTTCTTCATCTATTGCATAAGTGCTGATGATCCAAAGATATATATTCTGCGAGCGCACAGCCTTGTATATAAAACTCGCATTGCTGTGTGTTCAACGGAGAAGCATCAACTCATCGTTTATTGGGTGTTGAAAGGTAGAACCAAGGAGCCAACGATGCAGAAAAATAAGTTGCAAATTCTGCACTGCAATTGCGGAATGCTTTATGTCAGTAAAGGTCGAGCTTTAGGAAACAAAATGACTTGTTCTAAATGCGGTCGAACTCCTCAGATAGAACAACTTAAATTAGCATCCTTTTCTTCAAAAAATATCCCCAGTCGCTCTACTCTTCTGAGGAATTACAACCGATTTTCAGCAATTTTTTTGACCAGACGCATTGTTTTAGCAGCAGTATCTATTGCCAGCTTGCTAGGGATGATGATTTATCTTCCTAGAACGCAACAAGGAACACAGTTATCTACCGTACCAGTTTCCTTAAAGTCTGCACGGAAACCAAGCCCAAACCGTCCTCCTGTTTCTCTTCAAAACGGCACTGATATTATCCCACCTCAAGATTTGCAGGGATTTGGGAAGCTAAAAATTATTAATGGAACGACCCGCGATGCGGCTGTAAAACTTGTAGATAGCGTCTCTGGAAAGACGCGCCGTTTTGTGTACGTTCAGGCTAATCGAGAAACGAACATTGCAAATATTAGCCCTTGTAACTGTCGCTTAAAGTTAAGTATGGGAATAGATTGGGAACAAAAAAAACAAAAGTTTTTGCAGAACCCTTCGTTCTCGGAATTCAGCAATCCTTTGAATTTTAAGGAAATCAAAAAAGAAGCTGGAGTAGAGTGGATGGAGTATCGGGCCACATTACATCCTGTGCCTCACGGAAGCGCCCGAACAAAGCAAATTGATGCCAGTGATTTTGAGGAGAAATAAGTTGGTTAACAGCCGTAAAATTCGGTGTAATTCTCTTTAGAGATAACAGAAACGTTAAAAGTAGAATGCTTGTTGAATCCTCATAAACTGGCATTCATATAGGCAAACTGCAAAAGACCACCAGATAGGAGCAATAATTTCCCATGCTTGCAGAAGAACAAGTATTGCGCGATCGCTATCACATTCAATGCCAACTGGGGCACAATTCTGGACGGCGTACCTTATTAGCGCAGGATTTACAAACCCAGGAACTTGTTGTGCTTAAGATTCTCACTTTTAACAGTGACTTCCGTTGGGAGGATTTAAAACTGTTTGAACGAGAAGCAGAAACCCTCAAATCTTTATCGCATCCGGCAATTCCCCGCTATCTCGATTCCTTTGAATTGCACTTACCCGATCGTCAGGGATTTGTACTCGTGCAAACTTATATTCCTGCAACATCCTTGCAGGAATGGATTAAGCGCGGACGGACATTTAGCGAAGAAGAGGTAAAACAAATCGCGAAAGCATTACTGAATGTATTGAGCTACTTGCACTCTGGTAATCCTCCGGTGATTCATCGGGATATTAAACCAAGCAATATTTTATTAACGAGCGATCGCTCTGCTCATCAGGTTGGAGATATCTACTTGGTTGATTTTGGTTCGGTGCAAACGGCTGTCCGAGAAATCGGGACGATGACGATTGTCGGAACCTATGGTTATATGCCACCCGAACAATTTAGCGGACGTGCTTTTCCAGCCTCCGATCTCTATAGTTTAGGCGCAACATTAATCTACTTGGTGACAGGGAGACACCCCGCGGATTTGTTACAAGAAGATTTGCTTCTTCAGTTTGAACCCGTGCCGCATCTAGTTCCCAGCTTTGTGCAATGGCTCAAGCAAATGACCCATCCCAACCGCAAGCAGCGATTTAGTTCAGCTCAAGCAGCTCTCGCGACATTAGAGCAGCCTTCTCTTCTGCAACTCCCATCTGTTGCATCAGCGACATCAACTCCTCTAATACTGCAAAAACCTCATGACAGTAAAATTTCACTTCTCAAGAATGCAGAAGCTCTAGAGATATCTCTACCTCCAGAAACTACTAATGCAGGAGCGGGTTGTTCAATTTCCTTTATCTTCTGTTATACGATTTTTTCGTGGATGGCGTTAATTGGCTCTTTGTTTAGTGGTAATGGGCTACTAATCTTGTTCAGCTTATTTCTTTTAGGAGTAGGTCTTTCTAGCCTCTGGCAAGCTTTTTACATCAGCAGGGTAAACACGCACATTTATATCGATCGCAAGTCAATCAAGGTAACTCAAATAGCGTGGAAAATACGGCGGCTGGTTTTTCAGGCAAGTCGCAGTAACCTCTATAAATTGACTTACCTGAAGCGCCTCTATCGTCGCGATACTGAAGCGGGCATTATGGAGGTACCGCCAGAGCTAAAAATTTGGGCTACAGATGGAGTCAATTACACAGACGCCAGCTCTAGCTATCGCATCGGGCAATCGCTGAGTACGGACAGCGAAAACCGCTTCTATGGCTATCTGACAACACAAGAACTTGATTGGTTAGCACAAGAATTAAGTAATTGGTTGGAGTTACCAATTACCAGAGAATAGGGTTAAAAGTTTTTAAAAATACTGCAAGTTATAGAGTTTGTTGCAGCTTTTGTATATAGCAATCCTCAATGATTCGTCAAAGTAAGATCCCCGACTTATTAGAGAAGTCGGGGATCTGATTATAAGAGTGATTTACTATGCCGACTATCTGACAATAATTGCCCAGAGACTCACAAATAGAGCGATCGCGCCCAGATGCTGAGGCAACAGCGCTCGGAAAGATTGACGAGCAATTTTTTGGGTTAATAGCATCGTCAACAGGAGTGAGAAAATTAGCGTTGTGCCTTGCAAAAATTCAATCACAGCCGGGTGTGCGACCAACACAGGCAATCCTTCACCGCTAAGACCGAAAGTTGCCATTGTTAGCGGCAAAATGCGTCCCGCTTCCCCTAAACCCAGCCGCCAATAGTGAGCTAAATTTGCCCCCAACACCAGCGGCAAATATCCATAAGCCAACTCTATAAACGAGCGAGGCTTTACGGAACCCTTAAAGAGTTTAATAGCGCTATAAGCTAAAAACGGCACAGTCGCAGGGACGATTAAAGCTACCAAGGAAAATCCGAAATGTTGCCAAAACTGGGTTAAATCCAGATGCAATCCCAAAGTTGATTGCAATTCCGGCAATCGATGGAGATAGACGCCTCCTAATAGCAACATTAACAGTGCTACTTCAGAGCCTTGGGGGATATGAGTTGTCCACAATTCAATTCCTGGCGGACGCAAATTTAACTCGACCGAACGGTGAGGACAAGCTTTAAGACAGGTCATACACAAAACGCAGTCTTTGTTATCTTCCAACTGAGCTGGGTGAGAGTACAACGGACATCCGCCGGTTTCTAAGCCTTCCCCTTTTTGAGGGCCACCTTTGTAGCATTGATACGTGGTGCATTCCGCCGAACAAGTGCCCTGTTGCGCTCTGAGTTCAGTCATCGATAGTTTTGCAAAAAGTCCATTCATCCCCCCAATTGGACAAAGATACCGACACCAAAACCGCCGCTCAAAAATTGCCGAGAAAATCATCGCCCCAGCAGTAATTAATAACAGCAGACAAGCGGAGAGGTAGGCAGTATCTTCTAAATCCCAGAGTTCTTCCCACAGGTAAATGAGGACAAATAGCCCGAACAAAAACCATCCGCCCCACTTCTCGGCAGATTGTCGGGGCCAACGCTTCAGCGATCGCCCTGGAAAAAGCCACTGAGAAAGTTTTTGGGTGACTTCCCCATAAATCATGAAGGGACAAACAGAGCACCACAAGCGTCCGACAAAGGGAAAACCGATCAATACCAAAGGCCACCACCACGCCCAAAATAGGTTTAGAGCTATATTTTCGGAGCGATGCTGGGGACCCAAAAATAATAAGGCGACGACAAGCGCAAAAGCACCCAAAGTAAATCCGTAGTTAATCCGGTCGGGCCACCAAGAACTGCGGAGAAATCGCCGCAAGTCGGGATAGGCATTTAAAAGATTGACGCGAAATCGCTTTTTATGGGTTTCGGCTGACCAGAATACTTCTTCGGTGAGCAGATTCACACCGGCACATTGAACGAGTGCCCGTTCTACGAGACTTTGCAACTCTTTCAAGTTGCCGGGGAAATCATAGGCTTGTAAGCGGCGTATAGCTTCTGGAGCGACTTTGGGTTTGCGAGTGCCTTTGGCTCGACAGAACAGGCGAATGTAGTATTCTACCTGGTCTTCAATATCCGCTTTTCGCACCCGCAGAGGCGGCACTTTAATTAAATGACCGACTTGACGCTCAATTGTCGGTAGGTGTTTTTCCGCAATCATCATAATGCGGGCTTGACACGAGCGGCTTGGGGCTGGGGAGTCTTCCGAACGGCTGAGGGGGGTGTAGGTATTGGTTTCTAATAATTGAGCCAGCTTCGGCGTTAACTCTGGGGGAAGTTCTTGGATGTTGTTGAGGACTAAAGTGCCTGTCCCCAGGGATTCAATTAGCCCTGGTTTGCCACTAGCACGACCAAATAGTTCTGCACCACTTGCTTGCAGCGTACTACAGTCTACTTTAACGATCGGTTCGCGCCGATAGGAAGAACCAAAGTGAACCAGAGCAGCAGTATTATCTTTTTCTAGTCCCGGTTCCCCGAAAATCAAGACTGGACGCCTTGACTCAGCCGCCTCTTTGATTTGCTGCCGCAGCCGCACTGCATAGCGGCTTTTTCCCACCACCCCGCGTCTTGCCTTTGCTACCAGATAAGGGCGCAAGGCGGTTTGACGCTCTTGTTCGTAGTTCAGTTGAGACGATAGTTGAGCGAGTTCTTGAGCCAACCGTTGGGAGAACGCTTGGGTAATTTCGGGATATTGGGCGACTATTTGCCGAAATTGCTCTGCGGGAATAAACCACAGCGTGCATTCGCTGAGTGTCTTGATAGTTCTTTGAGCCTGCTGGTCTAACAGTAGCTCTTGTAAGTGAATGGTGGCTCCAGGAAGAAAACTAATCACCCAGGCTAAACCTGTTTGGTTGGTGCGTTCGCGTAGCGTCTCTGAAAGAGAATCGCCTTCTAGTTGCCCTTGTTTGAGAATATAGAGTCCTTCGGGGGGAGTTTCCTCCGCCACTAAAGTCGTTTGCGCTGGTACGACTTTTTCTTCCAGAAGTTGCGCGATCGCTTCTAATACTTCTGCCGATAGTACACCCAGCGCTGTTCTCTCTTGTAGCCATGTCACCGTGTCTTTTGATGTCATGGTTGCCTTAAAAATAAATTTCGCTTTACATTTTAGCCATTTTTTATAAAAAATATTAATTAATTAAGTTGATTGCCAAGATTAAAACAACTGAGATGAGCGAGCTTGTCAATCTGTGGGTTCCCCTAGCCTTATTGGGTTTGATAGTCTTAGCGGCGATTTTCTTTAGCCGCAGCAGTAGCTAAGGAAAATTGTTATCAAAAAGAAAAGGTTAACTTTCGGGATCGGAGAAATTCGGCGGTTCGACAGGGGTTGATGGAGTGTCAGTCACCATAACTTTTGTCGCTGCTTCGCTAGCAATTCCTTGGGTTTGAGTGGAAGGACGGCGGCGCGATCGTTTATAAGCAGCCCTCTCAGCTTTTTCGCGCTCGTAGGCAATCAGCCTGCCATAATACTCGTGCTTGCTCAAATTCATCGACAAGAAAATGTGCTGGCGAGTATTGCCAAAACCTTTGCGGCTAAAAAACTTCACGGCTGGGACATTTGCGGGATCGGTATCCACCAGCATGAACCGCACCCCATCTTCAATCATCCGTTCTACCAGCTTATCAACGAGCTTGTCCCCGACGCCTCGACGCTGAAAATTCGGATTCACACCCAGCCAAATAATGTATCCATAAGTCCAGGATGCTTTGCTAATCACGGTTCCCAAAATGAACCCTGCCAGTTGTTCGTCGATTTCAGCAACCAGACAGTATTCCGGATCGGTATTGTAAAGTCCAATCACCTCCCATTCATCCCAGGTGCGATATAAATAAGGGTACAAATTGCTTGTAAATACAGCTTCTCCCAAGTGGTAAACTGGGGCAAGATCGTCAATTTCAAGGTCGCGGATATAGATGGAAGAGTAGTTAGATGCAGGCTCGTTTTTATCAGGATTTGTCATAAATTTTGATTTTTTATTTTTTACAGGGAAACTTCCTGAATATTCGCTAAATTGGGTAGCCAATCTTGATGAGAGAAATTTTCTTCACTGGTAAGATGCGAAGTATTTGAAAAATTGCGATCGCGCTGACACCGAATCGCAAAATTACAGTCAGGGCAACGATTAGCGTTTTCTGGAACTTGAGGGAAATCTTCTCCTTGCTGATAACGTTGCAAATAATCCGTTAGCTGCGTCAACAGTTCTGTTAAATCCCTTTTCGTTTGCTCGTGTTGAGCGGCATTATAAGTAAATTTGAGGCTTTCTGGTTGAGGCTGAGACTGGACAAACCAGTAAGTCATAGAAATCTGTTCTGGCAAATAATCGCTAGTTTCTGCCAAAATATAAAGATACAAGCGAGTCTGCCAATCTTTTTCTAACCAACGCCGATTTTTTGGTTGAGGATAAGTTTTCCAATCCAAAATTTCAGCAGATTGCGTGTCTTCAATGAACAAATCATAGATGACTGTCAATAAATATCCCTGAAAATTCAGCGTGCGACAATGTTCGCTTTGGCGGAAGGTTTTCGGGTTAGATATCAAGATTTCTGGTGCTGCATCCACCAATGCCGTCACCCAACGATGTAATTGGGCGTCCTCTTGCACCAAAGATTCTACCGGCAATCCCAGTTCTCGCTGCTGCATCAATAAGTGAAAGCGACTGCCCCAATTTTGCCGTTCTAGTTGTTCTGGATTGGTGGGTGAACTCAGTTTATCTAAGTAGATTTGTTGAAACTTTCGAGGACAAGTTTGTAGTAGATTTAATTGTCCTTGGGACAAGCGGAGCAAAACTTCTTGCGTAGATTCCATCTGATTAATTGCTAACGGGTAATGATTTTTAGATAACTGGATATTATTTATGTGTAGTAATCCCAATTAATTCGTCAAATCCTCTTTTTCTTCCTTGGCATCCTTCGCGTTCTTAGTGGTTCGTAAAAAAAAGACTAACCCCGCCCTATTTTGCAGGAATTTATCTTCCTAATGGCTAATAGTCATTAACCATTAGCCACTAGCCATTAACCTAAGCTTTTGTTAACACAAACACGCTGCCTTCATTGCCTCGGCCTATCCGCAAATCCTCATCTAGATAAGTAGTATCCAGCCAACCTTGCTGGTTGCTGCTGTCGATACCAAAATCCAAAGCTGGAAATCGCTGACCGCTTTCAATTTGCCGAATAAATTCTGAAGGCGACTGATAGTTAATGAGACGCTGTAAACCAGAAATAGAACGCTCAAATTTTACCAATACACGACGTTCAGAAACTGGTTCAAACCGAGCAGCAACGCTAACAAATCCTTCCAAATAGGGTAAGCCATAAACTTCAGCAATATTGTAAACTTTGGCGTCTTTGGCTCGAATGCATTGATAGATTTGACCAAGTTTGAGAAATGGCAGTTGGTCAATGGTTAATAAACCGCGACTGGTGGTGTAAAGTAGTCGCCAATTGCCATCTAGTAGGTCAGTTGCCTCAACCGGACGGGGAGTAGGGTTGAGGTCTTCCAATCGGGCAACCGCTGAGAGAATCGCTATTTTGTCGGTTTCGGTTGCTAGCAGTCCGCGATTTTGAGAAGCGATCGCTTCCAACAGTGCTGCTTTCCTCATTTCCTCCTAGACCTCTCTTGTGGGTGACTTCTCTACCCCCAGCTTAACTTTTGTTCAATACGCAGATGGCATCAGCGACCAGTTGATAAGTTTGATAACAACTCCCTTGACACGCAATAATCTCCACGCCAGCGATCGCGTTTCTGGGAGTGGTAAACTCAATATGTCTAGTTAGCTCCCAATCCGAAATTCTCAAATATGTCAAATATGTACAACCCGTCTCTGCGTGAAGAACCTCGTCACCAGCTGGCTGGTCTGATTCCGTTACAACAAGAACCTTCCATTCTCGACTGGCTGGAATCTACAGGACGCTTGTTGGCGCGGGATGTTCAAGCTGAAGATAGTTTCCGCGATGGTGATGCAGAAATCTCCGATCTGATGGCACCGGATGATGTTTACGATGATCTCGAAGACGATGATGAAATCATCGATGTAGACGAAGATTAGTCAGACGAAAAGAATTCAGCACTCAGGCGTCAGAGTAAATTCTGGATTCTGAAATTCTGAATTCTGGTGTGAGAAGTGAACGAAAAATTTGTGGACGCTAAATTATTTTCTGGTCGGTCGTTCAACCCCTCAGGAACTAGCCTGCTAGCGTTACTGGCAGTTGGGCTTTCCCTAGGGACGATATTATTCGATCTGCAAGCAGGTGTCTTCCCATCGGTAGGCATCTCGATGACGTTTCCCCTGTGGCTTTGCGCCTTGGTGACAGCTCTTTTAGGATATTGGGCAGTCCCCTTCCTGCAAGCCCTAAAAGCGGGTCAATTTATTCGGGAGGATGGCCCCCAAGCGCATTTACAAAAAGCAGGCACTCCGACAATGGGCGGGGTGTTTTTTGTGCCTGTCGGGGTAATCGCCGCCTTGGTGTGGTCTGGATTGGCTGTAGGCATACAAGGATTCTTTCCCGTACTTGCCGTATCAATCGTAACTTTAGCCTACGGTGCAATTGGCTGGGTTGACGATTGGCAAGTCATTAGACGCCGGTCGAATAAAGGCATCTCGCCCCGGATGAAACTCATTTTGCAGATTGGGGTGGGTGTTCTGTTTTCTTTGTGGCTAGTCTGGCATCAACCAGCCAGTATCACCACGATTGCCTTGCCTTTTGGTTTAGCGATTCCTTTGGGGTTACTGTTCTGGCCCTTAGCCGTATTTGTGCTAGTGGCGGAAAGTAATGCGACGAACCTCACGGATGGAGTCGATGGACTAGCAGCGGGAACGGGCGCGATCGCTCTTTTGGGACTCGGTGCCATTGTTGCTCCCGTGTCGCCAAGTTTAATGATTTTTTGCGCCTGCATGAGTGGCAGCTACCTAGGCTTTTTGGTTCACAACCGCAACAAAGCCCGCGTCTTTATGGGCGATACGGGTTCTATGGCGCTGGGAGGCGCACTGACAGCAGTCGGACTTCTGACGAACAATCTCTGGGCGCTGTTTATCCTCAGCGGTATTTTCTTCGTGGAATCGCTCTCCGTGATGGCGCAGGTGGGCTACTATAAAGCCACCAAAGGCCCGGATGGGATCGGCAAGCGTTTATTTAAGATGGCACCGATTCACCACCATTTAGAACTGAGTGGCTGGAGTGAAACCCAAGTGGTTGCCGCCTTTTATCTGATTAACGGCATTTTAGCTTTGTTGTGTCTTGTCCTCCGTTAGTTAAAATAGCCGTTGTCAATCATCCTTTGGTGTCTAAAACCGCACAAGCTGGGCGTCCACCAAAGGTTTGAATCGCTCCAACTACATCCACAATGGGCAGCAGCAAAAAACAGGGGAATAGAAGAAGGCAGTTTTTAATTTTTTCTGTTCTCCTATCCGGAATTTTTTGCCTATACATCCAACTCATGCGTCTGGGTTATGCTGTACCGCTGCCCTATCTTCTGCACGTCTTTTGCTGGAATAATTGTTCCGATAATCTTTTTTCAAATCATTTACATCCTAAAGTTCTAGGAAATGGTCTTTTAAACTATACGCATCAGCTTACACAGCTAGTAGATTCTCCAGAAATAGACAAGAATAAAGTCTCTATACTCATTGAGAAATCCAGGTACAGGCTGACAGTTTATTACGATAAAAAGCCCCTGAAGTCTTATCCAGTGGTTTTGGGCTTCAACTCAGTGGATGATAAGCTCAAAGAAGGGGACGGCAGCACGCCAGAAGGCATATTCAAGATAAAAGACCTCTATACTCATCCTACGTGGTCAAAGTTTCTCTGGCTGGATTACCCAACTAAAGATTCTTGGAGAAAACATATCAAAGCCAAGGGAAACGGGAAAATAAATTGGCTTGATTCAATCGGGGGGCAGGTAGGAATTCACGGCGTCCCTGATGAGCAGGATTTTTTGATAGAAAAGCGCTCAAATTGGACATTAGGCTGTATTTCTCTGAAAAATCGAGATGTTGAAGAGTTATATCAAGTTGTGAAAAAGGGAACGGAAGTCGAAATTATTCAATAAAATGCCAAGTTTTAATTTTTAATTAAGGTCTGCGATCGCTTGTTTTACTAAACAGACTGAGTCGGTAGCGATCGCACTCCCTCCATCCGTCCACCTGAAGGAAAATCAAACCCCCATCGCTAACGCATTTGGAAATTCTAGGCTTCGCAAATCCAGCGACGATCCTTTTCCCTCCTACTAACCGAGTAGGTAAGGGAAAGCACATCTGTCAAACAAAAATAGACAATTTTAGGGCATTTAATTATATTATTGATGGTTGCATTTGGATAGTCCAGAAGTCCGAACAAATAGAGGTTCAAAAAGTTCGTTACATTAAAAAAAACAGCAGCAAAGGAACACAGCTGTTAAGAAAATACTGTTACAGGACTTACGCACTGAAAGCTTGAAACCTAGAACCGACATAACCCCCCGATAAATTGGGGGACTTTTCCGGTTCCCCCAATTTATCGGGAGATACAAGGGGGATCTCTGCGTAAGTCCTATATTAAAAAAACGTAGCGGCAAGGAAAGATAAATGACAGGAAAATTGTTACTGGTAGACGACGAACCCGGACTGCGCGAAGCAGTCAAAGAATATCTGCAAGACAGTGGTTTTACCGTTCAGGTTGCCAGTAATGCTGGTGACGCATGGCAGATGTTGCAGAAGAACCAGCCGGATTTAGTGATTTCAGATGTGATGATGCCCAAGGTGGATGGGTATCAATTTCTCAAGCAGCTGCGGGAAGATCCTCGCTTCAAAAATTTACCTGTAGTATTTTTAACGGCTAGAGGCATGACAAGCGATCGCATCCAAGGCTATCAAGCGGGGTGCGATGCGTATCTCCCGAAGCCCTTTGATCCAGAGGAATTGGAGGCAATTGTCAAAAACTTACTGGAACGTCGCACCACTCCAACTAGCACCACCGGCGGTAACGATATTGAGGACATCAAGCAACAGATTGCTGCCATCCGGGGGATGTTAGAAGATACAAATCGAATCCCCCAGTCGCCTTCCCATATCCGCATAGACTTAACGCCACGAGAGCAGAGTGTTTTAGACTTGGTTGCGGAAGGATTGATGAATAAAGAAATTGCCCGACGCTTGGAAACCAGTGTCCGCAACGTTGAGAAGTATGTTAGCCGCTTGTTTAGCAAGACAGGGACGAATAGCCGCACCGAGTTAGTGCGCTATGCCCTTGAACACGGTTTGACTCGATAACTGTCCTCGCTCTCAAAACGTTTAGGGGAACGGGCTTAGCCCTTTCCCTTACGTGTTTTTTTATCTATATCTGTGCTTGTCTTTAAGAGCGATCGCACTGGCGATTCTTAAGAACTGTTGCGTTTATTAAAGAAACTTGTGCTTTTCTCATTGATCCCTTAAGGTTGCTGGTATTCTTCATTTAATACAATTCAGAAATTAAAAGAAAACCACATGAAAGTTTCACAAGCGCCACATCTGGGTCAATCAGTTTCTCTAGCAATTCTTTTAGTATTGATGAGCGTCAGTGTTACCGTCCTGATGGTTATTCAAAGTGGAATCTAACTTTAAAAATAGCTAATTTTTGCTAATTTTACCTAAACAAAAGCCGCTCCGCAATGAGCGGCTTTTGTTTGGCTAAAAGTGACATGATATTCCTTTAGATGGAAGCGGAAAGTGATTAAATACGTGGGTATTTGTTAAATCAAAAGTTGTAGCTGCGGGTGCCACCCATTCGTTTGTAAAAATCAGCCGAATGGATTTTAAAAGGTGAAAGGGTTCACCATCGGTCGTAGCGTAGCAAAATAAATCATTGCTTCACTCACTTCTGGTATGCGAGTTCTATTTGTTTGTACTGGCAACACCTGTCGCAGCCCGATGGCACAAGCGCTATTTCAGAAAAAGATTCGGGAACTGAGGCAAAGGCAGGAAATCTTAGCCCAAACTGAGGTGCGTTCAGCTGGACTTTATAAATTTAAGGGGATACCCGTTTCGCCCCATACTCTAACGGTATTGGCAGAGTACGGAATTCAATATGACTGCGAACCGCAAGGGTTAAAGCCAGAACTCGTCGAATGGGCAGATTTAGTGCTGACGATGACAAAGTTTCATAAATATATTGCGATCGCGATCTATCCGGAGGCGCTCAACAAGACTTTCACGCTCAAAGAATTTGTAGGAGAACAAAATTCCTTAGATATTAGCGATCCCGTTGGCAAATCTTTATCCAGATATCGCCATTGTGCCCAGGAAATCGACTTGGCACTCAATCTTTTACAGCAGAAGTTAGTCCGCATCTCATCTGAAAGCAGCTTTGGTTCTTTTGCATTCCCCACGCCTCAACCCTTACCCCGCACCCTACCCCTGTTCAGGTGGCTGATTGGACTGACTCGGTTAACTCAGAAAACGCGCACTTGAGACATGACTTCATTTTTGAATATCCTTATGAAGGATTCACTGCGTTCTGGTGGCTGTTAATCTAAATAGATATAGATGTGCTGCGCCGCATTGAATTCGGGCTTCCCATGCAAAAACGATTTAGATAACAATGTTTAACTATTCCACCTTTACCGCAGCATTGGTGCGAGAGACGAAAGCCCGTGAAGATGCGCTACCGCTGATGGATGAAACCCGCGGCTCTCGGTTTTTTCTTTACTCTAATCCTACGGACAAAGTGTGTCTGTTCTTTCATGGGTTTACTGCTACTCCAGAACAGTTTGTGCCGATAGGAGAAGCTTTCTTTAAAGCAGGCTACAACGTCTTGATTCCTTTGCTACCCGGGCATGGGATTGCAGGCAATTGGGATGCCAATAACCCTCCTCCGCTTCCCGAAGAACAAGAAGTTTATCAACAGTTTGGGATTTACTGGCTACAACAAGCTCAAGCTTTGGGAAGAAAAGTGGTGGTGGGAGGGCTTTCTGGTGGTAGCACTTTAGCAGCTTGGCTATCCCTAGAACGCGCCGTACAAATTTATCGGGCTTTGCTGTTTGCCCCTTATTTGAGTGGTAGCCATAAAGTAGTCGATTTGTTTGTGCGGGTATTTAATATTTACTTTGAGTGGAAAACTGCACCAGGAGTCGCACATTTTGGCTATGACGGCTTTCTGATGCCATCCTTGCGACTGTTTTTAGACATGGGAAAAGATATCTTTGAGCGGGCAGAAACGACTTACGCTGCGCCCATGTTGATTGTGTCGAGTGAAAGCGATCGCGCAGTTGGCGACGAAGAACATAAAGCTCTGTTTAAAACCTTACTCCCCCAACAACCCAAGTGCTGGTATCACCGTTTTGACCAAACTCTGAATATTCAGCACAATATGATGACCAAAACAGAGGGCAATGAATACTCAGACTTAGTAATCGCAGTAGCTAAAGCCTATGTCGAGAGCGATTTAACCTGGGGTGAAGTGGAGGAGATGCGCGATCGCTTGCAGCAGGGCGGCTCCTTCCAGAGAGTCGTGAATGAACTAAATCTGAGTCAGCGGGTTTCTCCCGATCTGTCTACCGTCATGTCCTTGCTAGCCCTGGATTAAAAAAAGCCAGATCAAATCCGCCGGAGTGCGCTTTGCAAGTGGCTCCAGTTCCCTTCTAGAGTTTGTCTAGAGGGATTGGGAGCGAGGTGTTCTAATTACAGGCGTTGGAGCAAATTTAAGCCGTGGGTATCGGTGCCGCAGGTGCTAAACAAACGATAGGTGGCAGCGAGCTGTTCCACCTCTTTCGTTTCCCTCGGACTGGATTGCCAAGGGCTAGGGTTGTTGTAGGCGTAGTAGGTTTCAACGCCGTCAATGCCTGCCTCAGCGGCAGCAGGGATAAGTTTGGCAGCAGGAAGGCGGTAGCGGGCTGGATGAGCCAACACGGCAAAACCACCCGACTGATGGACGGCGGCAATCACATTGGCAGCGTCAGCATCGCTTCCCTTGGGTGCAGAGCCTTTCAGATATTGCTTCATCGCAGAGTGTTCTGGATCGAAAGCATAGCAAAGGATGTGGACTTCTGTGTTCAGCAGGCTAGAGGTGATTTCGGTGCCGATCCACAAGTGGGGTAAGTGGGCGGAATCAGGATTCGTGTAGGTGTTTTGCAGCCAGTATTGAGCCTCTTTGAAACCGCCAATCGTATGGTGATCGGTGATCGCCAGCCCTTTAAGACCTATCGCGATCGCCTGTTCCATCAACGCACTCGGTGACAAACGACCATCCGAGTAGACGGTGTGCATATGAAAGTTATAAGAGTGCGGACAACTATCAGCCTGAATCGTCTCAAAGACTTGCCTGAGTGCTGTTGTATTCTGGGCTGGTGGCTGGGGTGAAGCAGAAGATTGAGCAAGATTGATCGCCATAACCGCCGAGTAGCTGTGCGCGTTCGTTGACAATTGTTAACATATACCCTAACAAAACTAAAGAGGAATTGCGTTGGGACATTCGATGTGTATTCCATGCTGAAAGTCGCCTTTGGCAAAAATTTTCTGCCTAAGTCGGCGACCATTGGCGGGCAGTTTCATTTAAATATTCAGTTTGAAGTTTCTAGCGGCTTAACCGTTCTATTTGGACCGTCTGGCTGTGGCAAGAGTTCGACATTACAAGCGATCGCAGGGTTGTTGCGTCCGGACTGGGGCCGGATTGAAGTGGCGGGAACAATCTTCCTGGATACTAAAGAGCGTTTGAACTTGCCAGCGCACCGGCGAAATGTCGGTTATGTCTTCCAAAACTGCGCCTTATTTGGGCATTTGAACGTAGCGGAAAATATTGGCTTTGCTCTCAACCGCTGGCAACGGCACCGGCGGCAGCAGCGCGTTCGCGAATTGGTAAATTTGTTAGAACTTGAGGATTTGGTACATCAACCCGTGCAGAAGATTTCTGGCGGGCAAGCTCAACGAGTAGCGATCGCCCGTGCTTTAGCTCCCTACCCTAAAATTCTGCTTCTTGATGAACCTTTCAGCGCCCTCGATGATGATTTGAGAGCTACTCTTCGTACCGAGTTGAAAACCATTCAACGTCAATTTAACTTGCCGGTTGTCCTGGTGACTCATTCACGAGCCGATGCCCTGGAACTCGCCGATCGTTTAGTAATCTTGGCAGCAGGACAAGTTGTTGCAGTGGGTCAGGCGGAGCATTTGCTCGATTCCCGTTCCTATTCCATTCCGGGGAAATTTCAGTGGGGGTAGAGAAAAGTGATGAGTGATGAGTGTTGAATTAAAAGAATTTTCTTAACTCAACACTCGAAACTCATTAGTCATAAATCTCCTTGGTTGCGGATTTTCCAAGCCATTTCCAGCACTTGAGTCCAGCGCTTTTGCAACTGTTTGGGCGTGCATCCGAGTGTTTGAGCAATCTCCCGCTCGCTGACTTGAGTTTGTTTTAACTGCAATAGCTGCTGCTGTTCGTCAGAAAGTTGATTCCAAAACGCTTCCCACTGCTGAGAAGAAAGTCCCAGCTTTTGGTCGAGATCGGCTCCCAACCATTGATGTACCAGTTTCCAGTTATTTTGACGAGAGAATTTTTCCACATGGTACTTAAAGCGCTGTTGTAAGTAATCGCGCTGACGTGCGGTTAAACCAAGGATTTCGTCAATCTCTGGTGCGGAGAGGTCTTGCAGCTTTAAAACCAGGTAATTGACACAGTCCTCTTGACCTTGGGCTTGCAGGTATTCCATCAGTTCGGCAACGACGCGATCGCGCAATACCGCTTCCGCCGGGTCAATCGTATCGGCAACCAATTGCGATCGCAGCTGGTGCATCGCCGCTGACCGACTTTGCGTGTCCGCATCTTCACCTCTGGGAAACTCAATCGCCTTCTCAATATCCATGCTCGTCTCAGCAGGCTGGCGGCGAGCAAACCCCTGTGCCCTCAACACAATTAGCTGCTGGCTGGTGCCATTCGGTAAATTGATGCGACGCTTGGCATACTGTTCGCTGAATGCCATATACTCCGCCAGTTCCAGTTGAGTGCGGGGAGTGTAGTCTATTGTCAGCTCGTTTTCCCGCCGGAAAGCTTTGATTGACTCGGCGTAGAACTCTTGCAAGAAGTCCTCAATCAGGTTGTAGCGGGCTTGAAAACCTAACTGAGAGTTGGGCGACACCACATAGCGATAAACCATCGCGCTGAGGTTGCTGTGCAGTTCAACCCGACCCCGCTTAGAACCCAGCCGGTAGTATGACAGACACTTTTGCAACCGATGCCGTCCCAGATTTAACTGCCAAGAGCGAACCTCACCAGAAGTCTGGATGCGCGGACTCTTGCTGCAAATCCGCTGCACCTCTAGAGCGATCCGGTTAGCGATCGCCTGAACGTGCAATGACGTCGTTTTGATTTCAGTCCGCAATTCCTCTAACAACAGGCCGGTCATCGTTTCCACGTCGATTCCCAACAGTTGCTCGGTCGAGTGGCATAGATTTTCAGAAGATTGGCTGAGAGAATTAATAGTTGTCATGGTGAAAGCCCCTGGTAGCGACAGTATTCAAAGTCAACAAGAGCCACTGAGAACGGTTCAAAAGTTTTGTCTCCCTTCAGGCAGCGCCTGCGATTGACCGTCTCAACTCTCTATATATAGACTGTAGGGGCTGATTGTTAGACACCGGACAGCGGGTGTGTTACTACTCTCAGCTCACTATGGGTCATCTCTACGCTCTCTCCCCATTCCATCTGACCTAAAAGAAGCACTAACCCTTGCTGTATCTGGGCTTGCGCCCCTCAAACTATCGACGCACAAGTGTTGTCGCAAAGCGGTAGGAGCTGGTGTTGAGTGGACAATCCAGGAAGTGGATTGCTGGTAGGGTTATCGTCCGAATTCCCTAGTGCCGAGGCTGTAGTTAATTGTCTTTAGTTCGCAAAGGGATTTTAGATTAGCGATTGGGGATTTTGGATGTAAAAGCTTTAACTCAATCTTTAATCTTTAATCTTTCATCTAAAATCAACTGACCGATGTCGCCCAAGCCGTTGCAGCCTCCCATCCCAGACCGCGCCGGACGATGACAGGTTCCTCATCTGTCAAATCTAAAATTGTGGAAACCCCATCTCCTGGTTCCGAGCCAATGTCCACAATCAGATCGACTAGCTTGTCTAGCTGGTCAAACAATTTTGCCTTCTCCAACCCTAGGGTTGGGGCGTTGCCATTCTCATCCACGAGGTGAGCTGAGGTGGAAATAATCGGATTGCCTAATGCCTGCAACAGCGACTGGCACACTGTATGCTCCGGAACCCGAATACCCGTCGTTTTGCGCTTAGGACTCATCACCAGTTTCGGCACTAATTTGGTGGCGGGTAGCAGAAACGTGTAAGTCCCAGGAATTAAATTCCTCATAATCCGATAAGCGACATCACTGACGATGGCATATTGGGCAATGTTGGACAGAGACGGACACAGGAACGTCAGGGGCTTATCATTAGATAGCTGCTTAAGGAGCCTCACACGCTCCACCGCTGACTTGACATTTAGGTCACAGCCAATCGCGTAGACAGTATCAGTGGGATATAGCATCACAGCGCCTGCTCTTAGGGCACCTACTATTTGTTCTATTCCACGAGTTTGCGGTGTATCAGGATGGATATTGTAGATTGTCGCCATAATGCAGAATCCAGAACTGAGACTACAGAATTCAGAATCCAGAATTTTTCCTGACTCCTGATTACTCCTTATGAACAAGCTAGCGTATCTAGAATGTCCAACAGGAATTGCCGGTGATATGTGCCTGGGGGCACTTGTAGATGCGGGAGTTCCCCTAGATTATTTGATAGAAAAGCTCAAGAGGCTGGGAATTTCCCAAGAATACCAGTTACGAGCCGAACACGTTCACCGGAACGGTCAGCAAGCTACTAAATTTCACGTAGATTTGAGCGATCGCGATCGCACCGATTCAAATCACCACCACGAACATCACCGGCAAAATGGTGGGCATCAGCATCAGCATTACGATGGCGATCGCGATCGGGTTCATTTTCATTCCCCGACGCGGCATCTACCAGAAATTGTCCAGTTGATTGCAGCCGCAGAGTTTCCGTTACGAGTACAAGCGTCTAGTTTGGCAGTGTTTCAACGGCTGGCAGACGCGGAAGGAGCGGTTCACGGCATTCCCCCAGAAGAAGTTCATTTTCATGAAGTCGGGGCGACTGATGCCATTGTAGATATTGTCGGCACTTGTCTGGGCTTGGATTGGTTGGGGATTGACGAACTATACTGTTCGGCACTCCCCACTGGTGGCGGGATGGTTAGAGCAGCTCACGGTCAGCTAGCGGTGCCGGTACCGGCTGTATTAAAGTTGTGGGAATCTCGCCAGGTGCCAGTTTATAGTAATGGGATCGATCGGGAACTGGTGACACCGACTGGAGCAGCGATCGCGTGTACGCTTGCCACCGGCTTTGGATCTCCACCCCCCATGACGATCCAGCGGGTTGGAAATGGTGCCGGTTCCCGTCAGTTACCGATTCCCAATATTCTACGCCTCTGGATTGGCGAGGGTGTAGAGACGCGATTTGCCTCTCAACAAGAGTCGGGATTCATTCAGCCTTCCGAAAGCCCCTGTTTAGAAATAATTTCGGTGCTGGAAACCCAAATCGATGACTTGAGTCCCCAAGCCATCGGCTATGTGTTTGAGGCACTGTTTAACGCCGGTGCGGTGGATGTCTTCACGCAACCGATTGGGATGAAAAAGTCTCGTCCTGGCATTTTGCTGACGGTTATTTGCCATCCCGAACAAATATCCGCTTGCGAAGCGATCTTATTCCGAGAAACGACGACACTCGGCATCCGGCGTCAGACACAGCAACGCTCAATTTTGCAGCGAGAAATTCAACAGGTTCAGACAGAATATGGCTTCGTTCGCGTCAAGGTTGCCTGGACAGGGCATCCTGACCTGAAAGCGATCGCGAATGTGCAGCCAGAATACGAAGATTGTGCCGAATTAGCGAAGGCAAATAACCTTCCCTGGCGCGAGGTGCATCAACTGGCGCTCAATACCTGGTATCTCCAGAACAGTCGCAATACTTGAATTTGCTGCCAGCAAGACCCAGATACCTAACTAGATTTCAGGAATTGCCAAACCCATTCCTGTATTAGGACTGGTTTGAAAATCACGTAAGGAAAATCCTGATGTATCGAATTAAGCAAGTGCCTTTAGCGATCGCGATCGCCATTGCTAGCCTCGTGGCGCTATTGACCATTAGCGGTTTCCTCGGCACTGCTGCGAACTCTCAGCCACCTCAACCAACTTCGGAAATCACTACAACTCAAGGGATAGACCTAGGGCGTTCTTTCCGAGAACTGGGCATTGAAGGGTCAATTGTGGTTTATGACCAAAATAAAAACCAATTCTACGAACATAACGCGCCTCGAAACTCAACGGCATTCTTCCCCGCTTCAACCTTCAAGATTTTCAACGCGCTTGTGGCATTGGAAACAGGGGTGATTCGAGATGAGGTGACTGTTTTAACCTGGGACGGCATTCAACGGAACATCACAGCTTGGAACCGAGACACCAACTTGCGCCAAGGTTTTAAAGACTCAACGGTTTGGTTCTACCAAGTTTTGGCTCGGAAAATTGGGCACGAACGGATGCAGAAATTTATCAATCAAGTCGGCTATGGAAACCGTCAAATTGGGACATCTGAGCAAATCGATCGATTTTGGTTAAGCGGCCCTTTAAAAATTACGCCCAAACAAGAGATTGAGTTTCTGCAACGTCTCTATCGCAACGACTTACCCTTTTCCCAACGCAGCTTAGATTTGGTCAAAGATATTATGGTACGCGAACAAACTCCAGACTATGTGCTGCGCGGAAAGACTGGCTGGACGGACAGTACGACTCCTGAGAATGGCTGGTTTGTGGGATATCTGGAACAGAACAAAAATGTTTATTTCTTTGCCACAAATATGGATATGCGAAATGATAATGATGGCGTCAATCGCATTGAAATTACCCGGCGCAGTCTTAAAGCCTTAGGACTACTTTAAAACACTAGCAAGTCCTTAAGTTTCTGCTTTCAGATTTTCTTCAAAAATAGTCTCTTAGATGATTTATCGCAATTCTATTTGAGCTGTGAGGCAGCCCTTCAGATCCCGGACTTCTTAAAGAAGTTCGGGATCTCGCCTTCACGAATTATTTAAGACTGCTATATCAGTAGCGTTACTTGCACTCAGCTAACCTTTAGACTCTAAAATAGTCCTCGCTTGATCGAGCCTAGAACCAATCATGACCCTAACCTCCTCAATTAACAACACAACTCGGCTGCAACTCGCCCCTCTAGAAATCCCGACTCGTTTGCTGCTGGGTCCAGGTCCATCCAATGCCCATCCCGCTGTCCTTCAGGCGATGAATACCCCTCCCGTGGGGCACCTCGATCCAGCATTTCTGGCACTGATGGACGAAATCCAGATGTTGCTGCGCTATGTTTGGCAGACAGAAAACCCCCTCACCATTGCAGTCAGCGGGACGGGAACGGCAGCAATGGAAGCAACCATTGCCAACGTTACCGAACCCGGTGATGTGGTTCTAGTGGGCGTTAGCGGGTACTTTGGCAACCGCCTCGTGGATATGGCAGGACGATATGGTGCGGATGTGCGAACGATTACCAAACCTTGGGGGCAAGTGTTCCCTATAGACGAACTCCGAACCGCCTTAGAAACTCATCGCCCTGCGATTCTGGCTTTAGTCCATGCCGAGACCTCCACGGGGGCACGCCAACCGTTAGAAGGAGTCGGTGACCTCTGTCGTGAATTTGATTGTCTGCTATTAGTGGATAGTGTTACCAGTCTGGGGGGCGTGCCCTTGTTTCTGGATGAGTGGAAGGTTGACTTAGCTTATAGTTGTAGCCAGAAAGGGTTAGGTTGTCCTCCCGGTGCTTCGCCGTTTACGATGGGTTCCCGTGCAGTAGAGAAGTTGCAACAACGGGGTACTAAGGTAGCTAACTGGTATTTAGATATGACGTTGTTGAGTAAGTATTGGGGCAAGGAACGCACCTATCACCACACTGCCCCGATTAACTTGTACTATGCTCTGCGGGAAGCGTTGCGTTTGATTGCAGAAGAAGGAATCGAAAATAGCTGGACGCGCCATCAAAAGAACGTCGAGTATCTCTGGGAAGGGTTAGAAAACTTAGGACTCGATCTGCACGTTAAACGAGAGTTTCGCCTGCCAACGCTTACAACTGTTTGTATTCCAGAGGGTGTGGATGGCAAAGCGATCGCGCGTCAGCTGCTCAACGAACACAATATCGAAATTGGGGGCGGACTAGGCGAACTCGCAGGTAAAGTCTGGCGTGTGGGTCTTATGGGATTCAACAGTCGTCCAGAGACTGTGGATCGCCTCCTGGACGCATTGAAACAGGTTTTACCTCATTAGATTGCGAATTTAGGGTGCTAAGAGAAACGCACCCTCCAAAAAGGCGATCGCGCGATCGCCTTTTGTCCCAGTTCTGTCTGTCGTGATTATGCACTTAGAGGATGTTTTAAAAGTCTCCTTGACCGACTTTGACTAGCTCAACTACTGAGGGTTTACTACGGTAGATTGAGCATTTGAGGCTACTTAATCTCCTACTAAGGTAGCTTTCAGAACTTAAGTTGACCCTTTTAAAACATCCTCTTAGGAAGCAATCTTTCAAAATCATCAAATTGACAAGGAAGCTTTGGGAACTCTGGAAGCATTGCAGGCTAGAAAGAAATAGGAGTCACCCAAATGAAAAAAACACGCAAACGTCGTCGAACAAACGCTAGAGTAGCAAGTTTAGCTGGCAGACAGCTTCGCAATCCATTTGAGACGAATAATTTTGTTGGCTCACTAATTGTTAGCAAATAATCAAAAACTGAATGACGACAATTAGCATTTCGTGGCTAGTTGCTACCAATTGACCGTATTCGCATTCGCCTACCGCCCAATTGTCAATCTCTTGAGCCAAACCATCGCGAGAACGGCTCAAGAAAATAGCAGAGTTGGTTTGACCAAATGGCGGGATGTTTCTTCACGGCACTCATGTCGCCAGCGTCATTTTTGATCAGCCGGGTAGTCCAGTCATGGGGATTGCTCCTAAATGCAAAGGGTTAAGTATGCCCATGTTTCACGACGCTCGCCTCAATCTGCCCCAACTCGATTTAGCTTATACGATGGCGCAAGCCGTCAATGCTGTGGCGTACATCATCAATTAATCTTACTTTTGGATGCTGTTGTAACATGCAACTACACTGATATTCAGCTATTACCAATAAGTATTCATTGATACGAAGAAACGTTACAATTTCTTGATTAACCTAAATTTATCTATTTCTATAACTTATGACCAGGCAAAAATCTAGGAAACCGTATTCCCCCAACCGCACTTTCTAGCTGGCTTACTTTTCGGGTTGTAGCGCTTGCAAAATCCTCGATACTTGCGGGCGAAGTCGTCCAAGTTGTTGCCCACGCCTCAATTCACCCAAAGGAACCAAACTATGAAACTCCCCAAACAATCTCCTCCCGTCAAAGGTCCCGATTGAATTCAGACGCACGAAGCCGTTGATGTAGTTCACGGCTTCGTAGAGGAGTTGGTAAACGTGCGGATGAAATTGCAGCATGGCGCAAACTACAACGATCCAGCAGCGTTTGAGTATCGCACCTATAACCAACTTAAAACGTCTGGCTGTGGATGCTTTCACGCCTTTGGCGGGGGTGCATTTGTGTAGTTCAATTGCTTC
The DNA here is from genome assembly GCF_039961975.1 of Trichocoleus sp. DQ-A3. Classification (NCBI taxonomy): domain Bacteria; kingdom Bacillati; phylum Cyanobacteriota; class Cyanophyceae; order Leptolyngbyales; family Trichocoleusaceae; genus Trichocoleus; species Trichocoleus sp. DQ-A3. Next base: position 28,516 of record NZ_JAMPKC010000005.1, on the reverse strand, counting down.
AGTTTTCGCTTCTATTCACCATAAAAAACTCAATTAAAACGGTTACAGCTATGGCTAAGTCATCCAAACAAAACCAGGAAGCACCCCTTAAGCCTGTTATTGAATATGTACTGACCTTTGATGGTCAAGATGATTGGGTGGAATTGCCTCCAGCAAGTATTCCCTGGGGCAAGGAAATCACTTGTAGTTTTTGGGCTTATGGCGGAGAAGCACTACCGCAAGGGAATTCAGTAATCGAGGTATGGTGTGCGAACAATCAACGAATACTGAATGTCCATTTACCCTGGAGTAACAGTGCGGTTTACTTTGATTGTGGCAATAACGATCCCCATGTTAACAATTTTGATCGGTTGGCGAAGCATATTGACGCGGCTGATTGCAAGGGCAAATGGACACATTGGGCGTTTACCAAAAACGCGACTACCGGGGCGATGAAAATTTATCTCAATGGAAAATTGTGGCATCAGGCAACAAATAGAACGATGCCTATCCCCCCAGCAGCTAAGGCGGGACTGGGTCGCTCCTTGGGTGGTTCGCAATTATTCTATCCAGGTAGACTGGCAGAGGTGCAGTTATGGAGCCGCGAGCGCACCCAGGCAGAGATTCAAGAGAGTATGCCACATCGTCTGAGGGGAGATGAAGCAGGGTTGGTGAGCTATTGGCCGTTGAACGAAGGAGAGGGTGCGATCGCCCATGACAAAACTAGCAATGCTAATCATGGCACCATTCACGGAAATCATATTTGGGGCTCCACTCTGTCGTTGGTTGATGCTACACCCAGCCCATCTGAAGACGAAGAAGCATCCACTTCACCCACCAAAGATCAGAAAATCCTGCTTGAGCCTGTTATTGAATATGTGCTGACCTTTGATGGTCAAGATGATTTCATCACCTGTCCTGAAGGGATTGTCAATAGCTCTTATACCAAGGAAGCCTGGGTGAAGCTCTCTGAACCACTGGCGCAGTACAACAACATCCTTTCTGGGCATGACCATGCCTTATTTATGCCCAATGGCGGATGTCTGGCATCTGGACATAACAAGAAGTGGTGGCTTGTGAAAGATTCTAGCGCCAGCCCAGCTAATACTTGGATTCATGCGGCTGTTACCTATGATAACCAAACACAAATCATGTGTTTGTATCGAGATGGTCATCTCATCAGCCAAGCCAGTAATGTACCACCGTTTACTCCCTCAGACCGCACCCTCACAATTGGGTCTCATTTTTCTGGCTCCTTCTTTAAAGGTCAAATCACGGCAGCCCGTGTTTGGAACAAAGTGCTATCCCAGGCAGAGATTCAAGAGAGTATGCCACGTCGTCTGAGGGGAGATGAAGCAGGGTTGGTGAGCTATTGGCCGTTGAACGAAGGAGAGGGTGCGATCGCCCATGACAAAACTAGCAATGCTAATCATGGCACCATTCACGGAAATCCTATTTGGGACTCCACTCTGTCGCTGGTTGATGCTACACCCAGTCAACCTGAAGAAGCCTCTTCACTTGAAACACCAATCCAAAAAATAGTTAATTCGTTGATTTGGATTGGGATTGTGCTGGGATTGTTTGCACTCTTTTTATCAATATTTTTCCAGAAGGCAGCGCGATGAATTTCAAATTAATAATGCTGTCGGCTTGAGATAGGCTACCGGGCGATTGTTTTCGACCCAAACTCAAACGCAACACAATGGCAGAGAGTAGAACTGCATTGGGGACAAGTTTTCATCTGAAGCGTCAAAGATAAAATTACTCAGTTGATGCCCAAAGAGGTTTTGCTCTCACGCCTATTTGTATAGTTTGTCCACATCGTTAATGTAGTAGTTACTGGTTACTGCCACTGAGAGGATGTTTTAAAAGGGTCAACTTAAGTTCTGAAAGCTACCTTAGTAGGAGATTAAGTAGCCTCAAATGCTCAATCTACCGTAGTAAACCCTCAGTAGTTGAGCTAGTCAAAGTCGGTCAAGGAGACTTTATAAAACATCCTCTAAGGACTTTTTTAGCTCCTTGACGCTCCGGAACACTACCAGATGTGACTAAGACGCGCAAAACCAACCCTAACAAATCTACCGTCAGATGTCGTTTACGCCCGTGTATCTGTTTAAGAGCGTCATAACCCACATCTATTGAAATCATTGTTGCTGTTTCTACTGATTGGCACACGAGCAGCAACTTCTGATGGACTAGGTTCCCTTCCGGCGGCGGCCCGAACCCACTGATAAAGTTGATCGTGAATCTTCAACCAAGTACCATCTTGGCTCCATCTCCAGAAATAACCATAGACGGTTGACCAAGCTGGAAAATCACCTGGTAAAGCTCGCCAGGTACAACCCTGACACAGTACATAGAGAATTGCATTGACCACCGCCAACAAAGCTACACTGCGCTTCCATCCACCTGGTTTTACTGACGGAAATAGGTCTGCAATTAATTCCCACTGAACACACGTCAGATTACTAGGATATGCTTTAGTCATTTGCTCACAAGGTGCAGGTATCTACAATATTTCAGCTTAAGCCTTGTGAGCTTTCTTACCGCAGCCTCCCCTTTTAAAACATCCTTTTAGTACCCAGCGTCTAATCAGGCTGTGGCGGCATTTTTATCCCATTTCACTTTATATCTACAACAGCTCCGTCTATTGCCTCCAATTTATCGGGGGATGCAAGGGGGATCTCTGCGTAACTCCTATTATTATTAGAAAGTAGAAAGTGTTGTAGTTGTATGAATTTTCAGCTAAATGCTGATGCCAGATTCATATCCCTTTATCAACACATCTGTAATCCTATTTTGTTTTTTGTTTGCAACATATAGCACGCCGATCTCTTCGCTAGCCTCTGGGCAATTATTGTGAGATAGGATGCCAGAAAGAAGGATAAAAGAGAAAAATGTCACAGCAGCAACTTCAATGGCAAATCCAGTCAACTGTTCAACCACCGGCGGCATTTATTGACGAAGTCAGACGCCACGCCCCAGGATTACCCGGACATTATGCCGCACAGCTGTTGTGGCAACGGGGGATTCGCGATATTCAGCAATTGTCGGGGTTTTTAAATTCTCAGTTGTATCACCCGGCAAGTCCCTTTGAATTTGGGCAGGAAATGCAATGGGCTGTAGAACGATTAATAAAATCCCGTAACGCGGGGGAAAAAGTTTCCATTTGGGGAGATTTTGATGCTGATGGGATTACCGCAACATCGGTTCTCTGGGATGGACTGGGACAGTTTTTTACCCAGCAGCAGCAGCTAGTTTATTACATTCCCAATCGTTTAACCGAGTCTCATGGACTCAATGAACGGGGAATTGACGCCCTTGTCCAAGATGGAACAAAGCTAATTGTAACTTGCGATACTGGCAGCACAAATCTGAAGGAAATTGAATATGCCCATCAGCTAGGGATTGATGTAATTGTCACGGATCACCACACCCTGCCAGAGGAACGTCCAGCGTTGACAGCTATCATCAACCCTCGCTACTTATCCAATGACCATCCGATGTTTCACCTTTCAGGTGTGGCTGTTGCCTATAAGTTAGTGGAAGCACTTTATGAAACTTTGCCGGATGTTCCCCAACAGCCGTTAGAAGATTTATTGGATTTAGTGGCAATTGGTTTAATTGCCGATTTGGTGCAGTTAAGCGGTGATTGTCGCTACTTGGCACAGCGAGGAATTTCAGTGCTACAACAGCAAACCAAAAAACGCAATCGTCCTGGGGTGGCTCGTCTATTGGAATTGTGCCAGAAAAGTGGCGATCGCCCAACGGACATTTCTTTCGGTCTTGGCCCTAGAATTAACGCAGTTAGCCGCATTCAAGGGGATGCTTCCTTCTGTGTGGAGTTACTTACCAGCCGCGATGAGAAGCGCTGTCAGCAGTTGGCATTAGAAACAGAATTAGCCAATGCCCGTCGTAAATCGTTGCAAAAAGATGTCGCCACTGAAGTTAATAAAAAATTAAGCCAGCTGGACTTATCAACGACTAGCGTGATTGTTCTTTGCGATACGCAATGGCCTGTCGGTGTGTTGGGTTTAGTGGCGGGGCAAGTAGCGCAAGAAACAGGGCGTCCTACGATTTTGTTGAGTACAGAAGGCGACTTGAGTGAAAACGCTTTAGCACGCGGTTCCGCCCGTTCTGTGAATCAAGTCGATCTTTACCAGTTGGTGAAAGCGCAAGAACACCTCTTACATCGATTTGGCGGTCATCCCTTTGCTGCTGGGTTGAGTCTCCCAGTTGATAAGATTCCCCTGTTTACAGAAGCGGTTAACCAGCAATTGCGAGCTTCGGTGGGCACCCCAGATGGGACACCTTTAGCGCCGATTGTGCAGGCAGATTTGGTGTGTACGGTCAGTGAATTAGGAAGAGATTTATTTTGGGAACTGAAACTATTAGAACCCTGCGGAATGGGCAATCCAGCACCAAAATTGCTCATTCAAAATTGCTGGTTTGAGAATACTTGGAATAGTAATACTCAGGACTTAAAAGGCACAAAAGTTCAATATATCAAAACTACTTTTAAAATTCGAGATGACTCTTGCGAAACTGGGTTTTCCGGAATCTGGTGGGGACATTATAAGGAAGAGCTACCCCAAGGTAGATGCGATGCAATTGTCGAGCTTGATTTTAATAGCTACGAAAATCCTAATAAAGGGATTAGACCTCACTATGAAGTGCGGATAATTGCCGTGCGTTCTTTAGAACAGCCGCAGCAGTTAGGCACTCCGAACCAGATAGACTGGATTTTAGACTGTCGTGAGGAGTCCCCACTTGCTACTGCTGCGCGATCAGTTCTGCCAGTTCGAGAGTGCCCCAGTAGCTGGGATGAGCTGCAAGTGTGGTTCAGGCGGGCAATTCAGGCAAATCAAACCCTCGCGATCGCGTATCCTCCCCCAGAACCCGTTCCCCCCAGCCAAATCTGGCTGCAACTGTTAGGAATTGCCAAATACCTCAGTCGAACGGGTCAAGAGGCGACGTATACTCAACTGCACCAAAAGCTGGGAATTAGCGATCGCACTCTCCAACTCGGATTAGAAGCCATCTCTCATCTTGGCTTCCATGTTAAACAACTCGACTGGATGGTTCAAATTACTTGGCATTCCCAGGAAGATAACGCCCATTCTGATTTAGGGAACGGACAATTACCGAAAGCAGAGACAGCCATCGAACAATTTATCGCAGCCGTTCAAGAAGAAAAATTTCGCCAAAGGTACTTCTATGAAATTCCCTTGTCTACCATTCGAGCAATGGCTGCTCAAACTGCGGTTTATTAAAAAATGAGTCGGCGACCGCATCTGTTATGGCTGGGTAAGAGAATGCGATCGCGACTCGCTACTGAATATTCCCCTGGTGTTCGCACTTAAAACCCCGCTGACGCCAATCTTTTATATCTACATCCTTCAGGGGAATTAATTTTGAACATTTAGGCTGATAAACCTGACTCACCATTGCCCACAACAAACTACGAGATAAGTCCAATCCTGTCTTGAAAGAGGATTCTCGATTGCCAGGAATGCCTTGTTCGGGAACAATCTCTGGCTCTACCCAAATGCCTTGAGCGCCCATGAGAATCTGTGCTAGCCACTTAGCTCGTGGTAGATGGGTACCGGAAGTAATTAGTTTGACTTTTTTTACTCCCCATTCGCGTAGAATCGGCACACTATAGTAGAAGTTACCAAAGGTGGAGTCTGCACACTTTTCTAACCAAACTCGCTCTATGGGAGCATTTTCCCGTTGAAAAATTAGCAAAATGCACGGTTCGGGAGAACCTTGAGAAATTAATATGCGGCTTTGCGGGTATTCTTTTGCAAGCTGAGCTACGTATATTTCTCTACGAATACTACCTCCTAAAACCAAATAGGCATCTACCGGACCGGACGCCGCAGAGCGCAAAGTTAGCATAATGGTTAATAACCATGTCCCCAAGATGACGCTAAAGATAGCGATCCCTGGTGTTAGAAGTTGTCGCCATCTTCTGAAACCAGCCCGCCTAGATAAGTTGATGCGATCGCGCACAGTTGAACTACCTCTGCGTTTTCCGGGCATTTTGAGAATTTGAAGGGTATTTAGCCGATGCTTAACACTACTTTAGCTAGCCAAGCGATTTTGTTGTTCTTTTACTCTGGCGGCGATTACACTTAGGTAGACAAAAATTTGCAGGGGAGTCTAGCTAAATTAGACTGTTATCCTTGTTACAGAGACGAATAAGGAGGACACTGGGCGAACTGGCACAAAATTGATGCAGCCTGGTTAATTAACCTGAGTATCTTAGAAATAGTTCGTTTCAGGCGTCACGCGGTATCTACACATTAAACCCCACCCGTTCGAGCCACCGTTCATGAATCCATCCCCAAAAAACTTTTCCTTGCTCCATGTTGCTCTCTTTGGTGGAGCGATCGCTACGACAGCAGCTTTGTCTTTCTTTGGCTCCTCCGTTCGCGCTGCTCTACAGGAAAGTCCAAAATCAGTTGTCGATGAGGCATGGCAAATTGTCAACCGCGAGTATGTTGATGGCACCTTTAATCAGGTGGATTGGCAAGCAAAGCGGCAACAACTGTTGAACAAAAACTATAATTCCCGTGAAGATGCCTACAAGGCGATTCGGGAAGCATTGGAAACCTTAGGCGATCCCTACACCCGCTTTTTAGATCCTAAACAGTACCAAGCCCTCACCAGTCAAACTTCCGGCGAACTCTCTGGCGTCGGTTTGCGCTTGGAACTGAACGAAAAGACTCAGGTTCTTACCGTCGTAGAACCTATTGAGAATTCCCCAGCAGTGAGAGCGGGACTTCAGACTGGGGACAAGATTTTGACAATTGATGGCAAAGCCACAAAAGGGATGAGTGTGGAAGCCGCCGCTAACCTGATTCGGGGTGAGGTGGGGACGAAAGTAAAGCTTAAGCTGTCACGAGACGGAAAAGGCGACTTTGATGTGACATTGACCAGAGCGCAGATTGAAATAGCAGCCGTCCGTCAGTCGGTCAAGCAGGAAGGCAAGTTGCGCGTTGGCTATATCCGTCTGAATGAATTTAGCGCTCACTCAGCAGAGCAGATGCGCCGCGCTATCCAATCCCTGAATAACGACAAAGTAGATGCTTTTGTATTGGATTTGCGGGGAAATCCGGGTGGATTATTGCACGCGAGTGTGGAAATTGCCCGGATGTGGATGGACAAAGGTGCTATCGTCCGTACCGTAGACCGCAAGGGAGACAACGAAGAATTTGCGACAAATCGCACGGCGCTGACACAGTTGCCTTTGGCTGTACTGGTAGATGGCAACTCGGCAAGCGCCAGCGAGATTCTCTCAGGTGCGTTGAAGGATAATGGTCGAGCCACAATTATTGGCTCTCAAACCTTTGGCAAAGCGTTAGTGCAGTCGGTACATTCTCTCTCCGATGGTTCGGGTTTAGCGGTCACGATTGCCCACTACTACACGCCACTAGGAACGGATATCAGCCACAAGGGGGTGACTCCGGATATCAAGATTGACCTGAACGACGATCAGCGAAAGCGTCTGGGGACGAATCCATCGCTGGTGGGAACTCAGCAAGATCCCCAATATGCTCGCGCGATCGCAGCTTTGGAAAACACCCGCCTTGCCCAACCCAATAAACCTCAACGGACCCGACCGATTAGCGTCCGGTAAGTAGTAAAGGAAGTGAGGGCTGAAGAGTGAGGACTGAGGGTTGAGGACTGAGGACTGAGGACTGAGGAAAAGAGGAAGAAGTAAGAAGAAACTGGAGAAAAATTGACTACTTTTAAATATTTCTTTTCTTCTAGCCCAGTCCTCAATCCTCAGTCCTCAGTCCTTTTTTGTTGGTATTTTTGTTTCTCAACGGCAGCGCGAAGACCGCCTGTAATTCGAGCAACTTCTTGTGCCTGTGTTAAAAGCTGGTTGAATTCAGTCTGCTTGAGATAACCAATATCAAAGGCGACATAGAGTTGAGAACGAAGTTCGGCACAAGAAGATTTGGCGATAGAAAGAAACTGATGAAACTCTGCCCGACCACCTCGCTCGAAGCCTTCTGCAATATTAGACATTATGGAGACTGCTGCTCGTTGAATTTGCCTAGAAAGCCCAAAGTCTTTTGCAAAATCACCCTGTTGAGTGACTTGATAAATTGATTTTGTAAGGATTCTAGCTTTTTGCCAAGCAATCAAATCTTCAAATCGCTCTACTCTATCTTTCACTCGCCTATCCCCCTCCATTTCTCACTGACTCGCCTGTAAGACGCCTTCACTCCTGACTCTTGACTCGTGATTCCTGACTCTTCACTTCTCAGTCCTCAGCCCTCAGTCCTCAGTCCTAACTCTTCACTCCTCACTTTTCTGTAGCTGGCTAACTAAGTGAACGAGTTCTGGCAAAATTAGCTGTTGGATGGCAAGTTTAACGGCATTGGTAGAACCGGGGATGGAAAATACCAGTTTGGTTTGATAGACACCGGCAACGGCGCGAGATGCGATCGCCCGCGAGCCAATTTCTTGATAACTGAGAAACCGGAACAATTCGCCAAATCCAGGCAAGATTTTTGAGAGCAAGCTTTCTAGAGCGTCGTAGGTGGTATCTCTCGGCGCGATGCCAGTGCCTCCATTGAAGATCAAAGCATCCAGATCCGGGCGTTGGGCGAGTGCTTGCAGCTGCGCCCGAATCTCCTCCGGTTCATCTTTGAGAATGGCGTACTCTGAGACCGCATGACCGGCATCTCGGAGTAACTGTTTAATCAATTGACCGCTTTTGTCGGTTTCGGGCGATCGCGTATCGCTAACAGTGATAACAGCGCAAGTCACTGTCATCCTCTCCGGGTCTGGGTGAGGTAGATTGGTCATGGGTAAGCTATTCCCTCAAGAGTTTTGAGTTTTTAAAAACGGGCTTTTCTGGGATATCTTACTGCCACACGGCTGTCCGATTAACCGTTCCTACGAATCTTGACTCCTGATTTCGCTAGCTCTCGGTAAGGGCACGCGCATTCAAATACTGTTCGGTTAACTCAAATTTTGCACCAAGCCCTCAGAATGGAATTTTGCGGCGATTGCATTCCAAGTCCTAAAAGCGCGAACCAACCGAAAATCAAGGGTTCTGTAACCTGCTCCCGGCAGGTTTTCATGTGTGCTTGCTGTCGGTGTGCAGTTTCAACCGCTCAGTGGAGGGGTGTAGAGACGCATTAGCGAAATGGTGCATTCGTGCTGCGACACGTTAACGCAGTGCAGTGCCGCACCATTTCGCGTCTCTACCGGAGGTTACTGGTAGGCAAATGAGCTTATCCGAACCGGATTGCATGGGTATTGCCTGTGCCCCAAGCACTTAGCTCTTTATTTAGGACTGGCTAAGTTCCAAACCATGATCTTTTGCATACCGTTGCATGAAGCGCATGAAGCGATCCCATTCTTCAGGAGACTTCATCAGGTAAGTTGCTTGGAGGTCTTTTGCTTGACCGTTGACGAATACGCCCTTGACTTCTCTCGTCAACAGTTCTCCTTCCTCGTCAACCATGTACATCCCAGTGATTTCCCCTGAGGTTTCGGTGTTAAAGGCGTTGGGACTTTCAAAATAAAACGTAGCGGTGCCATGAGCGCCACTCTTAGAGCGGGTTAGCTTTACATCCGGTATGACTTCTTCGTTGATCCCTCTGGAAAATTGAATTTGAGCCATAATTCTGCCACCAAGTTTTTATGATAGATAACTTAACATTTTCTCATTATTTAGAGCGGACTGGTTCAGCTTTCACGGGTGCTTTTGGGCACTTTAGTACCTCGGATGCCACCAAGAGGCCTGAGTTAGACGAGCGATCAAGTTAGAATTAAACATATTTTCCTGAAAATTGGCAGAAATAAGCTTTTCTAGGGCGATTAGTATGTCTTAGTTTCTTAAGCTCAAAAATGCTACTTTAAGCGCTTCTAAAAGGGAAAATTAGCTTAAAATCACGGATGCGATCGCTTTTTTGGTGTGAGATGAATCTTGAATCTTTACTCCGACTCAATCGCCTAATTCGCGTCATCGGCTTCGATGATGCGCCGTTCGCACGCCGTAGGGGTGGTAGTGCCTCCATCGCTGGGATCGTTTGTGCAGGCACCCGCTTTGAGGGCATGGTGTGGGGAAAGGTGCGGCAAGATGGCTGGAATGCAACTGATACCGTTTGTAACCTACTGCTCGGTAAAAAGTTCTTGCCGCAATTACACTTGGTGCTGCTCGACGGCATCGCTTTTGGCGGTTTTAATGTGATTGACCTTCCTAAGCTTGCCGAGCGATTGGAACTCCCCTGCGTTGCCGTGATGCGGCGTCAGCCTGATTTAGCCGCCGTCAAACAAGCCATTCACCACTTGCCACAGCCAGAGCGACGGCTCAAGCTTTTGCAGCGTGCTGGTGGAATTTATACCTTCCCGCCATTCTTTTTCCAAGTGTGCGGTGCTGAGCCAGACGTAACCGCTGCGGTGCTGCAACGTCTGACTGACTGCGGCAACGTTCCAGAGGCATTACGTCTGGCGCATTTAATTGGAGCAGCGGTGGTGAAGGGAGAAAGCGGACGTTCGGCGTAAGGATTTGGTAATGAGAGTTTTGAATTTTGAGTTTTGAGGCGAGCGAAAGTCCTTTAACTCAAAACTTTTTCCCAATTATCAAAAAACAACCATTAGGCGGGATGAAAGTAAAAAGCTGCTCCCAAAACGATGTAGGTTGCTAAGAGCAGTACGCCTTCTAACCAGTTAGAGCGTCCGTCTAGACTGATAAGATTGGCAACAGTGACAGCGATCGCTACCGCAATCACTTCAAAAGGATTGAAGTTGAGATCCATTGGTTGACCAATGACAACTCCTACCAAAACTAAAATTGGAGCCACGAGCAGGGCAACTAATAAACTAGATCCCATCGCCACAGAGACGGATAAATCCATATTGTTTTTGAGAGCGACGTTGACCGCAGTTACATATTCGGCTGCACCGCCAACGAGAGGTAACAGAACAACACCTGTAAATAAGGGAGTCAAACCCAGACCCTTTGTTGCTTCCTCCACAACTCCCACAAAAATCTCTGACTCAAAGGCAACTGCAACCGTAGAGGCTACTAACACACCAATCCAGAGCCAAAGATTCGGTTTGTGGGCAGTTGATTCAGCTTCAGAACCGATTGAATTTGGTGAGTCTAAATCGACTAATCCCACCTCGTAAAGATAGCTATGAGTTTTTAAAGAAAACAGTAACGTCAGAGCATAAACTACGATTAACACAGTGGCAACTGTGAGGGAGAGATTGCGAATTGCATCGAGTGGAACACCATTTGAGGTATTGATGACCGTCGTAGGCAAAATAAGGGCGATCGCTGCCAGCGTCATCGAGGAACCATTCACTCGCGCCACAATCGGCTTGAATTCCTGTTCTTTATAGCGCAGTCCTCCTAACAGCATGGAAAGGCCCATGACTAGGAGTAAATTACTGATAATTGTTCCAGTAATACTTGCTTTAACAATGTCAACTAAACCAGCATTTAGAGCTGCTAAAGCAATAATTAGCTCGGTCGCATTTCCAAAGACTGCATTTAACAATGCACCAATCGAAGGCCCCGTAACGACGGCAACTTCTTCAGTCGCAGTGCTTAACCAAATTGCTAGGGGGACGATCGCGATCCCTGATGTAATAAAAATGGCAAGCGAACCCCACCCTAAATATTCAGCAGCAATTGAAATGGGTACAAAAATTAGCAGGACGTAAGAAATAATTTTCTTGATTGACATAGCGAATTGTGGCTGAAATTGCAGAGCATGATGAATTTTCCCACCCGATGAGACGTAGGAAAGTAGCAACGAGTTCTCCCCTGGATGGTTGAGACGAGTCATACTTTCACTGCTTGATGTCATCGAAAATTGGGCATCTCTCACCTCTGTAAGAATATCTGGAAACTTGTCAATTGCACCCTGTCGTTTCTCGTATGCTGATGTAGAAGCAGGAGGACTCGATGCCAAACGACAAACGAGAGGAAGGAAGAACCGCGCCTCGCCCCAATCGAGTGGGAGTTGCTCTGATAGCCGTTTCCGCAACGGGTTTTGCGACGCTGGCGATCTTCGCCAAGCTTGCCTATGCGGAAGGGTTAGATTTGTCCAGCACCCTGGCTTGGCGATTTACAGGCGCGGCAGTGGTACTCTGGGCGTGGCTGGTGTGGCGAGACGAGTGGCGCTTAAAACCGCAAGACGCGATCGCGTCTACCCTTTTAGGAGGCGTGGGGTATGCGATTCAAGCAACTCTGTTCTTTGGCGCTCTTGCTTATACCAGCGCTGGCGTTGCGGCTTTGTTACTTTACACCTATCCCGCCTTTGTCACTGTCTTGGCGTGGGTAATCGAAGGCGATCGCCCTGGATTCTACCGGAAGATTGCCCTCGGTTTAGCCCTCACCGGCTGTTTGCTGACTGCCGATTTGGGTGGAACGACCGTGCAGCCTTTAGGGTTAGGCTTGGGGATCGCATCGGGAGCCTGGTACGCACTTTATCTAACCTTTGGGGCGAGATTAGTGCGATCGCTCTCTCCGGTGACAACCAGCGCCTATCTGTCTCTGGGAGCCGCCCTCTCTTTTATGGGAGCCGCTTGCTTGGGGCGGGGGCTGATTGTTCCCCAAACGAGCATCGCCCTAGGGACAATCGCCGGGTTGGCAGCGATCGCCACGGTGCTGCCCATCATTACCCTGTTCGCGGGTATCCAGCGGCTGGGAACCTCCAGAGCTGCCATTCTCTCCACCATCGAACCCGTGGTGACGGTGCTGCTGGGAATCATTTTCCTAGGAGAGCAACTCGTAGGCAGACAAATATTGGGAGGGTTACTGGTAGTCAGTTCGGTGGTGTTAATTCAGGCGTTTCCTCAAGATTAGTCGCTTGATTTACCCTCGCAGGGGTCTTGACGCAATTTGATCCCTTTGCTAAGTTCATGGATGAATGGACTTATTGCATAAAACTTAAATAAAAGAGTGATAAGTTCCATAGCGACCTAGAAAAAACTGGCTTTTGCCAAAATTTTCAGGTACGCAGTAAATTCTCAAAATTAAACCAAATTAGACGCTTCCCCCTATGTTCAGCAGCAGTTTTTACTTTTATTGGTTTAGGACGGTTCACCGGCAGTGAATCCAGTGCCCGCATTGGAACCGCCCGGTGAACCGCAGAGTAAAATCTGCGGTTTTTTTGTTTTAAGGAGCAACTTTTCATGGTGATGACCTATTTCAGTAGCTGGTTTTATGGCTTTTATTTTTGGCCCACAAGTTCCGGGTAAATAGCGTCATGCCAATGAATCGTCTATAGCCCGGAACTAGAAAAGGTTCCGGGCTTTTTTGTCAACTCCCTCGCCCTACTCCCTCCTGCAAGGAAGGGTCAGAAAAATCTTTTAGCTTCAAGGAGACTCAAACCATGATTAACGCCAAACTCGCCTCGCAATCCCACGCCAATCACCAAACCACTGTCAAACTTTCCGAACAAGTTTCCATCGGTGGGACGGAACTTGCGATCATCGGGGGGCCTTGTACAGTGGAAAGCTTAGAACAGATGGAAACTGTCGCTAGCCAACTCGCCGCTGCACCCGTTCAGGCGCTGCGTGGCGGTGTCTACAAACCCCGTACCTCTCCTTATGCGTTCCAGGGAATGGGAGTGGAAGGACTCCAGATTTTGGCAGATGTGCGATCGCGTTATGGCATACCCGTCGTCACAGAAGTGATGTCAATTGGGCAAATAGAAGCTGTTGCGACTCACGCGGATATGCTGCAAATTGGGAGCCGTAATATGCAAAACTTCGATTTGCTGAAAGCTTTGGGTCAAGCTGGCAAGCCAATATTGCTCAAACGCGGTCTAGCTTCTACGATTGAAGAATTTGTCATGGCGGCGGAATATATTTTAAGCCACGGCAATCCCGATGTGGTGCTGTGCGAACGGGGTATTCGCAGCTTCGATAACTATACGCGCAATGTGCTGGATTTAGGCGCGGTAGCGGCTTTGAAGCAGATAACCCACTTGCCAGTCATTGTCGATCCGTCTCATGCCGTCGGTAAGCGGGAATTGGTAGCACCTTTGGCAAAGGCAGCGATCGCCTGTGGTGCAGATGGCTTAATTATTGAGTGTCATCCAGAACCCGAAAAATCTGTTTCCGATGCTCGTCAGGCGCTTTCCTTAGAAGATATGGTGGATCTCGTTCATAGCTTAAGACCTGTAGCAGCAGCTGTTGGGCGAAATATATCGGAAGTAGGGGTGGGTTTCAATTTAAAACCTGCCCCTATTCATTTCTCTGCCAAAAAACCATGTGGACTTACGGCTTAATCCCATTGATTAATTCTGTCGCTATTTGCGTTCCTTCTTAGCCCCCCAATTCATGAGGTTGGGGGGATCTGCTGCCATGTGTTAGATTTATCAAGGAATTTTAGAAGAGGTGCGATCGCTAATTTCTGCTAATACCAATTCTTTATGAGCATTATTTATTTTCTGTAGGGACATAGCAATGCCATGTCCCTACAGAACAATCGAATGCATTGTTATAAAGAGTTGGTATAATTCAATTCCTTCACAATCGCAACGGGAAGTCTACAAGCAGACTTTAACCGAAGATGACAAATATTAGTCTCATTGCCTCAACAGGTGTCGAGAAAGTTGACGCGATCGCCTGCGAAATTATCGGCAAAGTCGAGCAAAGTTTTCCAGGTCGCATTCGCGGCTATTATTTGGAAGGCAGTTATGCTGATGGCACTGCGGTAGCTACCAGTGATATCGATCTGCGCGTCGTTTTTAACGGTAGCCTGACTTCTGACGAACGACAGGAATTCGCACAGATAAGCGACGAGTGCCAGAAAATTACCTCTATAGAACTGGGTATGACCGCAGACAGTGAAGAGGCACTGTTTCGGATTGGTGCGGTTAGGTTCCAGAAAGGCACGCTTCTGATATATGGGGAAGACATTCGCCCTCTAGTTCCAATAAAGCCAATAGATAGCTATATCCTGGACAGTATGCACTTTCCATATCGGTTGTTGACGCGATCGCGTGGCAATCCGGAGGTGTTAACGTTTCCTCTCGACTATCCCGATCCGGACGGTGAGTTTTATGGTTGCGATCGCCGTCAGATGCGTGCGTCGGATGGAACGATTCACTACGGAACTAAAGATTTAGTGTTAAATGTCCTTTGTCCGGCGACAGCACTCATCGCCCTAGATGCCGGACAATATGTGGTAACGAAGCGCGAATGTGTTATCCAGTACCGCAAATGGATTAATGACGAGTGGACGGCGCTTGTAGAAGACATTTACGAACAATGCCGCAATCATTGGAATTATCGGGTGCCGGAAGCAGAGGCAAATCGAAAGCAACTGAGGGAATATTGTAAAAGCGCTTTAGCTTTCGAGAACTATTTTCTTTGGCGCTACAAAGCATTTTTGCTTGACGAGTTGCAGCATCCAGAGGAGTTTCGCCAGTTGTATGCTGTGAAACGGTTGGGACAAATTATCTATCCTGACCAAGCGGTGAAGTTGGCTTTAGAAAATGTAAAAAAGAGCAATTATCCAGAAATTCAGCTAACAGTTGATGCCACCTTACGAAGATATCTCTCGTTCTCAGGTTAAGCCAAAAACCAGAAAATCAATACTCAAGTTACATCTAAAAAATAGGTTGCGATAAGATACGTTTCATGACTGCTCAAGCTACGTTAAAGACAAGTAGGTTAGTGTTGCGTCCGCTCACTTTTGAGGATGCTCTATCCATCCAGACATTTGCTAGCGTTCGTGAACTCGCTGATGCCATGATTTCCATTCCTCATCCCTACCCTAATGGTGAAGCTGAGCGATACATCTCTAAGCAACTTGCAGAGTTTGAAGCGGGTCATTCTGTCACATTTGTGATTGAGCGTAAATCTGAGAGTGTGTTTAGCGGAATTATCGAGGTTCGAGATATTGAACGGGAGCATTCTCAGGCTGAACTGAGTTTTTGGTTAGCAGTTGAAGCATGGGGACAAGGTTACATGAGTGAAGCATTGAAACCAGTGCTTCATTTCGGTTTTGAAGATTTATCTCTCAATAGGCTCTATGGCTATCACATGGTCAGAAATCCAGCTTCGGGAAAAGTATTTCAGAAAAACGGGTTTGTACAAGAAGGGGTGCTACGCCAGCGAGTGCGAAAGTCGGGAGTATTTGAGGATGTGGCGTTATGGGCAATTCTGCATAGAGATTGGCAAAATTCTCTAAAAATTATTGGTAAAGGATTTCACTCCACTTCACAAAAAGACTGATACAGATCCCCTTACAAAAGGGGCAAAGAGCAAATTCCAAGTGTATCGCTATTAAAGGTAATTTGTATGAGCCTATTTTAATTGGCGTAGAGACGCGATTAATCGCGTCTCTACAATGCACGCGAGAGAATAAGCAGTATTACATCACATCTCGATTTTTTGTTTTAACCCGCTCATAAAACTCCTCCATTACTTCAATAAAAGAACTATCTTTCTTCCAAAAATGCGGAAAGTCCCCCTGCTTTTTAATCAAAATTGCTGGCAAACTTGCCAGCGATGCTACTTCAACAGTTTGAGGCAGTCGCTTAGTCCCCAACCAAAATTCTCTGGGATTTACCTTCTCAGTAACCGGGACTTTTTCCAGTGGGGTGTAGTAAGACGCCGAGGATTCTAAAGGAATTTCTTTTGCTATGAGTTCAGTGGATAAAACCTCTCCTAAAGGAGATTTTGCCAGTTCCGCTTGCAGTGCCTCTTTAGATAAACCTCTGAGTTCAAACAAGAGAAACGGATTGTGGTCTAGTTGGGACGCTACCAAGTAGTAGACACCCGCGATGTGTTTGCAGGGATTGGCGTAATCTGGACAAGAACAATTGGTTTTAAAATCTTTGCGATTGTGGGGGAGAAGATGCAATCCTAGGTCAGAAAAAGCATCTTCAATATTATCGGGAACTTCATTCATCAATAGCTTGGAGACAAAGCTAGCTTTTGATGAAAGGTGTTTAATCGCCTTCGACCAACTAGATTCATCAATCGGTGTAATTTCAATATTGATAATATAGGTTGGCTCTTTATAAACTCCAAAATAGGGATTCACTGAACCTTTGACAACAGCATTAATTTCATTCTGGTCAATTTTGTAGTGGAGGACTTTCCCCCCATTCGCATAGGAACGTCCTCGTCCTAATCTCGCAGGATCGGTAAAAGCTTCTAAGGCTTGAATGAAGCGTTTTCCCCACCAGGTACGGCTAAATTGAGCCATGATTACTCCAAGATTGCAGCTTTGTTCAGTGAAATCAGTTGTTTAAAGGCTTCGTTATCAAGTTCTGTCAGCCAAGCTTCATCGGTACCGACAACAGCAGAAGACAGCTTTTTCTTATCTTCAATCATTTTATCGATGCGTTCTTCCAAAGTCCCAATGGCAATAAATTTGTGAACAAATACATTTTTATTCTGACCAATCCGAAAAGCTCTATCTGTCGCCTGCTCTTCAACGGCGGGGTTCCACCAGCGGTCAAAGTGAAAGACGTGATTTGCTTTCGTTAGCGTAATGCCAACTCCGCCAGCTTTGAGAGAAAGAATAAACACCGATGGTTCAGTTTCTGGGTTTTGAAATTCGGTAATCATTTGTTCTCGCTTGTTGCGGTTGGTGCCTCCATGAATGTAATAAGTGTTGTAGTGACAAGTATGCTTGAGGTATTTTTCTAGAGAGTCGCAGATTTCCTTGAATTGGCTAAAAATTAACAAACTTTCGCCTTCAGAAATGGCTTCCTCAACCATTTCTGCAAGACGGCTAAGTTTATGCGATCGCGCGGTTGAAAATTCGCTCCCATCTTGTAAAAATTGCGCTGGATGATTGCAGATTTGTTTCAGCCTCAGCAAGGTTGACAAAATTAACCCTTTGCGCTGAATGCCTTCAGAATCATTGATTTTTTCGCTCACATCTTTGACGACAGCCTCATAAAGAGAAGCTTGTTCTTTTGTCAAATTGCAATATAATTTTTGTTCAACTTTATCTGGCAGATCGTTAATAATTGATTGGTCAGTCTTGACTCGACGTAAAATAAAAGGCTCTACCAATTTCTTCAACGTCGTAGACTTCACCCGATTATTATCTTTCTGAATTGGGATCTCAAAACCCTTGCGAAATTGCGCTTCTTTACCCAAATAGCCAGGATTCAGAAAGTTAAAAATCGACCATAAATCCAATAACCTATTTTCTACTGGGGTTCCCGTTAGTGCCAGTCGATGGTTAGCGGTCAATTTTAAAATTGCTTTAGTTTGAGCAGCTTTAGGATTTTTGATATTTTGCGCTTCATCCACTACCACTCGATGCCATTTCAGACTATGCAAAAGTTTTTCATCTTTTCGAGCCAAAGTAAACGATGTAATCACGACATCATGCTTAAGGCAAGCTTCTTTAAAATCAGCGACTTGTTGAATGCGGCTACTGCCATGATGCACCATTGCTTGTAGATGAGGCGCAAATTTTTCGATTTCTTTTTGCCAATTTCCGACAACTGATGTCGGTGCAATTAATAAAGTTGGTAAAACTGAATTTGTCGATTCTTTTTCATTCACCAGCCGAGCAATTACTTGAACCGACTTACCTAATCCCATATCATCAGCAAGACAACCATTTAGACCGAGCGTTTCTAAATATTGCAACCAGGACACGCCGCGTTTTTGGTATTCGCGTAAATTTCCCTGCAACTTCGGCGGATTTTGAACCGGCTCTAGTCTACTTTTATCCTCCAATTTCGCCATCATTTCTGACAATGTCTGGTCATGCTCGACTTCAATATCATCCTCCGCTGCTGCGGCTAATTTCATGAAATCTAACAAAGTCATTTCTGGCTGTTCTTTAGCCTGAGATTGCCAGAATTCCAACATCTGCTGCATCTTTTCTTGGTCTAGTTCTATCCACTGACCGCGAAATTGCACCAGCGGCGTTTTAGCTTTGACGAGTTGCTGCCATTCTTTTTGAGTAACCGGCTGACCGCCAATTGATAGCTCGTATTGATACTCAACAATCGCGTCTAAATTAAAGTATCCTTTGTTAGCAGCTTTGGATTTACCAACGCTTCGAGAAGACGTTTTCAGCCGAATTCTAGCTTTCCGACGACCATCCGGCGTCCACCAGGCGGGAACGATGACTTTGTAACCGGAATCTTCTAATACCCAGGCGCTTTCTTTGAGAAATTCAAAGGCTTCTTGCAGATTAAGTTGCAACCCGATTGGCTGGTCAGTTTCTAATCCCTGCCACAGTTTAGGATACATCCGCGCTGCATATCCCAAATTCAAAAGCAGATTATTTTCAAAATCTTTGCCAAAGTATTTTTGAATATCTTTTTTACTTTTCTGATTCAGCCGCCAATAATCCCCTAAGGAAAGTTTTAAGGATGGATCTTGTTTGGAGTTAGCCAAGAAAACAATTTGCCAGTTATCTGTTTCAGAGTTAGCTTCT
This sequence comes from Trichocoleus sp. DQ-A3, assembly GCF_039961975.1. Lineage (NCBI taxonomy): Bacteria > Bacillati > Cyanobacteriota > Cyanophyceae > Leptolyngbyales > Trichocoleusaceae > Trichocoleus > Trichocoleus sp. DQ-A3. Next base: position 9,123 of record NZ_JAMPKC010000005.1, on the reverse strand, counting down.
TTTAACTGAAAGCAAAGGTCAAAATTCCCTGTATTTTGGCTGCGGGTTAGTTTAGCTTTCCAGGCATACCACTGCTTGTATTCTTCTAAAGCTTTTTCGGTAGTTTGCGGGTTTTTGCTGTCCGGATAGAAACAATCATAAAGGATGGTATCTGTAATCTGCTGATCGAATTTAGCAGTCGAGGGAGTATGGGTGACAATTTCATGCAACAGACATTCAGAAAAGTGACGGAGTAAGCTTTCTTTAGAAAAAAATTCTACTGTTGTCCTGGGTACGGAAGAACCGGCAACGCAGACTAGAGGCATATAGTCTGCATATCTTTGAATTAAGGTTTCGTATTTTTCAGAAACAATTTCCCATCCTGAATAAATTTCAAAGGAATTAGCGGTTTGCTTGCGTTTTCCTTTGGTTACAGCAGGAAGTTCTCGATATTTGAGGCTGGGAATATATTGGTCTTTGAATATAATTTGTTTAAATGCTTGGGTATAGTGATACCAAAATAGGAGGTCTGAACCGATAATAATTTCACCAAAGTTATGTAAAGCCAAGAAGTGAATATCGTTAAGCAGTTTAATAACATTATTGACCTTGGCATAGCTATAACTGCCGGTTTTTACCCTAGCGTTAACTTCATAGGTATCAATTTCCCAGTCCGTAAATTCTTCATAGTCTTCGTTAACTTCTTCTTCCAAATATTTAATTAATTCAGGAGAAGGAAGAGGCTGGTTGTTCGCGGTGGGAAGAGCAATGTATTGAGTAGAAATATTCTCGCTAATCTTATGATAGGGTGCTGTGGCGATTCCCAGTTCATTGCTTAGAAAAGCTTCCAAGTCGTCTTTGGCAAGATGGCTGGGATGGCTGTTTTTTTGCGAGTTGCGGCGTTTTTTTAAAATTGGGGTTTCTACCCACAGGTAAAATGCACCTGTTTGTAGGAAATTAGCTTCTGCCTTAGGAATCCAAGTACCGTGGAGGATTTTCATAGGTAGATGCCTCAAGGAGAGTTTTCTCAAATTGTAGCGGGTTAAGGATGCGAACCTTTCGCAGAAGTCGTCCCTTGGGGACATTGCTTCTTATCTGTTGCAATTATTTAGCTATTTGCGTTCCTAGTGTCAAGTTTTCTAACTGGCTTCTGGATTAAAAAATGTAACGGTAAAAGTTAAAATCCGAGTAAAATAGAGCTTTCTACAAAAAACAAAGATTGGTCTTAGAAAGGCAGCCAATATGCTAAACGGTTAATTTCAGTTGTGGCTGAGACTTTTGGAGGGATTCACCCTCTTGTGAATAGGCTTGTACAGATAGCCGTCGTGGTTGCTGTATACACAGTTACAGCCCGGAACTTTCCCACCAGAGATAGATGTTAGCCATGCTAGTAGTTGCCTCTACAGACTGACAGCGGTTCTACCGCTAGCACGACAACATTTAAATTGGCGATTGTTATTCTGATTAAGGAAAAAAACACCGGATGGGCGTTATGCCGCAGTGGCCCAGAATCGGACATCAAAGAAGAGCGACGTCAGATGTCCGAACGGTTTGAATAACAAAAGGCCTAGAAGGTGTGGAGTTTTTGTCGCTTCCTCCACTTTGTTACTACCGAGGGGAGGCGCAACCCTCCATCAGAGCGGTCTTAGGTAGTAAACGCTTGTGCTGTAACAACTCATTGTCTATGCAAAAAAGCCTTGACTCCTTTTGGAGTCAAGGCTTTTCTGTCTGATTATCTTATCTGCATCCTAAATGATTTGTGAAGGCGAGATCTGCGATTTCCAGACAGAAGTTGGGGATCTCAAGGGCTGGCTCATTACTCAAATAGAATTGCTATATCTGCGATCGCTGTTGGCAATTTTCCGTATTTCTTCAGCAATTTATTTTCGCTACCCTCAGCCCCTTTTTAAAACCTGTAGGCATAGCAGGCTCCCCAAACCCCTCTCCGACCTCGATAGAGGGGTTTTGAAGAGGAATGCACTAGGTTAGATTTGCGAGGCCTTTGAGCGAATTAGAAAAACTTGCACATGGCGTGGCTTATCTGGGAACAGGTTCATAATTGGTTCCTTGCAACAATAATGAAACCAGCGGGGATGCCATGAGGGTAGTGATAATTGCCATAACGACCATGATGGTAAATAAGGTTGGAGTAATTACACCTTCCTCTAAACCAATGTTGAGGATAATTAACTCCATCAATCCTCGTGCGTTCATTAGCGCCCCAATGGTTGCGGACTCGCGCCAACTTTCACCGGCGACTTTTGCTGCCAACATACAAGCTAGCCCTTTCCCCGCGATCGCTATCAGGATAATCAGTAATGCGATCGCCCAGAGTTGCGGCGTGTTGACTAACCCGATTTGCGTGTTCAGTCCGGAGAAAACGAAGAAAATCGGGAGCAAAAACGAAGTCGTCAAAAACTCCGTGTGGTGGCGCACTTGGTCGGCAAATTCGCCCCGTGGCATCACTGTGCCCAGAATAAACGCCCCAAACACCGCATAGATGCCTACCAAATCGGTAAACCACGCGCATACCATCAAAACGACTAAAACTAATGTCAGGGTTTGCATCGTCACGCCCTTCTCTTGCTTCGTCCGACGTGCGAAAAAGGTAAATGCCGGTCGTCCGACGAAAATCATCAACAACACGTAGCCAAAACCCCCGCCAATCGCAAAAGCGGCAATACTGGCGCTGCCTTTAATGCTGGCAAGTACAATCGCTAGCAAACACCATGCCGTCGCATCATCGATCGAACCAGCTGCCAGTGCCAGCGTCCCGAAGCGGGTTTTGGCGATGCCGCGTTCGTATAGCATCCGGGCGAGCATCGGAAATGCTGTAATCGACATGGATGCGCCCAGATATAAGGCTGCTGCCGGACGAGTAATTCCAGGTTTGAAGAGTTCGCCATTGCCGTACAACAACAAAGCTGCGATCGCGCCTAAGATAAAAGGAGCCAAAATTCCTGCCCCAGATACCAAACCGGCACTCTTGACTCGGCGCTTGATCAAATCGGTATTAAACTCTAAGCCGATCAAGAACATATAAATGACCAACCCAATCTGGCTGATGGCAAAGAGAATCGACATCGATGGGTTGGGAATTTTCGTCGCCGCATCAATCACAATCGGGGCTTTGGGGAACAGCCATTGCTGCACATCAGGAAGCAGCAGACCAAACAGAGATGGCCCTAACATCACCCCCGCGATCATCTCGCAGACAACATCGGTTTGACCAAAATAGCGCCGCCCAATCATCGACACAATGCGACAAGTAGCGAGAATAACGGTTAGTTGCAGCAATAACTTTAAAACGAGATCAAAATTCGACATCCTATGCCTCTGGGTCGGGAGTGTTGCGATGTATCTAGGAGTAAAGTGCTGAGAGTTTATATAGAATCAGCGCTTACATCCCGATTTCCGTACCCAAACTTTTTTCAGCAAGTTTTTGCAACATAACCTAGAAAGTTGCTCTAGGAATCTAGGGAATATTATTAATGTGAGAAAATTTCACACCCCATTAGAATGAATACAGCATCAGTAAGCGGCTGTAAGACTTTAACCTGCTAAGCGTGCGGCTTTCTATTCAGAAAATACACCTTTTGGTATTAGGATTGGTTTACTGAGTTCTTCTCCTTCTGCCGTTAGATGCCTTTTCTAACACGGCTAAATTAAGGAAACTCCTCATGTCAGTCCCCAAAGATCCTCTTCAGCCAATAAAAAATCGACTTCTTGCCGCTTTGCCTGACGAGGAGTACGAACGTCTGGTTCCCCATCTAGAACCCGTCTCGCTCCCACTCAATCAAGTCCTCTACGAACTTGGCGTACCAATTGAATACGTTTATTTTCCCCAACAGGGAATTGTTTCTTTACTCAGCGTGCTGGAAGATGGCTCGACTGTGGAAGCTGGAATGGTGGGTAATGACGGAATGGTAGGTCTCCCCATAATTTTAGGAGGCAACAAAACGAGCAACCGAGCGTTGGTGCAGGTCGCAGGCAATGGCATGAGAATGAAGGCAGAGCAGCTCAGATCCGAGTTTAAGCGGGGAGGGGCACTGCAAAGCCTGCTGTTGCGCTATACGCAAGCACTGCTGACTCAGGTTTCTCAAGGAGTCGCCTGCAACCGCCTGCATACGATAGAAGAGCGACTTGCCCGGTGGCTGCTAACCGTTCAGGATCGCGTGGAATCAGACCAGTTTCCCCTCACTCAGGAATTTATCGCCCAGATGTTGGGCACGCGCCGTTCTGGCGTCACGGTGGCGGCTGGCACCCTCAGCAAAGCGGGAACGATTCGCTACAGCCGTGGCAAAATCACCATTCTGAATCAAGGCGACTTGGAAGCGATCTCCTGCGAGTGTTATGGAATTATCAAAGCCGAGTTCGGTCGGTTGCTTGGCACGGAACACCGTTAGATGGCGTTGTACTAGATGGTGTTGCCCTAGATGCTGTTGCACAACTGCGGCTAGGATTAATGATTGGGCGAGCGTTGTATATAGGGTTTCTCTTTTGGATGCAATAGATTCGGAACCTCACCCCCAACCCCTCGACCTTCACGGAGAGGGGAGAATATTCAACCCTGGGTTCACGAATAGCTATCAAATTCATTCTTCAAGCGGGCGACGCTGGGTAAATGGCGGATAAATTCTTTTTAAATTGTTTGTTTTCTCGTATGTGCGAAAGCGGACAGACGGCGTTTGCGATCGCGTTTATTGTTTAGATAGTACCAAGTGTAACTTGAGCTGAAACTGTCATTCTGCGCGGTTTCCTAAGCGCTACTAAGGGGAGCCAAGCACGAAGCGCACAATCGTAGTACATGGTGAGATGCTACCGTCACCATCACAAGAGACAGTTACACATCATTAGATAGACAGCTTTGAAGCTCCGTCGTGTTGCCAAGTATGAAGGCGAAGATGGCAACTGAAAAATGTGATGAGTCTCAGCAAAGCTGAGCTAAAAGGGGTTTTTGACCACAAAACATGACTAGATGCCGATAAATCTTGTAGGTTTCCCTAAATATGTGCGAAACCGGACAGACGTTACTGTTACTCGCGTTTATGCTTGAAATAGTCGAGTATTAAGTTCCTCTCGTGTCCCTTGTTGTCTCCTTTAACAGACGACTGAATTAGGGAGTTTCCATCTGTCAGGGTCAAAGGAAATAAGAGGTGTAAAATGAATAATTTAACAAGAATGCCTTTTACATATAATGATACGAACCAAGAAAAACTTTGGGGAAATGGTTGGAATAAACTAACTCCAAAGCAGAAAGAATTGGTTTCAGAAATTCTTAGGAATTTAAAACAAAGAAGCCTAGAAGTCTGGTAGTGCGACTCCCTGTTAAAAATAGGTGGATAATTATCTTTCAGAGTGCCTTGACCTCAAGGTTGGTTGCTTTGATACCAAGGGTCTAAAAACCTCTTCATCCGTTGGAATATCTGTTACTGTTCGCTCTACTTTGTGAGGATGAATCTAGAAGCATTCACCGCTAAAGTAATTACAGCGATCGCAATTTATCTAGATGATGCTAAATATCAAAAAAATAAACATCAAAATCCCGCCTTGCCCCGCTTGCGGGGCAAGGCGGGATCGATTTAGGACAATTGCTAAAAAATATACCTCTACTTGACAGGTCGCTACACTTTTACTTGTATAACGATAAATGATGCCAATATCACAATCAACTGCCTATACGACTCCGCCCCGGACTAAAGCAGCTTATGAGTTAGAAGCTTTGCTGGACTACATAAAGCGAAGTCGTGGTTTTGATTTCACCAGCTACAAGCGTCCTAGTTTGATGCGTCTGGTAATGAGCCGGATACAGAAAGTGGAAATCGACAGCTGTACAAAGTATATTGATTACCTAAAGGCGCATCCCCAAGAATTTACTCACCTATTTAACACACTTTTAGTCAATGTTACTTCTTTCTTCCGCGATCGCTCAGTTTGGGATTATTTGTCTCACGAGCTGATCCCTCAGATCGTTGCGAAGAAGGAACCAGACGAACCGATTCGAGTTTGGAGTGCTGCATGCGCTTCTGGGGAGGAAGCTTACTCGTTAGCAATCATCCTTGCGGAGATACTGGGAATCGAACAGTTCCAGGCGCGGGTCAAAATCTACGCCACAGATATCGATGAGGAAGCTCTTAAGCAAGCTCGTCAGGGAACTTATACGGCTAAGGAAGTTGCGGGGATTCCTCCCGCTTTGTTAGAGAAATACTTTGATAACACTCCTAACAGCTACATTGTTCATAAGGAGTTGCGTTCTGCGCTACTGTTTAGTCGCCACAACTTGATTGAAGATGCGCCCATCTCCCGTCTCGATCTGCTGATGTGCCGCAACGCCCTGATGTATTTTAATCCCGAAGCCCAACGAAAAATCCAGTCCCGCTTTCACTTTGCGCTCCGGGATAGTGGCTTTCTCGTATTAGGTCATGCGGAGGGACTGCTCAACAGCCCTCAGACTTTCAGCACCGCAGATTTGAAGCGACGTGTTTATACAAAGACGCCAAAGGTGAATGTGCATCTGAATGCATCTGAGGTGCAGGACTCCAAACGCGATCGCATCCGCCAAGGTGTCCAGACTAGCCAAGGTGTCCAGACTAAAGGTGTCCAGACTAAGGGAGAGGAGTTGCGATCGCTTACCCAGACAAGCCCTGAAAAGGCAGTGAAGCCTCTAGAAAAGCAACCCTCATACTTCCAGCAAGAGTTGCAGCAAGAGTTGCAGCAAGAGTTGCAGCAAGCGTTCCAGCAAGTGTTCCAGCCAGAGTTCCAGCAAGTGTTTCAGCCACAGGTAAAAACCAAGCAACCCTCGTCTACCCATCAAGCGTTAACAACCGAGCAGACACAACTCCTGGTGCTTCAAGAAGAGCTAAAAACCGTTCAGCAAGAACGTCTGGATCTCAAAAAACAGTTGAACAGGACTCAAGAGGAACTCCAGTCCACCCACGAACAACTACAGACGATGAATCAGGAGTTGCAGTCTCTCAGTGAAGAACTGTACCAGCGCAACGAAGAACTCAATCAAGCCAAAGCTTTGTTAAAGAAGATGACTCAACCTAAATTTCATGGAGTCGCCTAGCGCGTTGTGTCCCTCTTATCGCAATTCTCGTTGGGATGCAGTGCAATTTAACCCCATCCCGGCCCCTTTCCACTTGTGGAGATCGAGTTGGGGGTAAGGTTAGGAGTGTGTATTGCAACAAAGTGGCGCAAGTTTAAACAGAGGGATTTCTCGGTGACGCTGCAAGCCCACACGATAGCGCTATTCTTTGTGTAGGTAGTTTACACCTAGCCCATCGCTACTAAATCATGTTCGAGCGGCGCACTGCGATTTCTCTATCGAATATCCTGCTAATTGTCGTCACCAGTTTGTTGGGAGTGTTGCTATGGCAGCTGCGGAGTCTCCTAGTCATCCTCATGGTTGCCGTAGTCATCGCAGCAACGATTTCCCCCCTCATCGACAAGGCTGAACGCTTGCAGCTTCCCCGGTGGTTGGCGGTCATTGTTGTTTATGTAACGCTAATTTCTGGCATCGTTGGGGCGGGATTGATTATTGGCCCTACCGTAGCCGCGCAGATTCAACTGCTTGCCGTCAATTTGCCAATATACATTGAAAATCTTCGGGCACTCATTCAGAAAATTGTAATCAGTTACAACGACGAGCGACCCGATTTAGTCAACCAACTCCTTGATACCCAAGCGCTGTCCAGGTGGGTGTTTCGTTCCAGTCAACAAGTCCTGCTGCGCTCTTACGACATCACCAGAGGAATTATTGGCGGTGTTTTTAGCTTAATTTTGGCTTTATTGATTTCCGGTTATATGGTGGCGGGTAGTCAAAACCTGGTTAAAGGTTTGGTGCAGCTATTCCCGTCACCTTGGGATGAACGTCTGGAGGCTCAAGTAACACCGATGAGCCAGCGGATGGGGAATTATATCCAAGGTCGAGTTGCGGTTTCAGGGATTTTAGGGGTAGCGATTACCCTTGGCTTAGGTTTTTTAGGGCTATCAGAGTTTGCACTCGGACTTGGCGTGATCGCTGGTTTCACCAATTTGATCCCCTTTGTGGGGCCAGTTTTGGGAGCCATTCCCGCTCTCATCGTGGCAGTTTCTCAAGGTGGGTGGACGTTCCTGTGGGTGCTGCTGTTGTTCGTGATTATCCAGAATGTGGAAACTTATGTCCTCGATCCGCTACTGGTAGGTTCTTCTGTGAAAGTCCATCCTTTGTATCAACTGCTGGGGGTGCTGGGAGGAACGCAGGTTTTAGGCATTCTTGGCGCGTTGATTGTTCCTCCTTGGGTGGCGGGTGCCGCTGTCCTGTTGGAAAATCTTTACTTAAAACCTAAATTGATAGCCGAAAATAAAGCGGGTGTTATCGTCGAAGCCTCACCTGATTCCACCGCTATTCCCCTCAAATCTTCAACAATGAAGTAGTCAATTCTGGGTCGTTTTTTTAACTTTGCTTACCTCTGCATTCTTTGCTGAACTCGGAACCTCACCCCCAACCCCTCTCCGTGAACGGAGAGGGGAGAATATTGAACCCCTCTGGGTGAAGGTCGAGGGGCGGGGGTGGGGTTAAACTTTACTGCCTCCAATAGAGAATTGCTATTCGCTGGATCTTGCATCCCTCTTAGGTTTCGTCTTATCAAACATAAAGTTTTACGACAGGTAGTTGATTTGATCGGCAAAAATTCCGTAGCATTTGTTACAGAAATGTTTTGAAAATAGCTTATCAGTGGAGGCTCTTAACTGCGACGGAGAGCAGTCAGCCAACTCTGAGTGCTGTTATCGCTATTGGAGGGGAAACAGATATGACATTGAATTATTGCGTACTTCCTTTGCTGTCTCGGACTAGAAGCTGGGCACCTCAAACCAATCGAACCCAGTCTCAGATGGATTATCAGGATTCGACTTGGGTACAGTTGCTAGAACTTCCCAACCCTTATAGCCACGATGAAGCGTTGCTACTTTGCCAGCAGTCTGAGGACGAATGGGTAGCATGGATTCCGGATCATGGTGAAGCGGTGCTGCATACAAGCCAGTTTATTAGACCTCCTGCATGAATCAGTGAGTATGTGCCAGTTCGTAGTTCAACAGTCCCGCAATCAAGTTGAAGCGTAAGCCAAACCGCTTTCTACGATTGCGATAGCGTCCCGAAAA